>PNJT01000007.1 GCA_013822005.1 Novosphingobium sp. | reverse complement strand
TGAAAAACCGCCTCAAGGTCCTGCGCGCCGAACGGAGCTGGAGCCAGCAGGACCTGGCCGACCGGCTCGGCGTCTCGCGCCAGAGCGTCAATGCGATCGAAACCGGCAAGTACGATCCCTCACTGCCGTTGGCGTTCCGGATTGCCGATCTGTTTGAACTGAGCATCGAGACGATCTTCCAGCGTGACTGAGGGGCGGGCTTGCGGCATGGACCTGAGCCATGACGCAGACCCGCTTCCACACCCTGCCCGATGGCCGCCGCATGGCCTATCGTTACACCCCCGGCAGCGGCCCGGCGCTGGTGTTCCTGCCGGGCTATATGAGCGACATGGCGGGCAGCAAGGCGACGGCCGTGTTCGATTGGGCGGTGGGTCAGGGACGTGAGTGTCTGCTGCTCGATTACCCCGGCTGCGGGGAAAGCGAGGGGCATTTCCGCGACGGCACCCTGAGCCTCTGGCGCGGGGACGTGGTGTGCCTGTTGAGTAGCCTTTGTGTGCACCCGGTGTGCTTGGTGGGTTCATCGCTGGGCGGGTGGTTGATGCTCTTGGTGGCGCTTGAGATACCCTTGCAAATCAATAGCCTGGTCGGAATTGCGGCGGCGGCGGATTTCACCGAATGGGGCTTTGACGACGAACAAAAATCGAAACTCGCTGCGGGCGAAATTCTGCTCGAGGACAATGCCTATGGCCCTGATCCAACCCCGACCTATCCCGCCTTCTGGGCCGACGGGCAGGCCAACCGCTTGCTGGGCCGGGAGATTGCGATCGATTGCCCGGTCCGGCTGATCCACGGCCAGGCCGATCCCGACGTGCCGTGGGAAGTCTCGCTACGTCTCGCTGGCAAGCTGCGTTCAGCCGATGTGCAGGTCCATCTGGTCAAGGACGGCGATCACCGCCTTTCGCGCGATCAGGATATTGCCTTGTTGCTCAATACCCTGGCCGCGCTGCCCGGAGTCTCTTGATGTCGCTGTCCCTGCTCCTGCTGCCGCTGCTCGCCCAGGTCGGGCCCTCGGGCGCGCTGCCGCAAGCCCCGCTCCCCGATCGCCACAGCCGGAAGGCCGCTCCCGTGATTCAACAGCCCGCCCGCCTCAAGGACTGCCTCGACCTCGCCATGTTGCGCCCGGCCGACGCGATCGAAGTGGCCGAAGTCTGGCTGGCCGAAGCCAAGTCGATGGCCGACCGCGCCGGGGCCAGGCAGTGCAAGGCGCTCGCCCTGACCCGGATCGAAGGTTGGGCGGAGGCCGGCGCGCTGTTCCTTTCGGCCCGCGAGGATACTCCTGCCAACGAAAGCGGCGAACGCGCCCGGCTGGGGGCGATGGGCGGTAACGCCTTGATTGTCAGCGGAGATATGGCCGGCGCGCTGGCGGCACTCGATCTGGCCCGCGCCGATGCCAATGCCGCGCGTGACGCCAAGCTGGGCGGGGTGATCCAGATCGACCGCGCCCGTGCACTGGTCGCGCTGGGCCGCAACGACGATGCTGCCGCCGCGCTCAAAGAAGCGCGCGACATGGTGCCAACCAATGCTTCAGCCTGGTTGCTTTCGGCCACCCTCTCGCGACGGATGGGCAAGCTGGGCGAGGCCCAGGTGCAAATCGAACGCGCCGCCGAACTGATGCCGATTGACCCAGAGATCGGGCTCGAAGCCGGGGTGATTGCGGTGCTGTCAGGCCGCGAAGAAGCCGCGCGCAAGAGCTGGCAATCGGTGCTCAAGGCCGCGCCCGGCAGTCCGGCCGCGAAAACCGCGCAAGGATACCTTGACCAGCTGGGGCCGCCGCCTGCACAATCCGGCCGGTGATCGAACTTTCTGTCCTCGACCTGGTCCCGGTGCGCGAAGGCGGAACTGTGGCCGAGGCGCTCACCGAAACCGCCAAGCTCGCGCAATGCGCCGAAGCGGCAGGCTACAAACGCTTCTGGGTGGCCGAGCACCACGCCATGGATGGCGTTGCCGGTGGCGCGACATCGGTGGTGCTGGCGCATGTCGGCAAGGCCACAGCCAGGATCCGGATCGGCGCGGGCGGGATCATGCTGCCCAACCACAACCCCTTCGTGATCGCCGAACAGTTCGGCACGCTCGATGCGCTGTTCCCGGGGCGGATCGACCTGGGGCTGGGCCGCGCGCCGGGGGCCGACATGCGGATCGCCCAGGCACTGCGCCGCGATCTGGCGCGGGTCTCCGACATGTTTCCGCAAGACGTGGTCGAACTGCGCGCGCTGCTGACGGGCGAGCCTGAACTGCCGATCCGGGCGACGCCGGGCCTGGGCGCCCAGGTCCAGATGTGGATGCTCGGCTCCAGCCTGTTTGGCGCGCAGCTCGCCGCGGCGCTCGGGCTGCCTTATGCCTTCGCCTCGCACTTCGCGCCCGATCTGCTCGATTCGGCGCTGGAGGTCTATCGCCGCCAGTTCCGGCCCTCCGCTGCCCTGGCCAATCCGCATGTGATGGTTGCCGCCAATGTCCTGTGCGCTGACAGCGATGCGGAAGCCGCGCTGCTGCTGACTTCGATGGACCAGAGTTTTGTCGCTTTGCGCAGCGGCAATCCGGGACGGCTCAAACCGCCGGCACCCGGCTATCGCGACACTTTGCCGCCGGCGGCGCTGGCCATGCTGGAGCACATGCGCTCGGTCAGCGCGGTCGGATCGCCGGCCACGGTTGCCGCCAGCCTGGGACGGATCGTGGAGCGGACCCGCGCGGATGAAATCATCGTTTCGGGCGCAACCTTCGATCCGGCGGCACGTCGCCGTTCGCTCGAATTAACGATAAAAGCGTTGCAATAGGCCCATTTCCCTAGGGGCAAGGTGGTTGCAGTCGAGAGGTCTTGCCACTACAGTGCGCAAAAATGCTACCCGTGTTAGCAATAAAATAACAAGCATGAACCGATGGGGTCGGAGCCCGTCCGAGGAGCGTTCGCAATGAGTTCAAAGTCCGCGTTGAGCAAGGCCCTGGCAGGGCGTCTAGCCACTTCGCTGCTGCCGGGCGATCCGCCCTTTGCCGCGAATGGCCTTGACCAGGCGGCCACCTTTGTTCTCGCCGCAGCCGCGCAGCGCGAAGCGGGCCAGCCGGGAGTAGCGATCGAATCGATTGCGGGCGCGGCCAGCGAACGCTTCATGCGGATTGCCCTGATCAACGACGACATGCCATTCCTGGTCGATTCGATCGCGGCGACCATTTCGGCGCATGGCCTGGCGATTGACCGCCTGCTCCACCCGGTCGTCGCGGTGCGGCGCGATGGCAGTGGCAAGCTGCTCGAAGTGCTGGATGCTCACGCCGCGGGCGAAAAGCGCGAATCGATGATCTACCTTGAGACCGAACGCGGCGATGCCCGGGTCCGGCGCGCACTGGAAACAGCGCTGGCCGCGACGCTGGCCGATGTCCGCGCCGCGGTGACCGACTGGCCGCGGATGCAGGAAGCCATGGGCAGCGATGCCGATGCTCTGGCCGACGGCGAGGGTGCCGCGCTGCTGCGCTGGTTCAAGGACGGGATGCTGACCCAGCTGGGCCACGTCACCCGCAACCGCGATGGCAGCCAGAGCGAAGCGCTGGGAATCTGCAAGAAAAGCGCCAAGTCGCTGCTTTCCGCCACTTCTTATGCGCGCGCCTTCGAATGGTTCGGGGGCGTCGGCAAGAGCGGCGGGCGCGTGCCGCTGATCATCAAGTCCAACCTGATTGCCAATGTCCACCGCCGCGTGCCGCTCGATCTGTTCATCCTGCCGGTGATGGACAAGGGCAAGGTCGCGGCGCTGTCGGTTCACGCCGGGGTCTGGACCAGCGCGGCGCTGGCCGCCGGGCCCGACCGGATCCCGCGGATGCGCGCGCAGCTGGCCGAGCTGATGGCCAAGTTCGGCTTCAATCCCAGCGGCCATGCCGGCAAGGCGCTGGTCCATGCGCTGACCGCGCTGCCGCACGACTTGCTGATCGGTTTCTCCGAGGCCGATCTGGAACGCATTGCCATGGCGATGATGAGCCTGGTCGATCGGCCCCGCCCGCGCCTGGCGCTGGTCCAGGCCCCGCTTGACCGGCACCTGTTCGCCTTTGTCTGGCTGCCGCGCGATGCGCTCTCAACCGGGGTGCGGCTGGCGATCTCCGACATGCTGAGCCAGTCCGCCAATGCCCCGGTGCTGGACTGGAGCCTTCAGGTCGAAGGCAGCAGCCTGGCGCTGATCCGCTTCGTGCTCGACATTCGCGACGGCGCGCCGGTGCCCGATGAGGCCCAGCTCGACGCGCGATTGCAGGCCATGGTCCGCGGCTGGACCGATGCGGTCGAGGCCGAGATTGCCGCCAGCGAAGAGCCTTCGCGCGCCGCCGCCATTGCCGCGCGCTTCGCCGAAGCCTTCCCGCCGGCCTATCGCAGCGCCTATGGCGCGACCGAAGCCGCCATCGATATCGCGCGGCTGCGGCGCATTGCCGACGAGGGCGAGGACGGCCCGCGCCGCGGTGCCCGGCTGCTGTGCAGCGACAGCACCGGTGAGGGCGAGCTGCGGCTTAAGCTCTATCAGCGCAGCGGCGCGATCGCGCTGTCCGATGCCGTGCCCGCGCTCGAAAACTTTGGCTTCCGGGTGATCGAGGATGTGCCGACCGATCTTGACGAGGGTCGGCTGGGCACGATCCACGATTTCGCGCTCAAGCTGCCCGCCGGGCTCGATCGCAATGCCTTGCTGGCCCGCGCCGAAGCGCTCGAAGCGGCGATTGCCGATGTGCTCAATGCCCAGGCCGAAGACGATGCCTTCAACCGCCTGATCGTTGCCGCCGGGCTTTCGGCGGTCGAGGCCAACTGGCTGCGCGCCTGGTACCGCTATCTGCGTCAGGCCGGAATGACCTATGGCATCCCGACCGTGGTCGATGCCTTGCAGAATGCTCCTGCGGTGACCCGCGGGGTGATCGATCTGTTTGCAGCGCGCCACGACCCTGCGTTCAAGGGCGACCGGGCCAAGGCCGAGGCTGCCGCAAAAGATGCGATCCGCGAAGGGCTGGCCAGGGTTTCGGCGATCAACGACGATCGCCTGCTGCGCCAGTACCGCGCGCTGGTCGAGGCCATGCTGCGCACCAATGCCTTTGCTCCGGCCGGACAGGACGCGCTGGCCTTCAAGCTCGATTCGGCGCTGGTCCCGGGCCTGCCCAAGCCGCTGCCCTGGCGTGAAATCTTTGTCTATTCGCGCCGGGTCGAAGGGATCCACTTGCGCTCGGGCGCGGTCGCGCGCGGCGGGCTGCGCTGGTCTGACCGGCGCGACGATTTCCGCACCGAAGTGCTGGGGCTGATGAAGGCCCAGCGGGTCAAGAACGCGGTGATCGTGCCGACCGGGGCCAAGGGCGGGTTCTATCCCAAGCAACTGCCCGATCCCAGCCGTGACCGCGACGGCTGGCTGGTCGAAGGCAAGGAAAGCTACAAGCTGTTCATCCGCACGCTGCTGTCGATCACCGACAATATTGCGGGCGGCCAGGTTGCCCATCCGGTCCAGGTGGTGATCCGGGACGGCGAAGACCCCTATTTCGTGGTTGCCGCCGACAAAGGCACCGCGACATTCTCCGATACCGCCAATGCCATCGCCGAAGAACGCGATTTCTGGCTCGACGATGCTTTCGCCAGCGGCGGCTCGAAAGGTTATGACCACAAGGTGATGGGGATCACCGCCAAGGGGGCCTGGATGTCGGTCCAGCGGCACTTCCTCGAAATGGGCGTCGATGTGCAGCAGGACCCGGTCCGCGTGGCCGGTTGCGGCGATATGTCGGGCGACGTGTTCGGCAACGGCATGCTGCTCAGCCAGTCGATCAAGGTGGTCGCGGCTTTCGATCACCGCCACATTTTCCTCGATCCCGATCCCGATGCCGCCAAGAGCTGGAAGGAACGCGCGCGGATGTTCGCGCTGCCGCGTTCGAGCTGGGAAGACTACGACAAGAAACTGATTTCCAAGGGCGGCGGGGTCTTTGCCCGTTCCTTGAAGGAAATCCCGCTGTCGAAGGAAGTGCAGGCGATGCTGGGGCTGGAGGTTGAGGCGATCGACCCGGACAGCCTGATCACTGCAATCTTGAAGGCCCAGGTCGATCTGCTGTGGTTCGGCGGGATCGGCACTTATGTGAAGGCCGCAGCCGAAAACAACGTCCAGGTCGGCGATCCGGCCAACGATGCCTTGCGGATCGACGGCGTCGATCTGCGCGCGCGCGTGATCGGTGAAGGCGCCAACCTGGGCTGCACCCAGGCGGGCCGGATCGAGTTTGCGCTCAAGGGTGGACGCATCAACACCGACTTCATCGACAATTCGGCCGGGGTCGATTGCTCGGACAACGAGGTCAACATCAAGATTGCGCTGGCCGGGGCCAAGCGGGCCGGGCGATTGACCGAAGCGGCACGGGTCAAGCTCTTGACCGAGATGACCGACGAGGTTGGTCACCTGGTGCTGGAGGACAACCGCCTCCAGGCTCTGGCGCTGTCGATCGCGCAAGCCGGCGGGGCCAAGGCCACCGCATCGCACCTGCACCTGATCGAAACGCTCGAAGGGCTGGGGCAGCTCGACCGCAAGACCGAAGGGCTGGCCGAAGGCGAAGTGCTGCTGCGCCGCGCCGCCGACGGGCAGGGCCTGGTCCGGCCCGAGCTGGCAGTGCTGCTGTCCTCAGCCAAGCTGGCTTTGCAGGAAGCGCTGGAAGATTCGGCGCTGCCCGACGATCCGGGGCTGGACGAGGAACTGCTCGACAAGTTCCCGGCGCCGATGCGCGGCAAGTTCAAGCAGGACATCCTCGCACACCGCCTCCGGCGCGAGATCATCGCCACCAAGCTGACCAACCGCATGGTCAACCGGCTGGGGCTGATCCATCCTTACGAACTGGCCGAAGAGGAAGGCGCTACCCTGGCGCAAGTCGCCGCTGCCTTCGTCGCGGCCGAACGCCTGCTCGGCATGCCCGCGATCTGGCAAGCGATCGAGACCACGGCGATGAGCGAAACCGCCCGCATCCTGCTGTTCGACCGCGCCGCTTCGGCGATGGCCGACCACATGGCCGACCTGCTGCGGGTTGGGGCGGGCACGCTGGTGCCCTCAAAGCTGGTCGCCGAGCTGGAAGGCGGGGTCGGCGAGATTGCCGGCGACCTTGGCCGGCTGCTCGCCAGCGAAGCCAAGGCGCAATCGGGCAAGATGCTGGCCATGCTGGCCGAGGCCGGGGCACCGGCCGCCGAAGCGGCCATGGTCGCCCGGCTGTTCGACCTTGATGGGGCGATCGGCCTCGCCCGGCTGGCCCGCGAAAAGGGCACTGCCGCGCGCGATCTGACCGCCGCTTTCACCGATCTTGGCGCACGTCTGGGCCTCGACTGGGCCCAGCAGACCGCCGCACGGATGAGCCCGTCGGACCCGTGGGAGCGCCTGCTGGTCAATGGCCTCGCCCGCGATTTCCAGCAGATGCGGCTCGATTTTCTGCGCCGCAATGCCGGCAAGAAGGACGAAGCGGCCAAAGCGGTCGAGCGTTGGGCCGAAGAGCAAGCCCAGGCGATCCGCCAGTTCCGCACCGTCATCGCCCGGGCACAAGTGGCAGTGCCGCCGGCCCCGGCGATGCTGGCCCAGATCGCCAGCCAGGCCCGGAACCTGCTGGCGCGGTGAAATAAGAAGGGTTCACGCAGAGGCGCAGAGAAGAAAGGGGAGGCGCAGAGATGTCTCCCTTCCCGCGAAGCGGTTTAGAACGTCCGGCGTTGCGGCAAACGCAATGTTCGATTGAAAAGCGGCTTCGCCGCAAGAGCGTCTTCTCTGCGCCTCTACTTTCTTCTCTGCGCCTCTGCGTGAACTAATTCCGTGCTCGCCCACTGCGCGGCATCGGCGACAACAGGATCAGGGTCAGTCAAGAGCTGTTCGACCATGTGAAGCAGCCTGACATCACCGCTGTTCCCCGCCGCGTAGAGGCAATTGCGCACGAACCGGTCCCGCCCGATCCGTTTGATCGGCGAGCCGGAAAACAGCGCGCGAAAGCCCGCGTCATCGAGCGCAAGCAGTTCGGCCAGGCGCGGGGCGGCGAGTTCGGCACGGGGGAGGAAGGCCTGCATGGTGTGCGCGGTGTCGGCGAACTTGTTCCACGGGCAGACCGCCAGGCAATCGTCGCAGCCGTAGATCCGGTTGCCGAGTGCCTTGCGGAATTCCAGTGGGACCGGGCCTTTGTGCTCGATCGTCAGGTAGGAAATGCAGCGCCGCGCATCGAGCCGGTAAGGCGCAGGAAAGGCCTGGGTCGGGCAGGCGTCCTGGCAGGCGGTGCATGTCCCGCAGCGATCCTCGCCCGCCGGGTCGGGAGTGAATGGCAGGGTGGTATAGATCGCGCCCAGGAACAGCCATGAGCCATGGTCGCGGCTGACCAGATTGGTGTGCTTGCCCTGCCAGCCAAGACCCGCAGCTGCGCCCAGCGGTTTTTCCATCACCGGCGCGGTATCGACGAAGACTTTCACTCCGGCCTCTCCCAGTCCGCGCCGCTCGGCCTGTTCGACCAGCCAGCGCGCCAGCGCCTTGAGCGCCTTCTTGACCGTGTCGTGATAGTCCTTGCCCTGGGCATAGACCGAGATCCGCGCACGGTCGGGGCGCTCCGCCAGCGCCATGGGATCGCTGGACGGGGCATAGCTCATCCCCAGGGCCATCACGCTTTGCGCTTCGCCCCACAGCCCCTGCGGGCTGCGGCGATGCTCCAGCCGCGTCTCCATCCAGTCCATCGATCCGTGGTTGCCTTCGCCCAGCCACTGCTCCAGCCGCTTGGCGCGCAAGGGGTCCTCGCCTGCGGGGGCAATTCCGCAGGCGGCGAAGCCCAGTCGCCGGGCCTCGGCGGCCAGATCGCGGTGAAGCGATGCAATTTCTGCCGCGTTAACCAAACTTCCTGTTGCTCCTGTTCACGGCGCTGCCACTATCGCGGCGAACCATGAAGTTAGGTGATTGGCAAATGCACGGCAATGCGGACGTACCTTCGGTTAGGCCGCTTGCAATCGAGGCGCGCGGACTGGTCAAGCGGTTCGACGGGTTCACGGCGGTTGACGGCGTCGATCTGACGGTCCCCGAAGGCGCAATTTATGGCATCCTGGGCCCCAACGGCGCGGGCAAGACCACTACGCTGCGCATGCTGCTGGGGATCATCGATCCCGACGAAGGCGTCCGCCGGATCCTGGGCACCGACCGGCCGCACGAAGTGGCACATACCATCGGCTACCTGCCCGAAGAGCGCGGGCTTTATCCTTCGATGAAGGCCTATGAGGCGATCGCTTTCCTCGGCGCGCTGCGCGGGCTGCCGCTGGCCGAAGGACGCAAGCGCGGCAAGGAACTGCTCGAGGAGCATGGCCTGGGCTATGCGATCGACCGTCAGATCCGCCAGTTGTCCAAAGGCATGGCCCAGCAGGTTCAGCTGCTCGGTACTTTGGTCCACGAACCCAAACTGGTGGTCTTCGACGAGCCGTTCTCAGGCCTCGACGCGCTCAACCAGGGCAAGCTGGAGCGGATGATGCGCGGGCTGGCCGCAAGGGGCACCACCGTGATCTTCTCGACCCACGTCATCGCCCATGCCGAACGGCTGTGCGACGAAGTGGCGATCATCGCCGGGGGCAAAGTGCCCTTTGCCGGGCCGGTCGATGTGGCGCGCGACCGGATCCGCCCGCAAGTGCGGCTGGAAACCCGCGCGCAGGATGGGCCGTGGCGGGGAGCGCTGCCGCAGGACGTCCGCCGCGAAGGCAGCCACTGGTATTTCTCGCTTCCCGAAAGCGGGATCGAGCCGCTGCTGCGCGCGCTGATCGAAGGCGAAGCGGGGATCCTCTCGCTGTCGATCGAACGCGCGGGGTTGCACGATGCTTTCGTGGCAATCGCCGGTGAAGCCGCCGCCCGGGCGCTGGAAGAAGACAAGGACGAGGCCCGCCGATGAGCACTGCAGCCCGCGCCGGACGCCTGTCCACCCTGCAGGCCGCTTTCGTCATGGCCCGCCGCGATTTCGTGGCGGTGCTGTTTTCGCGCAGCTTCTTCTTCTTCCTGCTGGGGCCGCTGTTCATGCTGACCGTGCTCGCTCTGGCTGGCGGGGTTGGCAAACAGGTGCGGCAGAACACCGAGCGGCCGCAGCTGGGGGTCGCCATGTCCGTGGCCGATACCGACGCGGTGGTCAAGGCGCATGGTGTGCTTGCAGCCCAGATCGGGCCGGCAATGCCGCAGCTTGTGGTGGTTCGCCGGCTTGCTCCGGGCGAGCAGTTCGATCCGCTGAGCGAGATCAAGAGCAACAAGGCCAACCTCGCCGCGATCCTGACCGGCACGCCCGAAAAACCAACCCTGACCGGCCCGCAAGAGCGGATCGGTGACTGGCAGGGCCGGGTCGCGCTGATCGCCGCACAGGCTGCTGGCAAAGGGCCTGATAGCTTTCCGGACGTGGCTCTCTCGGGCATCGCCACTTCCAAGGCGGACCAGAGCCAGAGCCGGATGGCGACGGCGCAGATCGGTCAGACGGTGCTGTTCATGCTGATGATGATCCTGGCCGGGATGGTGCTGTCCAATCTGGTTGAGGAAAAGGGCAACAAGATCATCGAAGTGCTGGCCGCGGCGATCCCGATGGACGCGGTGTTCCTGGGCAAGCTGTTCGCGATGCTGGCAATCTCGCTGGTCGGGATCACCGTTTGGGGCCTGTTCGGCGGGGCGATCTGGCTGGGCAGCGGGAATAGCCTGACCGACTATCCGGCCCCGGCGGTTGGCTGGCCGATGTTCTTTGGCCTGGGCGTGCTCTATTTCGCGCTGGGCTATCTGGTGATCGGCTCGATCTTCCTCGCGATCGGATCGATGGCGACCACCGTACGCGAGGTTCAAACACTGTCGATGCCGGTGACCATGCTGCAGCTGCTCAACTTCTTTTTCGCCAGCTTTGCGATTGCCCAGCCCGGGACCTGGATCGAGACTGCGGCGATCATAGTGCCGTTCTCATCGCCTTTCACCATGCTGGCCAAGGCCGCGCAGGACGATGCGCTGTGGGTCCACGGCGCGGCGATTGCCTGGCAGTTGGTCTGGGTGGCGCTCTTGGTGCGGATGGGGGCCAGCCTGTTCAAGACCAGGGTGATGCAAAGCGGCTCGGGCGGGCGCGAAAAGCGGCGCTGGTGGCAGCGCAAGGGCCCGGCCCCCGCCTGAGCGCGCAGTCCATGCAGTTCACCGAGGCGCTATTGACATTTCGGTAAGCCCGGCAGGATAAGTCTCTCCAAGCAACGTATCCATTCAGCGGATGCCGAAACGGGAGAGATTCACGATGGCTACCCAGGCAGCAAGCCCCGAACAGTTCAAATACCGCACCTCGCCGACAGTGACCGAGGCGTTTGAGAACTGGCTCAAGGATCACGCGCCGGAGCTTCCCAAGCACACCGATCCCTGGGATGTTTCCCGGTCTGACATCTATGCCGAGGACCGCTGGCAGCCGATCTTTGCCGAAATGCGCGCCAAGGCCCCGGTCAACCAGGTCAAGGACACGCCCTACGGCACCTATTGGAACGTCACCACGGTCAAGACGATCCAGCATGTCGAGTCTCTGCCCGAGCTCTATTCCTCTTCGTGGGACAAGGGCGGGATCACGATTGCCGATCCGCCGGCCGATATCGATCCGGAGCGTCTGGCCGAACGCCGCCTGCCGATGTTCATCGCCATGGACCGGCCCGAACATACCGGCCAGCGCCGCACCGTGGCTCCGGCCTTTACGCCTGGCGAAATCGAAAAGATGTCGGCCGAAGTGCGGATGCGCACCGCCGCCGTGCTCGACAGCCTGCCGATCGGCGAGGAGTTCGACTGGGTCGACAAGGTCTCGATCGAGCTGACCACCGGCATGCTCGCGATCCTGTTCGGCTTTCCCTGGGAAGACCGCCGGCTGCTGACTTTCTGGTCCGACTGGGCGGGCGGAACCGAACTGGCCTTTGCCAGGGAACTGCACGATACCCGCTGGGAAGTGTTTGGCGAGATGGCGCAGTACTTCAAGACGCTGTGGATCGACCGGATGGGCAAGCCGCCCAGCCGCGACCTGATCTCGATGATGATCCATTCGGACGCGATGAAGGACATGAGCCCGCAGGAGTTCATGGGCAACCTGATCCTGCTGATCGTCGGCGGCAACGATACCACCCGCAACACCATGTCGAGCATCGTCCACGCGCTCGACAAGTTCCCCGATCAGCGCGCGCTGTTTGAGCAGGATGCATCGCTGATCCCCAACGCGGTGCAGGAATGCATCCGCTATGCCACCCCGCTGGCGCATATGCGCCGCACCGCGACCGAAGATGCCGATCTGTTCGGCAATCAGGTCAAGAAGGGTGACAAGCTGGCGCTGTGGTACATTTCGGCCAACCATGACGAAGAAGTCTTTCCCGAACCGGAAAAACTGATCCTCACCCGCGAGAATGCCCGGCGGCACGTCGCCTTCGGGTACGGCATCCACCGCTGCGTCGGCGCGCGGCTGGCCGAATTGCAGCTCAAGATCCTGATGGAAGAAATGCACAAGCGGCGGATGCGGGTGAATGTCACCGGCAAGGTTGAGCGGGTTCGGGCGAACTTCGTCCACGGGTTCCGCACGCTGGAAACCACGATTGAGAAATTCTGATCCTGGCGGTGTAACCGTCGGGCAGGTCTGACCGAACAAAGGCATGACGAAGCCCAGCAACAGGATGCCCGGATGACCGAACTTTCCCGCCGTTCACTGCTCGCCCGGCTGGGCGCCGGTGCGGCGGTTACCGTGCTGGCCGCCTGCGGCAGCACCTCGGCCGAGGCCAAGGGCTTTGCGGTTCAGTACAGCGACGCCGAATGGAAAAAGCGGCTGACCCGCGAGCAGTATTTTATCCTGCGCAAGAAGGGCACCGAAGCACCGGGCAGCTCTCCGCTGCTCAAGGAACAGCGCAAGGGCACCTTTGTCTGCGCGGGCTGCGCCCAGCCGCTGTTTTCCAGCACCACCAAGTATGACAGCCGCACCGGCTGGCCCAGCTTCTGGCAGCCCCTGCCGCGCGCGATCGGCACTTCGACCGACTGGGATGTCGGCTATGCCCGCACCGAAGTTCATTGCAGTCGCTGCGGCGGTCATCAGGGCCACGTGTTCAACGATGGCCCCAAGCCGACCGGCAAACGCTATTGCATCAATGGCGATGCACTGCTGTTCCGACCGGGCTAGCGGCGGACTTTCCAAAGCTTGAGACTGCCGGCACTGGCGGGCAGCGCCACCGGTTCCAGCCAGGCCGGGGCCTGTCCGGCGAGCAGTTTGGCCATCAGCCCCTTGGGCTCCATCGCGGCATAATTGCGCGCCTCGACCAGGTCACCACAGGCGATCACATAGGCGGCCTTGTGCTGGCGGACATAGGCTTCAGCCTTGGCCGGTTCGCTGGTGTAGGCGCGGATCACATCGCCCATCTGCGGCGCGGCGCGGTGGTGGTTGGTGGCGATCACGCTGTGCTGCGTATGGCGCAGCAGCGCAGGGCCGATCTCGAACGGGGCGAAGACCGTGGCGGGCGGCAAAGCCTGCAGCGCGGGCAGCGATTCGGGCAGGCCGCACCCGCGGCCCAGCACCGGCACCTCGCCTTGCGGGTCGGCAGCGGGCGGGGCGAAGTGGTTCTTCAGCTTGCCCGCGGCAAAGCCCGGGACCAGCACCAGCATGATCAGCGGCAAGACCAGCAGCCGCGCGGCCAGCTTCATCTCGCTCGCCCGGCGCAGCCATTCGGAGATCGCATAGCCCAGCGGCACCGTCGCGACGGCTGCCGCCACCGCGCTGAAGCGCGCGACCAGCAGGGCAGTCACCAGCGATCCGGCCAGCACCAGCGCAAAGTCCCTCAGGCGTTCGCGGCGGCCATTGCTCGCACCCAGAAAGCACAGCGCGGCGACCACCAGCGCGGCCAGCGGCGGCACCACCATCTGCACCATGTTGGGCCAGTCCTGGCGGGTCGCCGGCAGGCCTTCGAGGACATTGTTGTACCAGACCTGGCGGACCAGCGGGTCGAGCGCGGCGAAGGGCCCGGCGAGGCAAGTGGGGGTCAGCGCCAGGTAAGCGGCCCCGGTCAGCATGGCGGCTCCGCCCAGCAAAGCCGCGATTACTAGCGGCGAGGTTCTTTCAAGCCGGGCGATCAGCCCGACCAGCAGCGCGGCGAGGGTAAAGCCGATCAGGTAAGTCGGGGTCACCGTGTCGCAATGCGTGTCGAACACAGGCCCACGCGTCAGGACAAACGCGGCGATAGAAGTCAGCGCCAGGCTGGCGAGCATCTGCACCAGCCAGCCGCGCTGCGCGGGATCGCGCAGCCATTTGAGGCCAAGCACAGCGGCAAACAGCACCGCGAAGGGCAGCAGCTCCAGGCTGATCGACAGCCCCAAGCCCAGCGCAATGCCGATCACTCGCCCGCCGCGTTTGGCGCTGGACGAGAGCAGGCCATTGATCGCCGCCAGTTCGGCGACGATCTGCCAGCCGTGGTGGTCGATCCGCATCGGCTGGAGCTGGGTCAGCGCCGCCAGGGCCATGATCCAGACCAGGCAAGTGGCATAAGCGGCGCGTTCGCCAAACAGTTTGAGCGCGATCCGCGCGGTCAGCAGCATCGCGCAGAGCAAGGTCAGCAGCGGCACGATCACCGCTGCGGCCAGCTCGGCCCCGGCTTGTCCGATGAACGGCTTCAGCAGCAAGATCACCAAGGCGAGCGGCGCATCGACCAGCCGCGACCAATGGGTCGCAACCCCCGCCGGTGCGTCGATCCGGTATTGGTGCAGGTCGAACCAGGGTTGCCCGGCCAGCAGGTCGCGAACCTGGACCAGCCGCAGTACGTCGTCGGGATCGGCAAGCTGAAAGCTGGTGATCTGCGCCCAGTTGCGCACAACCAGCACCGCAGCCACGCCCAGCCAGGCGAGCACGATCTTCGGCCAGAAGCCGCGCGGCGTCTGGGTCATGCAGCAGCGTCCCGGCGGAACACGACAATGTCGCGCAGCAGCCAGGTGACGGTGAAGCTGGCACCGACCGCGATCAGCTTGGCCAGCCGCGGATCAAGCCCCAGCAGGGTGCCGCCCGCGACGATCGCGGTGGTAACGCCCAGCCCGATCAGCGCGGAAACCACGAACAGCGCCTTCTGGCGCGTGCGCGCCGTGCCGACAGTGGCGACGTTATCGGTAAAGACCTTGCGGCTGGAAACCAGCCAGTGGACCACGATCCCGACGCAGTACCCCAGCGCGGCGGCAAGGCCGGGCATGGCGCGCAGTTCGAGCAGCGCGAGGAAGCTCGCCATGTCGCAGCCCAGCGCGATCACGCTGGCACCAAGGTAGCGCAGCAACACGACCCGGCGCAGTTGCTGGAGATAGGCCAGCATTGCTAGGGCCTTTCTGTATGATATTGATCCACCGTGATTGCCGTTGGAGGCTCCTCGGCAAGGCGCGTCGTGCAGCGCGGGCTGGTTGCCCGTGCCAGCGACGCAACGCTGTCCGAGGGGCCTCCAGCGGCAACCCCTCCGGGGCGGGCCGGATTTGGCCCATTTCCGCGTCGCTCGTCAGTCACTATATGCTCGCATAGCTCCTTCCTCGCTTCTTGAACTGGGCCAAATCCGGCTCCGTCACGGTGGGTCAATATCATACAGAAAGGCCCTTCTCCTCAGGCCGCGTCGCGGCGTTTGGCGGGAGCGATGCGTTTGGGCACTTCGCGCACCGAGGCGAGCGCGGCGGCTTGATCTTCGCTCACTTCGCGGCGAGTTTCGGGCAGTTGCACTTGTTCGCCCTCGGCTCCGGCTTCGTGATACTCGGCGTCTTCGTTGACGCACCAGGTGTCGTAGACCCGCGACCCGGCAATGATGTTCTCCACCGTCAGCATCGCGGTCATCATCGCGTGGTCCTGGTTGTTGTAACGGTGCATGCCGTTGCGGCCGACCAGGTGCAGCGTGGGATGGCGATCTTCCAGTTCGGTGCGCATCGCGGCGACGTGGCTGGCGTAATCTTCGTCATAGACCGGATAGGCCTTTTCCTGCCGGACAACCGCGCCGCCGATAACCTGCTCGGCCGAAACCAGCCCCAGCTGGGCCAGCTCGCGGGTGGCCAGTTCGATCAGGTCCGCGTCGCTCGACGACCACAGCCCGTCGCCTTCGAAGCAGAAGTATTCGAGGCCGACGCAGGCGACGCTTTCGTCGGGCACCATTTCGGGCGACCACGAGCGGAAGTTCTGGATCCGGCCGACCTTGACTTTGCTGTCGTGGATGTAGATCCAGTTGTCGGGGAACAGATCGTCGGACTTGATCTTGAGCGCCACGGTCAGGAAGTCGCGGTAGCGCAGCTGCTTGGCATTGAGGCTGGTCGCGGGCAACGGGTGCAGCCGCGCGGCCAGTTCGCGCATCGGCGCCGAGCTGATGGCGTGCCTGGCCAGAATCGTAACCTCGCCGCCGTCATGCGTTGCGGTCATGCGCCAGCCGCCCTGGCCGTCGCCAAAGGACATTGGGGCGAGCTGCTTGAGCGCGTGACCCATCAGGACCTCGCCCTTGCCGGTGGCCTGCATCTTGTCACGCGCGGCGTCCCACATCATGCCGGGGCCCTGGCGCGGGTAGCGGAAGGTTTCGAGCAGGGTTTTGACTTCCTGCCCGTCGTTGGGCCGCTTGTTGAGGCCGAGGCTGCGCTTCAGCCCATCGACCACCGCGCCCCACAGCGACAGGCCCTTGATCCGCTGTGCGGCCCAGTCGGCGCTCATTTCGTCGCAGGGCATGCCCCAGACCTTCTCGGTATAGGTCTTGAAGAAGATCGAATAGAGCTTGTGGCCGAACTGGTTGACCGTCCAGTCCTCGAAGCTCTTCACCGCCTTGTTCGGGAAGACCTGCGCCTTGGCAAAGCTCAGCATGCACAGCGTCGAACGGGTAATGCCCAGGTTCCACAGCGCCTCGAAAGCGCGCAGCGGGTAGCTGTAGAATTTGCCCTCGTAATAGATCCGGCTCATCCGCGGGCGCTGGATGAAATCGTCGGGAAGGATCTCGTTCCACAGATCGACGACAGCCGCGCTCTTGGAAAAGAAGCGGTGCCCGCCGATATCGAAACGGTAGCCTTCGTGCTCCACGGTGCGGCTGATCCCGCCGACATAGACCGGATCTTTTTCGATCACCGCGACCGTGAGGCCGGCCTTGGTCAAAAGGTAACCGGCGGTCAGGCCTGCGGGGCCCGCGCCGATAATCGCCACATCGACCACTTTTTCGCGGGATTTGGCGCGCTTTGACGCCCCAGTGAAGCCAGCAACAGACATTTTGCCCCCAATTGGAATGTGCCGGCAGGAGTGAAGGAAAATGCCTAATCGTTGGTTAACGCGCGCTCGGTTTTTGGCTCGATTGCGCTGGCTTCGCGTGGTTTTTGCAGGCGCCAGGCCAGCTCAGCCAGTTCGTCGAGCCGGAAGCCCTGCTGGAACACCAGCCCGTGCATCCCGCCGCGCCGCCAGCGTACCCGGGCATGAAGCTCGGGGAGCCGGGGCGCATGGATCCGCACCTGCGCGTGGATCGGCAGCCGCCGCTCGATCGCGACCGCGCCGCCGTGCTGCGAAATGTCGCACAGCACGCCGGCCTCGCTCAGGCCTTGGGCGGCGACCAGCAGCGGCAGGGGCGGATCCAGCCGCAGCCGCAAATGGCGCTTGGGGAAGGGGCCGCTTTCATCGATCAGGGTGTGAATGTCGATCGGGGCCTGGATGAAGCGAAAGCCCGCCTGTTCGCCTTGCTGCCAGGCACGCTCGATGGTCAGGCGTTCGCCATTGCCCAGTTCCAGCTCGCAAACCGGGTCGATTGCGAGCGGATGGAACAACCGGACCTTGAGCCCACGGTCCGAAACATCGCGGACCAGGCACAGGTACTCGCCCGCCTCCAGCACCAGCTTTCCCGCGCGCAGCAGCAGCGTGTAGCGTTGGCCGCTGCGCTGATCGCCCGTTTTCGCTGCCTTGCTGCGCCGATCCGCCATGGGGTCCTCCGCGCGCGGGCCAGCCAATGCGCCTGCGCTGGGGGACCCTGCTAGCCATTCGTGGCGAAGATCGACTGAATGGGCGACTAGGGGAGTCTGCGTGGTTTGGGCTGGTGGTGCGGACGGTGGGACTCGAACCCACACGAGCAAGGCTCAGGGGATTTTAAGTCCCCGGCGTCTACCATTCCGCCACGTCCGCGCTTTTTCTGCCTTACGGCAGTGCGGTAGGAGTATCCACCCCTACCTTGCAACACCAGCCCGCTCCCCCTGCCCGACCACCCCAAGGGTACCATGTCACGGGTGGTCGGGCAGGGGGAGCGGGCTGGTGTTGCAAGCCAATCGCGGAGGCGATTGGCGCACCAAACAAAGACTCAGGCGATCAAATACTCGATCCCCGTTCAAACGCGCGCGCATTTCCTTGCCGGGCTTGAAGCAGGGAACCTCTTTGCCGGGCACGCTGACGCTTTCGCCGGTGCGCGGGTTGCGGCCTTTGCGGGCGTCGCGGGTCCGGGTGGAATTACGCGGTGTCACCGTAATTCCCGAAACTACCTACCCGGTGATCTGATCACGCAATATCAAGCAGCGCGAATCCGAGGACAAGTTCTCGGATCTGAGCTCTTCCTGCTCGAATCCCTCACTCAAGGAAGCAGATTCGAACGCCTCTTTGGAAAAGCAGGAGCATCCCCGAACCGGACTCACCTCGACTGCACTGCCTTCGCTTGCAGAAACGCCTGGCAGGCTGCCGAAGAAGTCGCTGGCATCGGCGCGGGAGTTGTGATTCAGCCGGGCGGGTTTGGCTGAACATCGAGGACGCGATGCGCGGAGCGGATAGCCGGTCGGGGGAGCTGTCTTCCTGCGTCGATCTGGAGCAGCGGTTGCCAGCTTCGCATCCGTTGCGGGCGATACGGGGCATCGTGAACGAGGCGCTTGGGGTGCTCTCGGGTGATTTTCCGGAGTTGGCACCTCCATCAACCTGTTGAGCTGAGCGATTATCTGCCGACGGCGGAGGTGGCAGAGTGAACGCTGGCCACTGGGTCGCGCTTGTTTCTGATTTCCAGCGGTTTTTCCGGTATCCAGGCGCAACTATCCCATCGCTGCCCGTCGTTTGTGGAAGATCAGGCGGTGGATGTTGCAGGCCAGATTGGCCAGCGTGATCCTGGTCTCGGCGCGCTTGATGCCGATGGTGCGGATGAACAGCCCCATGACCGCCTTCTGCGGCGCGAAGACGTGCTCGACGCGGGCACGGACCTTTGACTTTGTGGCATTCCCGCGCCGGACATGATCCGGCATCGGCTTGCCCCTGGGCTTCCTGCGGTGGATGCGGCTGACCCGCCCTGGCTTTGAGCCATTTTTCGTTGGCCTGGCTGCGATAGGCGGTGTCGGCCCAGACATCGGATGAGGTGTTGTCCTTGGTCACCACATCCTTCAGCATCCGCCCGCCGAAGCGGGTGCCATCGGTGGTCTTGCTCACGGATGAACCCGAAGGCGCGGCAGATCGACACGCTGCTGTTGTAGCCGAAGCTGGGAATGCTCTCCAAGCCAATTCCATGGTCAAAAGCCCAAGTCAGACTTCCTCACCAATTGGAAGCCTGCGGGCTCGTCGCAATGATGTTATTCATTCCACAACCAGCTCTGCATGCAATGCTCCAGCCGACTTGAGCGCCTGCAAGATGCTGATGATCCGCCGGGTATCGACATTCATTCCATTCAAGGCCTGGACCAGGTCGCCGACCGTGGACGAACCCATCCGCACCATCGCATCGTTCTTGCCGGTTTCGACATCGAGGCGGGTGTTGGAGATGGTCAGGCTGGAAACATCGCCAGCCAGGCTTGTGGTGAAATAGGGCTGCGAACCCTCGTTCCTGGTCTCGACCGAGATGCGCAAATCGCCTTGCGAGATTGCGACGGGCGAGATCATGACGTCGCCGCCAGCCACAATCGTACCCGTCCGCTCGTTGACCACGACCCGGTAGGACCGCGCCGGAGCGACCTGCAGGCCTTCGATCCCGGCTGCGAAAGCGGGCAAGCCACCGGCATCGGCTGGCACCTTGATGACAACCCGGTCGGCGTTTTCCACCCGGGCCACACCAACGCCATAACGGCGGTTGATTGCATCCGAGATATTCTGCGCGGTTTCGAAATTGGGCTGCGCGAGCAGGAACGCAAGTTCGCCCCCGGGATTGACCACCTTTGCATCAACCGGGCGTTCGATTGTCGCGCCGCCAACAACCCGGCCCGTGGTCGGATGGTTGCGCTGGGCCATGTTGAGTTGGGCATCGAACTGGTAGCCGCCGACCACCAGCGGCCCCTGAGCCAGGGCGTAGACCCGCCGGTCCGGCCCTTCCAGCGTGGTCATCAGCAGGGTCCCGCCTGCGATCGAACGGGCATCGCCGACCGAGGAAACGGTCACGTCGATCCTGTCACCGACATTGGCGGAAGCCGGAAGGCTGGCGGTGACAATCACCACCGCGACGTTGCGACTGGAAATCTCCTGTTCCGAAACCACGGTGCCCAGCCGCGACAGCACGTTGCGGAGCGCCTGGCGGGTCACTGCATTGTTGCGCGAATCCCCCGACCCGGCGAGGCCGGTAACGATCCCATAACCAACCAGGGCATTTTCCCGCCACCCGTCGAACCGGCCGAGCGCACGGACCGGCACTTGCTGCGCCAGCACAGCCTGGGCCGGAAGCGTCAGACAGATCAGCAGGGCAACGAATCGAGCCAGAATCTTCATCACAGCAACCCGAACAGCGTAAACAGTTGGCCGAGCAGTCCCTGCTTGGCGCTGCGCGACACGAAACCCTTGCCCTTGTAATTGATCTGGGCATCGGCAATCCGGTTTGACGGCACCCGGTTTTCAGCATCGATATCGATCGCCCGAACGATTCCGCGCACTTCGACCGTGGTACTCTCACCATTGATCTTCAGCTGCTGCTTGCCAGTGATCTCAAGATCGCCGTTGGGCAGAATCTGCGAGACTCTGGCGGTCATTTGCGTGACAAAGCGCTCGCTGCGCGTGGCCTGGCCCTGCCCGTCGAAATTGCTGCCCAGGCCGAAGTCGGCGCTTTCGTTGATCGATCCGACCGAGGCGCTGCCTGACAGCGAGTTCGATCGCCGCGAGACATTGCGGACAGTTGAGCTGGCTTCAGCCGACTGGACGATCACGACAGTGACCGTGTCCCCCAGTTGCGAAGCGCGGCGATCGGCGGCCAGCGATGCCGGCTGGCCGGACAAGTAGAGATCGTCTGCCGCGGCAGGACTGGCCAGCAACAGGCACGCGCCAACAGCGGGTAACACGTTCCTTATATGACACCATTTCGCAGTCATAGTGCGGCCTTTTGGCTGGAATCGACAACGAGGCAGACTTGTCGGAGCAAACCGCAGCCATGCCAAGGGTGATAGTCACGAATCATAGGTATTTCTACATAGATTTCGATTGAAGTGGAGCACAAATTGCTTATCATCCAAGTTCTGTGATCTTGGTGGGGAGTATCGCGTTTTGCCGGGCCTGGTTGAGATTTCTGCCATCATGATAATCGGAGCGGAGCGGCGAATCGAAGTTACGGCCGCCAATGTCAGCAATATGAATACGCCCGGCTACAAGGCTCGGCGCATTTTCTCCGAAACAGTCTATTTGCGGTCCGGACTTCCCAATTTGCGCGAGGTTCAAGTCAATCCGGCAGCGGGTCTGGCGATGACCAATACTGGCGCGCCGTTTGATCTTTCGACCGACGCCGGAGCGGCCTTGGCGCTGCGCTCCAGCAAGGGCCTGGAATTCGTTCGAACCGCGCAATTGCACCGCGATGCTGATGGGCGGCTGGTCGATATGCGCGGGCGCGCACTGCAGGGCAGTGACCTTGCCGACCTGGTGGTTTCCGATGGCGCAGCGCAGATCATGCCCGATGGCACGGTGCTGGTTGCCGGCCAGCCCGAAGCCCGCGTCGGCCTGTTCGATGAAGCCGCTTCAAATCTGGCCGGATCGCCCGAACCGCTGGCAGCGAATCGCGGCGTGGTGCGCCAGGGCATGGTCCTGGGCTCGGGAGTCGAACTGGGTGACGAGATGCTGGAGCTCAACAAGGCATCGCGGATGGCGGAAACCGGTGCGAAGCTGTTTCAGCTCGGCGATGATTTGCTGGCCCGGGCGGCCAGTCAACTGGGGAGTATCGGCAAGTGAGCGGAGCGCTTGAAATCGCGATGATCGGGATGCGTGCAGAACAGCGCGCGCTGGAAACGCTTGCGGGCAATATCTCCAACATCAACACCCCGGCCTTCAAACGCGTCGATATCCGCTTTTCCGAACTCGTCGGGGCAAGCCAGGCGGGCTCGCCGACTTCCTCGAGCGGGTCGGTGATCGGGGTCTCGCCCTGGTCGGTAACGGCGCTCGACACTCAGGGACAGGTTGAGGCAACAGGAAGCCCGCTGGACCTGGCAGTTGATGGCAACGGCTTTATCGAGCTGCTCGGCCCGGGCGGCAAAACTCTGCTGTGGCGCGGCGGAACCTTGCGGGTGATGGAGGATGGAACGCTCGCCACCGCCGCAGGGTTTGCGCTCAAGGCTGGCATTGCAGTGCCCGAGGGAGCCACCGCGATGCGGATTGGCCGCGACGGCAAGGTCTATGTGACCGAGGCCGGCCGCGACGGCGAAGCGCTGCTGGGCGAACTCGGCCTGGCCAGGGTGATCGATCCGGCAGCGATCGAACGGCTCGATGGCGGGGTCTTTGCAGTCACCGACGAACAGGGTCTGCGAATCGCGCTGCCGGGTGAGGATGGATTGGGCATTCTGGTCCAGGGTTCGCTTGAACGCTCGAACGTCGATCTCAATGCCGAAATGGTGGCCTTGCTGATCACCCAGCGCGCCTATGCCGCCAATGCCCAGGTTGCCCGCGCCGCGGATGAATTTTACGGCGTCGCCAATGGCCTCAGGAGGTAGCTCTTGTCGCTTGCTTTGTTGATCCTGGCCCAAGCCCTGCCCGCTGCTGCCACTGCTCCAGCGCCATGCCGCGTGCTGCTGGTCGATAAAGTTGCAGGCGACCCGGTCTTCTCCGACGAGGTTTCGCCAGTCGAGTGCCCGGACAAGCCCAGCGAGCCCTTGTTGGGTTACAAC
Source organism: Novosphingobium sp. (assembly GCA_013822005.1). Taxonomy (GTDB): domain Bacteria; phylum Pseudomonadota; class Alphaproteobacteria; order Sphingomonadales; family Sphingomonadaceae; genus Novosphingobium. Next base: position 12,203 of record PNJT01000007.1, on the reverse strand, counting down.
CGGCGCAACAGCCTGGCTATCGCGCGCGTGCCGCTGGTCGCCGGTGCCCAGCTCGGCCGCGCCTATCTGCCGCCGCGCGCTGCTGTCGTGGCAGGACAGGCGGTGCGTTTGTCGGTGACCGTCGGCCATGCCTCGGTCTCACGTCAGGTTGTTGCGCTGCAATCCGCCGATCGCGGCCAGCGCTTCTTCGTCAAGGCCGCGAACGGCGACATCTTTGCGGTACCGGCGATCGCCGCAGACACAGCATCCAAGAGGGGCCCCACATGACTGTCGATGCCATCAGCCTTGCGGCCAAAGCGCTTGACGGGTTGCACATGCGCCAGGCTGCGCTGGCCTACAATCTGGCCAATCTCAGCACGCCCGGGTTTCAGCCGGTCGAGCTCGATTTCGAACAGTCCTTGCGCGCTGCTGCGGCACAGGGGCCAGCCGCACTTGAAGGGCTGCGCTTTGCGTTCCGGCTTGGAAAGCCATTGCAGGCCGGTGATGAGCCCCGCCAGGATCTGATGCTGGTCGATGCTTCGAACAATGCGATGCATTATGCCGCGCTCGCCGACATGACCTCGCGGCGGCTCGCAATCGCTTCGGCCGCGATCGGAGGCCGGTGATGCCTGTCGATCCAGTCGCTATCAGCCGTTCGGCGCTCGATGTCGAATGGCAACGGATGCAAGTGATTGCCCTCAACCTTGCGAACGAGAACACCGTTTCCACCACCGCAAAGGGCGGATATCGCCCGCTTGCTCTGGTGTCGGGGCCGGATGGAAACTTTTCCGGAGCACTGCAGCAAGGGACGGCCATTACAGGCCTGCGCGGAGTCGCGGTCAAACAGATCGTCGAACGGCCCAACCCGGTGCGCAGCGTCTATGATCCGGGCAATCCGGCAGCCGACGCAGCGGGTTTTGTCAGCTATCCCAATATCGACCATGCCCAGGAAATGGTCAGTCTGATGCGCACCGCGCGGTCCTATGAAAGCAATCTGACGGTGCTTTCGCTGGCTCAGCAGATGGCAATGCGCGCGCTCGACATCGGGAGGCGTTGATATGGCAATTGCTCCGATCGATCCGATTTCGTTTCAGGCTCTGACTGGAGGCGCAGTGCCGGCCCGGCTGGTGCCCAGCGCGCCAGTCGCCGGTCCAAGCTTCACCCAGCTGATCGACCAGGGCCTGCAAGGCGTTGACGACAAGATTGCCCGCGCCGACGCGCTGTTGAAGGCCTATACCCTGGGTGAAACGATCCCGGTGCACCAGGTTACGATCGCGCTCGAAGAGGCGCGGCTGGCAGTAGAAATGTCGGTGCAAATGCGTGAGCGTCTGACCGAAGCCTATCGCAGCTTCATGAGCATGCAACTCTGACCGTGGCCGAAAGCGATGATCCCATGGTGCCGCAAGGCACCTCCAGTGCGCTGTCGCGGCAGCAGTTCTGGCTGATCGCCGCGCTGGTCAGCGCGGTGCTGCTGGCGGTGTACTGGCTGCTGTTGCGCTCGGTCTATGTGCCGGTGCTGGTCGGGCTCGACCCGCTCGATTCCGCCGATGTCGCCAAAGTGCTCGACGAAAAGAAGATCGGCTACCGCTTCGAGGACCAGGGCAGAACGATTGCCGTCAGCGAGAACGAAGCGGACCGGGCGCGGGTCGAGCTGGCCGGGTCGGAATTGCCGATGAAGGGACAGATCGGGTTCGAGCTGTTCAACCAATCGGACCTGGGGCTGACCGAATTCGCCCAGAAGATCAACTACCAACGCGCGCTCCAGGGCGAGCTGGCGCGCACCATCCTGTTGTTCGACGGGATCCAGACCGTCAGGGTTCACCTGGGCCTGCCCGAACGCAGCATGTTCAGAGGCGAGCAGGTTGCCCCGCGGGCTTCGGTGACGCTGGTGCTGAAACCGGGCAAGGCGCTTTCGGCGGCTTCGGTCGAGGGGATCCAGCGGCTGGTTGCAGGAGCAATCCCCGATCTTGGGGTCCAGGGCGTGGCCGTGCTCGATGGGACCGGCAAGGTGGTCAGTCCGGCTGCGATCAGCGCGCCTGATACCCCCGCAAACAGCGACGCGGTGATCGAGAACGCCCGCAAACGGGTGAACGAAGCGGTTTCGCGGGCGCATCCCGATTTGCGCTTTGGCCTGAACCTCAGCCTGAACTACCGCCCCCAACCTGCCCCGGCTCCCCAGGCGACAGGGCCTGCGCCGGGCGATCCGCCAAAGTCCGATCCGCTCCCGCGCGGGGTTCCGGACTATGTCTATTCGCTGCGGGTGACCACCGAGCAGCCGCTCGACGAAAGTCGCCAGGCTGACATCCGCCGGGTCGCTGGTGAAGCGCTCAAGCTGGATGCTGCACGCGGCGATACGCTGGTCTTCCTGGTCGGGCCGATCCCGCCCGATGGCAGCGCGCAGGCCGCGCCGGTGACCGACGAGGCCGTTGTCGCCCGGGCTGCACCGCCGCCCGCTCCGCCGCAGAGTTTCATCTGGCAGTGGTGGTGGCTGGCAGTTTCGCTGGCACTGGCGGGGGCAGTCGGTGCCGGGCTTTGGCTCTGGCACCGCCGCAGGCAGCAGCAGCGCCGCGGCGAACTCTCCGAATTCGCGCAAGTGCTGCGCGAACGGCTTGAGAACGAAGCCGGGGCTGCGGTGTGAATCCCTCGGGCGAACTGCGCAGCATGCTGGGCCAGCTTGCGGCGCTGGCCCCCGATGAGCGCGAATTTGTGCTGGGTGAACTCGGCGAAACGGCTGCGCAGAAACTGCTGCCGATGATCGAGGCGACGAGCCGTCTGCGGATGAGTGGCAGTCTGACCCGGGCCTCCAGCGAAGCCCGGCAGGGGTTAACTCCGCCCGGTATGACTCAACGTGCTGCCCAGGCGCTGGTCGAAGCGGTCCGTGACCACGATTCCCTCGTCAAGTCTGCGCCCGGACGCGCCGGTGACCGGCCGCAGTCGCTGGCCGGTGCCCTGTGGCAAACGCTCAAGGGCGGAGCCTGAGCATGCTCTACAAGCGCGGCTCCACTACCGCCAGGGAAGCACGACTGGGAGGGTCAGCCACAGCGATGCCCGCATTCGCAGAGACCGAGCCTTCGGCCGCAATTGAAGAGCCCAAGCCCGATCCACGCGATCTTGCATTGGCCCGGCTCGAGGCCGAGCGCGACGAACTTCAGCGCCAGATCGAACTGCTGCGCGCCGACTGGCAGACCGAATTGGGCAAAGCCGAAATGCGCGCCAAAGCGGAAGCTGCACGCGAACATGTCCGCGACGACGAGGCCCGCCTGGCGGTGCTCGCCAAGGCACTCAGCGATGCCCGGCAGAAATTCGATGCCAGTCTCGGCCAGAACCAGGCCGATCTTACCACCCGGCTGGCGGCCGAAGCCCTCTCGCGGCTGGTCGAACCGAACCGGCATGATCTTGAGTGGCTGGCGCGCGCGATCGAACGCAGGCTGGCCGAATTGAGGGCCCAGTCAGTCACCGCGCTGCGCGTCGCACCCGGCGCGCTGGCCCCCGAAGCCCTCGCCCGGTTGCGTCAGAGACTTGCAGCCGGAGCCAGCATCGAAACCGATCCCGATCTCGCGCCGGGCCAGGCGCTGATCGAACTGCAGCTTGGCGCCGCGCAGCTAGAGTTGTCGGCAGGGCTTGCCGCGGTGATCGCGCAGTTGGAGGCCAGCGTTGTCGAGCCTTGATCTGGCCGGGCTGGGGCAGCGCCTGGCAAAGTTCGAACCGTTCCCGCTCGAAGGCCGGGTCAGGCGGATCCTGTCAGGCGAGATCGAAGCCGACGGGCCCGACGTTTCGGTTGGCATGCAATGCGAGGTTTTTCCTTCATCCGGCGAAAGCCCGGTCAGGGCGCTGGTTGCCGCGGTGCGCGAAGACCGGATTGCGCTGGTTCCATTTGCCCCGGTCTCCAGCTTGCGGGTGGGTGACAGGGTCCAGGCTCTGCCGGCGCACCAGCAGTTCCCTTGCAGTGACCAATTTGCTGGCCGGGCGGTCAACGGGCTGGGTGAAGCGATCGATGGCAAAGCCAGTCCGGCGGGAGATTCAGGCCGGTTCGATCTCTTGCCGGTGCTTGATCGGGTAACGCCAACGCAGCCCTTCGTGACCGGCTTGCGGGCGATCGACGGTATGCTCACCGTCGGTTGCGGACAGCGCCTCGGCGTGTTTGCTGCCAGCGGAGTCGGCAAGTCGCGGCTGATCGAACAGATCGTCGAACAGGCCGAGTGTGAGCGCGTTGTGGTCTGCCAGGTGGGCGAACGCGGCCGTGAGGTTGAGGCGCTGTGGCGACGGCTTGAAGAAACCGGCCAGCGCGAGCGATGCAGCCTGGTCGCGGCGACTTCGGACGAGGCGGCTCCAATGCGCGCGCGGGCGGTCGATCAGGCACTCGCTCTGGCCGACTATTGGCGCAGCCGCGGGGAACATGTCCTGCTGGTGGTCGATTCGATCACGCGTCTGGCCATGGCGCTGCGCGAAATCGGGCTGATCGCCGGCGAGCCACCCACCGCGCGGGCCTATACCCCCAATGTCTTTCGCGAACTGCCCCGGATTGTCGAACGCTGCGGAGCGGCCCGTTCGGGCGGATCGATCACCGCGATCTTCACTGTGCTGTGCGAGACCGACGAAGCCGACGACCCCCTGGTCGAAGTGATGAAATCGCTGCTCGATGGGCACATCGTGCTTTCGCGCAACCTGGCGCAGGCCGGTCATTTTCCGGCGGTGGATGTGCTGCGCAGCATTAGCCGGCTGTTCGAAAACCTGGCTCCAGCCGCGCAAAGCCAGGCCGCACAGCGCTGCAGGGCGCTGCTGGCGCGGTATGAGGAATCGCGGATTCTGGTTGAAAGCGGGATGTACAAGCCGGGCTCTGATCGTGAGCTTGATCAGGCCATCGCGGCGCGCGCCCGAATCAACGATTTCTTGCGCCAGCGCAGCGATGAAAGCTTTCCCCTCGCCGAAACCAGCCGGGCGCTGCAAGGACTGGCGGTGGACCATGTCTGACCGCTTGACCGTGGCCCGGCTTGCCCAGGTGGGTGAGTTGCGCAAGGCGCAGAAACTTGCCGCCGAAGCTTCCTTGCGTGCGGCAATGGCCGAGGAAAGCTCGGCCCATGCGGCCCGTGATCGTCAGGCTGAGCAACGCGACTTGGCCGAAAGCGAATGGGGCCGCTTGCTGGGCAGCGGACGCCCCGATCCCGGCCTGTTCAGCCTGGGCGCGGCCTGGCTGGTCGAGCAGCAGGATTTGCTCAAATCCCAAGAACTCAACCTCTCGATCGCGCAGAACCTGACAGAAAAGGCGCGCATCGAGCATGCCATTTCGCTGGCACGCGAGGCCACTATCAACAAAGTTGGCATGCAGGCACGAAAAGCTATGGTAAAACACCTAACCGAGCGGCAAGAAACGCAAGTTGTCGATCAGTTGATTTGGGGCGCGAATCGGTGAACGGACTATTGTCAGCACTGTCGGCGAATGTGGTGCGCACTCGCCAAGCGAACGATGGCTTCGATCGAGGCATGAGCGACTGTGACGATCTTGGCGGATTCGAGCAGATTTTGCGCGGACGCGGTGCGCTGGCTGCTTCATTGCAGGCACCAGGCGATCTCGATTTGAGCCGGTCAAGCACCGGCGAAGCGGTTGCTTTTGCCGATGTGGCCTTGCTTCAGGCCGGGGTAGCCGTGCAATCGCAGGCGCTCGGCTTTGACGGCGAAGCGCAAGCCTTTGCAACAGAAGCCACCGCAGCGCGATCAGCTTCCACTGCGGCGAAGACCCTTGCCCAGGATATTGCCACGGATAGCTTTGCTTTGGCGAACAGTTTGGGGCCAGCCAGCGGCGCAGCTGCAGCAGACGCACGTCTGGCCGACAATCTCTCGCTCCGGCCCGGCCAGTTGCGACTTGGCGCGGCGATCGCGGTTATCGCAGGCCGAACCGCCACCGTGGCACAGCCCGGCTTAGTCGCGGGCGCTTTAGAACTGCCTGCCACGGCAAGCCTTGCCGCCAGGTCAAACCCGGCGGGAGCGCCCCGGACTTTCCAGCGCCCTCTGCCGAACTTGCCAGTGGTGGTGAACCTGAATGCAGAGGCGGGAGAAGCAGCGCTGGCGGTGCGTGCCGATGGCATGAGCGAGGCCGACCAGAGCGAGTTCGAGCGCAGAACGCGCGAGGAACTGGCGCTGTCCGGTCGTCACTTGCGCCAGCTCAAGATCAATGGCCGCGAGCGGCCCGTTACAGGAGTTGTCTAGGATGCAGGTTGCCGCAACCAGTGCCGCCTTGGTTCCGCTGGCGTTTCAGAGCGGCGCAGCCGCGGCGTCGAACCAGACCGCCGCAACCGCCGCGACCAACGCTTTCGGGCTCAATTTCGAATCGCTGCTCAAGATCATCCTGACCCAGCTGACCTATCAGGATCCACTGAAGCCGATGGACAACTTCCAGTTTGTTTCGCAGCTCGCGCAGTTTTCCCAGATCCAGCAGGGCCAGGTCATGTCGGACAAGTTGCAAGCCTTGCTGGTTTCGCAGAACACGCTGCAATCGACTGCGTTGATCGGCCGGGTCGTCGATATCTCGGCCAATGGCGGTGCCGGGGTGATTTCGGGCACGGTCAGCGCAATCACATTCCAGAACGGCGATCCGCGTCTGACCATCCGGACCCCGTCGGGCCAGACGATCAACAATATCGCCCCAGTCAGCGTCACCCAGGTGAGAGGAGCAAACTGATATGTTAGGTGCAATCTATGTCGGCCTCAGCGGCCTGCGCGCTTATTCGGATGGGATCCAGCGCGTTTCGAACAACGTTTCGAACCTCAATTCGCTGGGTTTCAAATCCTCCTCGGTGACTTTCTCGAATGTCCAGATGGCGCGCGATTCGGGCGGACTGAGCTATCGCAACGGCTCGCTTGGTTCGGGCGGCGGGGTTGGACTGTTCGACTCGGCCCTGCAGTTCAAGTCGGGCGAACTGCGCCAGACCGAAAACGACCTCGATCTGGCGATCGACGGAAACGGGCTGCTGGTGCTGATCAAGGGTACCGAAACGCGCTATGTCCGGACCGGCAACTTCGAGGTCGATAGGGACGGCTACATCGTGCTGGCGGGCAGCGAATGGCGGCTGGGCGTACTCGACAGTTCGGGCCGCGCGGTGCCGGTCAGCATCGATGGCAACCGCACCAATTCGCCGGTCGCCACCACCAAGGTCAGCTTCGCCGACAACCTCTCATCAACTGCGACCACTTTTTCGATCAGCGATATGGCGGTTTACGATGCCACCGGGACCAAGCACTTGTGGTCGGCAACCTTCACCCGCACCGACGGGACATCCGACTGGAAGGTCAAAGTGGTCGATGACAAGGGGGTAACCATCGGCGAACAGACGCTGAGTTTCGTGGCTGGCGCGCCCAGCGCGACAACCTCTTTGCTGACTTTCACCGACACCGCCAACAGCCTGGCCGTGCAGTTTGACTTTGCCACCAATGTCACCTCGTTCTCGGCCGGGACGGTATCCACTCTGCGTGCCGCCAAGGTTGACGGATACGGGGTCGGATCGATCACTTCGATCACGATCAACACCAAGGGCGAGCTTGAACTGGGCTATTCCAATAACGAGAAAAAGCAGATGGGCGCGGTGGCGATCGCGACGTTCCGCGATCCGCGTTCGCTGCGCCAGGAAACCGCCGGGCAGTTCACCGCCCAGGACGGTGCCGATGTCGAGCTTTTGGCCAGCGACGACCCGCGCGTCGGCCAGGTTCTGTCGCGGCGGCTTGAGGCTTCGAATGTCGACCTGTCGAAGGAATTCGGCGACCTGATTCTGATCCAGCGGGGCTATCAGGCCTCCTCGCAGATCATCTCGGTGTCCAACGACATGATCCAGCAGCTGTTCGGGATCCGCGGTCAGGGATGAACGATCAAGTTGTGCCTTGGTTGCCGCCGGCCAGCCCGGCGGATGTGGCGGCTGTGCTTACCGAGCTTTCGACGCCCTGGCTGGCAGATTGGCTCGCTGGAAGCGCTTCCGCGCAAGTCGGCCCGGCAACGCGCAGTGCACTGCGCCAATTGGCGTGGTTCGGCGACGAAACGGTCCAGGTCGGCTGCGAAGCCGCCGCGCGGACCAGCCTGGGCCAGGCCCTTTGTGCCGGGCTGGGTGACGAATCCAACCCGGTTGACCAGCAAGTGTTCGAACAAGTGGCGGCCAGGGCCTGTGCGGATCTGGCCAGCCGCCTTGGCGCCAGTTCCGGGGGGCCCAGGGAACACGCCTCGGGACCGGTCGCTCCGGCACTTGAGACCTGCCTGACCCTTGCCCCCGCCGATCGGAGCTGGACGCTGGCGCTCGCACTTGCCCCGGGGGCGCTTAACCGGCTTCGGCAAAGTGCGGCTCGCAGCGGCAAGATTCCCGAGCTGGGATCGATGGCAACGGCTCTGGCCAAGGAGCGGTGCCGGCTGGGCCTGCAGTTCGGCGCAACCAGCCTCAGCGCGGCCAATCTGGCGCAGCTCGAAGTGGGAGATGTGATCGCTTTCACCAGCAAGACCGACGAGGCGCTGCCGGTGGTGATCGAAGGACACCGCGCCGGGCACGGCGCGGCAAGACTTGCGCAAGGCGATGAAGGCCTGCGGGTAACAATGACGGCACCCGTTTCGATGGATGCCCTGGGAGGGCAACGGCAATGAGCAAGGCGCAAGCAAGCGCGAAAAACGGGTCGGGGATCGCACAGTCGGTGCTCGACGGACTGCAGGTCGAGGTCGATGCCTATCTGGGTCTCACCACGATTTCGGTGGGCGAACTCAACGCGCTGGCGGTCGGGGACAGTTTCACCATCGACCGCAAGCTGGGCGATCCGATCGAACTGCGCCTCAATGGCGTGGTGATCGCCTATGGCGAGCTGGTGGCGGTGGGCGACCACTTCGGGATCCGCATCCAGCAAATCGCGGACAAATGAAGCTTCCCGCCGCCCTGGTTGCTGTCTGGGCCTTGCTTGCGCCAGGCGCGGTGCTTGCCCAGCAGCTGGGCGGGGGCGGCAGCGTCGAGATATCGGGGGTCAGGATCGTGCTGGCACTGATTGTTTGCCTGGTAGTTCTGGCGCTGGTGCTGGCGGTGCTGCGCCGCAAGTCGCTGCCCAAGGGCCTGGCCGACAAGTTGCGGATCGGACTGGGCGCGAACGGACGCATTCGCACGATCGAAAGCCGCCGGATCTCGCCTCATGCCGACTTGTGCCTGGTGCGCTGCGACGATGTCGAATACCTGCTGGTCTGCACGGTCGGCAGCGTTGAACTGCTCGAACGGCGCGCGGCCAAACCGGAGAACCAGCCGTGAGTGCCGGTTTGCGCCGGACGATTTGGTTGGGGGCCTTGGCCGCTGCTGCCATTCCGAACCTCGCCTGGGCGGCCGAAGGCGGTGTATCGAGCGATATCGTCCGCTCGAGCGTGATGCTGGCGTTCCTGGCCCTGGTGCCGACGGTGATTGTCGCGATGACCGGCTTCACGCGCATTGTCATTGTCCTGTCGATGGTGCGCCATGCTTTCGGGATGCCCGAAACCCCGCCCAACTCGGTGCTGGTCAGCCTGGCGCTGTTCCTGACCCTGTTCGGGATGGGACCGGTTCTGGGTGAGGTCAACCGGCAGGCGGTCCAGCCCTATTTCAACGCACAAATCTCGCTTGAAGTGGCGGCCGAGCGCGGGGTTCAGCCATTCCGGCGCTTCATGCTGGCGCAGACCCGCGACAGCGACCTGGCCGCGATCTACCGCGTCGCGCGCGAGCCGCTGCCCGACAAGCCCGAGCAGGTTGACACGCTCAAACTGGTTCCGGCCTTCATGATCAACGAGCTGCGTGCGGCCTTTACAATCGGCTTCGTCATCTTGCTGCCATTCCTCTTGCTCGATCTGGTGGTTTCCTCGGTCCTGCTGGCGCTGGGGATGATGATGGTGCCGCCAACCACAATCTCGCTACCGATCAAGCTGCTGATGTTCGTGCTGATCGATGGCTGGTCGCTGGTGGTGCTGGGCGTCATGGGCAGTTTCCAGTGAAACAGGCGGTGCGGCAGGCGGTGGGCCGCAGGGCGGGGCTTTCGCTGGTCGTTCGCCCCGAACGCGAGGAAGCAGCACTGTGGCGGCGCTTCCACGAGACCCACGAAGGACTGCTGCGCGAAGGCCTGTTCGAACGCTATCGCCGCTTCGCCCGTTCACTCGCCCGCCGCCACGCCCGGCGCAGCGGGCTGCGGCAGGATCTGGTCGAGGACCTTGAGCAATTTGCCTACCGCGGGCTGCTCGAAGCGATCGACCGGTTCGATCCGGTCCGCGGCTCGACTTTCCTGGCGTTCTCTTCGGCGCGGATCGCCGGATCGATCGTCGATGGCCTGGCCCAACTTGACGAGCGCGGTGCGCAGCTGCGCTTTCGCCGCCAGCTTGAGCGCGAACGCCTGAACTCGCTGACCGAGGGGCAGAGCAGGGGACGCTCGGCAACCGAAGAGCTGTCCGAGCTGGTTACCGAATTGGCTCTTGGATTGATGCTGTCGGCCCAGGACCGTGATGCGCCGTCCGATTTCGCGGGGCGCAGCGACAACGGGTTTGACAGCCTGGCCTGGCATGAAACCCGCAACGTGCTGGGCCAGCGGGTCGAACAGCTGCCCGAACCCGAACGCACGGTTATCCGTCAACATTACCTCAACGATCTGCTATTCTCACAGATCGCCGCAATCCTCGGCCTGTCGAAGGGCCGGATTTCGCAGTTGCACAAGTCCGCGCTTCAGAAATTGCGCAAGTCGATGAAGGCCTTCCGATGACCGATGCCCTAAACAACCGCTGCAGCGACGCGCAAATCCAGGAGATTCTGGCTATTTCCGCCCAGGATACTCTTGCCGGGATCGCCGCGATCGACACGGCCCTTCGCGATTTCCCCAAGGACGCCCGGCTCCATTTCCTCAAGGGTTCGATGCTGATCGGCGAAAAGCGCTTCATTGCCGCCCACACCGCGCTGCGCGAGGCAGTGCGGCTCGATCCCGAGCTGCATATCGCTCGCTTCCAGCTGGGCTTCTTTGAGCTGACTTCGGGCGAGGCTGATGCCGCGCTTGCCAGCTGGCAGCCGCTCAAGGCTGCCCTTCCCGCTGGACACTACCTGCAGCTGTTTGTTGAGGGGCTTGAACACCTGGTTGCCGATCGCTTTGCCCCCTGTATCGAGAGCCTTCGCGCCGGGATGGAGGTCAATGCCGAGAATGCCCCGCTCAATGGCGACATGCAGTTGATCATCGAGCGCTGCCGCGAGCTGCTGGGCGAGCAGGGCCCGACCGCCAGTGAGAGCGGAGACGGCGAAGCGGTGTCGGCAACGTCATTCCTGCTCGGCACCTCGCGGCGTCTCAACTGATGACCCAGGTAAGCCGCGTCGATCAGGCCATCCTGCTGCTCAAGGAGCGGCTCAGGAAGCTTGGTGAACGCAAGGGGCCGGAGGCGCGCGGTGCGGCTGGTGCGACCCGGACGGATAGCGAAAACCGGCTGGCCCCGCTGCGCCAACTCGCCCGCCAGGGGGACATCGCCGAACGCGACCTTAGACGTGCCTTCGTCCGCACCTTGCTGGCCGAATCGCTGGGCGAGGATCTGGCAAGCAGCCTCGAATTCCAGGCGCTCGCCGACCGGGTGACACAGCTGCTCGAAAACAGCGAGCAAGGCCAGGAACTGCTGAGCCTGGCCTTGGCCGAACTGGGCTGAAGCACAATCAGTGCAAAGTCGGGCGGACCATCCCGACCATGTAGCTGGCAATCGTCATGCCCTGGGCGTTGAGCGGAGTGTTGAACGCCTGGTCGAACAACGCCTTCGCTTCCTCGGGGCTGGCCGCATCCAGCATGACTTTGGCCATCACTGCTGAAAAGCACTGCCGGTCAAGCCGAAGCGCAGTTTGCATCCGGCGCCTGGCGCTCTCATTGTCGCCGCGCGCGGCGTCGATCACGGCCAGCGAGCCATGGCTCTCGGCGAAATTGTGGTCGATCGCCAGCGCACGCTCAAACCGTTGTGCTGCAGCATCGACTTCGCCCGCCAGGTAGTGCGCCCAGCCGGCCGCGATCCATGAACCGATCTGATCGCCGAACTGCTGCGCGCCGCGATCGAGATCGAGCGCGGCGGCGGCCGCGTCCTGGCCCGCCAGCTTGGCCAGACCGAGCCCGATCCACGCGCGCGGGTTGTGCTGGCGGATCGCCAGCGAACGCTCGAAAGTGGACAGCGCCGTGCCCGGATCGCCGTCGTGCATTTCCAGCATGCCGAGAGCTGCCAGCGCTTCGGGGTGCTCGCCGCCGCG
>PNJT01000006.1 GCA_013822005.1 Novosphingobium sp. | reverse complement strand
GATTGCAGGCAAGATTCAGGGCTCCGCACGGATGCTGGTCTGGGCCGGACGGAGCCGGTCCTGCAACGCTTGGCGCACCCATTGCCGCGCGGGTCCCGGGGGGCAATCGCGCCGCCACAAGGCATGGAAACGATAGTCCACGCTGGGGGCTTCGGGCAAGTCCAGCCGCACCAGTTTCCCGGAGGCAAGATCGGCCTCTACCGCGTGAAGCGGCATGTTGCCCCAGCCGATCCCTTCACGCAGCAGCGCGTGCTTGGCCCCCAGGTCGGCGAGCCGCCAGGTTCGCGTGCCCAGTACCGAGAATTCCTTCCCCTCAGTCAGCGGCGAGCGGTCGGACAGGACCAATTGCAAGTGCTGGCGAACCAGCCCCGGGGGGATCGGATCGATCCGCGCCAGGGCATGGAGCGGTGCCACCACCGGGACCAGCTCGGTTGCCCCGATCATCGCGCGCTCCAGCTCGGGGAGGTCGCTGGCAACAGGACCGGCCACGCCCAAGTCGGCCCGGCCATCAAGCACCAGCGCAGTGACCCCGCCCAGCGCCTCGACTTGCAGGCGCAGATCGACCGTCGGGTAGGCCTGAGTGAAATCCTTGAGCAGCGCGGCGAGCACCGCGGGCGGATACATCACGTCGATCGCCAGGGTCAGCTCGGCCTCCAGCCCCTGGTGATGGTCGCGCGCCTTGGCCAGCAGCGCGTCCATATCGCCGGCAACCGTGCGGGCCGAAGCGAGCAGGGCATGGCCCGCCGCGGTCAGCTGCGGACGGCGCGATCCCTCGCGCTCGAACAGGGCCAGCGCCAGCTGCGCCTCAAGCTGGGCGACACCATAGCTGATCGCCGAGATCGCCCGTCCCAGCCGCTTGGCGGCGCCGTGAAAGCTGCCCGCATCGACCACCGCCAGGAAGATGCGGACATGGTCAATGCTTGGCTGGCCAAGGTTCATGTTCTGATTTCCTGAACATTTGAACCGAGTTTATCGCAGTTTCACGATCAAGCAGCAAGGCCTATCTCGCCCCCAACAGGAGACACGCCATGATCGAACTTCGCCCCTTTTCCTCGCTCGGTGCGGCCAACCACGGCTGGCTTGACGCCCACCATCATTTCTCCTTTGGCGACTATCATGATCCTGCGCGGATGCAGTGGGGCGCGCTCAGGGTCTGGAACGATGACCTGATCGCCCCGCAAAGCGGCTTTCCCCCGCACCCGCACCAGGACATGGAAATCGTCACTTATATCCGCCAGGGCGCGATTACCCACCGTGACAGCCTGGGGAACGAGGGCCGCACGGCCGCTGGCGATGTCCAGGTGATGAGCGCCGGGACCGGAATCCGCCATGCCGAATTCAATCTGGAGGACGAGGAAACCCTCCTGTTCCAGATCTGGATCCTGCCCGACAGCCGCGGCCATGCGCCCGGCTGGGGTACCCGGCCATTCCCCAAGGCCGACCGCCACGGCCAGTTTGTAACCTTGGCTTCAGGCTTGCCGGAGGACCAGGATGTGCTGAGTATCCATGCCCGGGCGCGGGTTGCCGGGGCGCTGATCAAGGCTGGCGAGACGGTGCGCTATGACACCACCGCAGACCGTCACCTATACCTGGTCCCGGCCAGCGGACGGGTGCGGATCGGCCAGGTCGAAGCTCAGGCCCGCGACGGAGTGGCGATCGCCGGCGAAACCGTGATCGCAATCACCGCGCTGGAAGACAGCGAACTGGTTCTGGTCGATGCGGCCTGAAATCAAGCCACGACAAAGAAGGATACCACCGAAATGACCGATACCCAGACCAATCCCGTTTCAAACGATGCCCTGGCCTTGCTGGCACGCGTGCTGCTGGCCGCGATCTTCCTGCTGAGCGGCGTCGCCAAGCTCGCCGATCCGGCCGGGACTGCCGCCTATGTCGCTTCGGCTGGGCTACCCGCGCCGCAGCTTGCCGCCTGGGGCGCTGCCCTGCTCGAGACGCTGGGCGGTCTGGCCTTGCTCAGCGGCTACCGCGCTTGCAGTGCCGCGCTGGCGCTGGCCAGTTTCAGTGTGGTTGCGGCACTGCTGTTCCACAACCAGCTGGCTGATCAGAACCAGATGATCCACTTCCTGAAGAACCTGGCGATCGCCGGTGGCCTCCTCCAGCTCGCGATCACTGGCCCTGGCCGCTTTGCCCTGTCGCGCTGAATAGCCGATCTTCCTGCGGCAAGGCCGGTCTCAGTCTTGAGGCCGGCCTTGCTGCGTGGCACATTCGCGCGATGGCGCGTCTGATCCCGATCTACGGTGCGGTGCTGGCCCTCCTGGCCCTGGTCGCCGAAGGGCTGGAGCTGGGCCATGCGCTCGATCTCATTCCGACCAGCCTGTTCGTGCTGGGAGTGGCGCTGCTGTTCGCTGGCCTCGGCATCTGGCTCGGCACCCGGCTGGTCCCGCGCCCGCGCGGGGCCGGGCTTTGTCCGCAACGACAAAGCGCTTGCCGCACTCGGGATTAGTCCGCGCGAATGCGAAGTGCTCGAACTGCTGGCCGAAGGCGCATCGAACAAGGTGATCGCCCGGCGGCTCGACATCTCGCCCAACACGGTCAAGACCCACGCAGCGCGGCTGTTCGAAAAGCTCGAAGCCCAGAGCCGCACCCAGGCGGTGCGCAAGGCGCGCGAGCTGGATCTGTTGCCGTAGAGTGGGGTGAGCAGGCCCAAATCACCCATCCGGGTGATGGCGGGGCGGGTGCGGGGCAGCTAGCTCTGCGGCATCGAGCAAGAAGGGAGAGCGACAATGAACCGCTTGATTTTGACTTACGGAGCGATTGCCGGAATGATCGAACTGGCGCTGCTGATGCCGCTGCTTTCCGCCGTGCTGCTGCGCAACCCGCGGTTCATGCCGGCGAAGGTGTGAGATCGAAAGGTTGCTCCCCTCCCCGGTGGGGAGGGGTTGGGGGTGGGGGTTCGACGCTGGCGCAGTACCCCCATCCCAACCCTTCCCCAACGGGGAAGGGCTTTTGAGTCAGCTGCCTACCGCGGCAGCTCACTCACCCCCATCAGCATCTCGTCAACCGCGCGGGCCGCCTGGCGGCCTTCGCGGATGGCCCAGACCACCAATGACTGGCCGCGGCGCATGTCGCCGCAGGCGAAGATCTTGGGATCGCTGGTGCGATAGCTGAAGGTGTCGGCAAAGACATTGCCGCGCGCGTCGAGATCGACCTTGGCCTGATCGAGCAGGCCTTGCTTCTTGGGCCCGGTGAAGCCCATCGCCAGCAGGATCAGGTCGGCCTGCAACGTGAACTCGCTGCCCGCGATCTCCTGCATCTGGCCGCCCGCCCATTCGACCCGGACGCATTCCAGGCCGGTGACCTGGCTGTTCTTGCCCACCACCCGCCTGGTCAGGATCGCCCAGTCGCGCTCGCAGCCTTCTTCGTGGCTGGTCGAAGTGCGCAGCTTCATCGGCCAGTCGGGCCAGGTCAGCGCCTTGTCTTCCTTTTCGGGGGGCCTCGGCATGATTTCGATCTGGGTGACCGAGGCCGCGCCCTGGCGGATCGAGGTGCCGACGCAGTCAGAGCCGGTATCGCCGCCGCCGATCACCACGACGTGCTTGCCGGTGGCGGTCAGCGAGCCACGCGGCGCGGCGCGGACTTCGTCGTCGCCGGCATTGCGCTTGTTCTGCTGGGTCAGGAATTCCATCGCGAAGCGCACGCCGGGCAGTTCGAATCCGGGGATCAGCAGCGGGCGCGGCTGTTCGGCCCCGCCCGACAGCACGATCGCGTCGAAGTTCTCTTTCAGGCTGGCGACCGAGACGGTCACGCCCACTTCGGCCGAGGTGCGGAATTCGACGCCTTCGGCCATCATCTGCACCAGCCGCTGCTGGATCAAATGCTTGTCGAGCTTGAAGTCGGGGATGCCGTAACGCAGCAGGCCGCCAACGCGGTCGCTCTTTTCGAACAGCACCACCGAATGCCCGGCCCGCGCGAGCTGCTGGGCACAGGCCATGCCGGCTGGGCCCGAGCCAACCACGGCCACGCTCTTGCCGGTGTGGCGGGTGGGGAGCTGCGGCTGGATCCAGCCTTCTTCCCAGCCCTTGTCGACGATCGCGCATTCGATCGACTTGATCGTCACCGGCTGGTCGGTGATGTTCAGCGTGCAGCTCGCCTCGCACGGCGCGGGGCAGATCCGCCCGGTGAATTCGGGGAAATTGTTGGTCGAATGCAGCACGTCGAGCGCGGCGCGCCAGTCGCCTTCATAGACCAGGTGGTTCCAGTCCGGGATGATGTTGTTCACCGGACAGCCGTTGTGGCAATAAGGAATGCCGCAATTCATGCAGCGGCTGGCCTGGGCCTGCAGCGCGGGCGCGGCGGGCGGCACCACGAATTCGTGATAGTGGTGCACGCGTTCCTTGGGATCGGCATAAGTGCGATCCTGGCGGTCTAGCTCGAGAAAGCCGGTTTCCTTGCCCATGTCAAATCCCTGCAAGCAATGTTCTCCCCTCCCCGGCGGGGAGGGGTTGGGGGTGGGGGAGCGAGGCGAAGCCGAGCGTCACCGCCGGCGTGGAACCCCCATCCCAACCCTTCCCCAATGGGGAAGGGCTTTTGAGGTCCGATGTGAGCTGCTGGATCATTCCGCGGCTACCGTGGCAGCGTCAAGCCGCTCGGCCTCAAGTTGCCCAAGCGCCTTCGCATAATCGCGCGGCATCACCTTGACGAATTTGCCCAGCGTCCCCGCCCAGTCATCCAGCAACGCGCGGGCGCGTTTGCTGCCGGTGTGGAGGTGGTGACGCTCGAGCAGCACCTTGAGCCGTTCGGTGTCGTGGCGCAGCATGTCGCCCATGCCGGGGTTGCTGGCGCTGATCGTGCGCTGCTGCGGCCTGCCGGCACCGTCTTCGTCATCGCGTTCCGGCGAAATCGGCAGCAAGTCGACCTGGGCCAGGTTGCACAGATCGGCAAAACGCCCGCTTTCGTCATAGACATAGGCGATCCCGCCCGACATCCCTGCGGCGAAGTTGCGGCCCGTCTTGCCCAGTACTGCAACCACCCCGCCGGTCATATATTCGCAGCCATGATCGCCGCAGCCTTCGACCACCGCGACCGCGCCCGAATTGCGCACCGCGAAGCGTTCGCCCGCGACGCCGTTGAAGAAGGCTTCGCCCGCGATCGCGCCATAGAGCACGGTGTTGCCGACGATGATGTTGTCGCCCGCCTCGCGCTCGACATGCGGCGGCTGGCGGACGATTACCCGCCCGCCCGACAGGCCCTTGCCGACATAGTCGTTGGCATCGCCGGTCAGGTCGAGCGTTACGCCGTGGGCCAGCCAGGCGCCAAAGCTCTGCCCCGCGACCCCGGTCAGCTTGACCTTGATGGTGTTGTCGGGCAGCCCGGCATGGCCATAGCGCCGCGCCACTTCGCCCGAAAGCATCGCGCCCAAAGTGCGGTTGACGTTGATCACCTTGCGTTCGATCAGCACCGGGCTCTGCTTGTCCAGCGCATCGGCGGCAGCCGCGATCAGTTCGTTGTCCATCGCCTTGTCCAGGGCGTGGTCCTGCGTCCCCGACCAGCCGAGCGAGGGGCTGTCGCCCAGCGGGGCCTGATAGAGGATCCGCGCCAGATCGACGCCCTTGGCCTTCCAGTGATGGACCGCGCTGCGGCTGTCGAGCCGGTCAACCCGGCCGACCATTTCGGCGACAGTCTTGAAGCCCATTTCGGCCATGATCGCGCGCAGTTCTTCGGCGACGAAGAAGAAGTAGTTGATCACATGTTCGGGCTGGCCGGTGAAGCGCGCGCGCAGTACCGGGTCTTGCGTCGCGACGCCGACCGGGCAGGTGTTGAGGTGACACTTGCGCATCATGATGCAGCCCGCCGCGATCAGGGGCGCGGTGGCAAAGCCGAACTCGTCCGCGCCAAGCAGCGCAGCCACGGCCACGTCACGCCCAGTCCGCAGGCCGCCGTCGGCCTGGACGCAGATCCGGCTGCGCAGGTTGTTGAGCAGCAAGGTCTGCTGGGTTTCGGCCAGGCCGATTTCCCAAGGACTGCCCGCGTGGGTCAGGCTGGTCAGCGGCGAAGCGCCGGTCCCGCCTTCATAGCCCGAGATCGTGACATGGTCCGCGCGCGCCTTGGACACACCCGCTGCCACCGTGCCGACGCCGACTTCGCTGACCAGTTTGACCGAGATCCGCGCGCCGCCGTTGACGTTCTTGAGGTCGTGGATCAGCTGCGCCAGATCCTCGATCGAATAGATGTCATGGTGCGGCGGGGGCGAGATCAGCCCGACGCCTGGAGTCGAATGGCGGGTCGCGCCGATGGTCTTGTCGACCTTGTGGCCGGGCAGCTGGCCGCCTTCGCCGGGCTTGGCGCCCTGGGCCATCTTGATCTGGATATCGTCGGCATTGACCAGGTATTCGGTGGTCACCCCAAACCGGCCCGAGGCGACCTGCTTGATCGCGCTGCGCAAGTTGCGGCCATCGGCAGTCGGCTTGAACCGCGCCGGATCTTCGCCGCCTTCGCCGGTGTTCGACTTGCCGCCGATCGCATTCATCGCCTGCGCCAGCGTGGTGTGCGCTTCCCAGCTGATCGAGCCATAGCTCATCGCCCCGGTGGCGAAGCGTTTGACGATCTCGCTCGCCGGTTCAACCTCGCTCACGTCAATCGGGCGGTCGGCCTTCTTCAGCTCCATCAGGCCCCTGATGGTCAGCATCCGGCTCGACTGGTCGTTGATCGACTGCGCGAAGGCCTTGTACTTGTCCGAGCTGTTGCCGCGCACCGCGTGCTGGAGGCTCGCGACATTGTCGGCAGTCCAGGCGTGCTCTTCGCCGCGCAGCCGCAGGCCGTACATCCCGCCCACGTCGAGCATCGACTTGTAGATCGGGTTGTCGCCATAGGCGGCCTGGTGGCGGCGCACGGCTTCCTCGGCCACCTGGGCGAGGCCCACGCCTTCGATCGTGGTCGCGGTGCCGGTGAAGTACTTGTCGATGAAGCTGGAGGCGAGGCCCACCGCGTCGAAGATCTGCGCGCCGCAATAGCTCTGGTAGGTCGAAATGCCCATCTTGGACATGACCTTGAGGATCCCCTTGCCGACCGCCTTGATGTAGTTCTTCTGCACCGCCTTGGCATCGAGCGGCAGGCCCTTGCGGACCCGGATCTCTTCCAGCGTTTCGAAGGCCACATAAGGATTGATCGCTTCGGCGCCGTAGCCCGCCAGCACGCAGAAGTGGTGCACTTCGCGCGCTTCGCCGGTTTCGACCACCAGGCCGGTCTGCATCCGCAGCCCCTGGCGAACCAGGTGGTGGTGCACCGCCGCAGTGGCCAGCAGCGCGGGCATCGGGATCCGGTCCGGGCCTTGCGCGCGGTCGGACAGGATCAGGATGTTCTTGTCCTGCAGCACCGCTTCGGTCGCGGCCCAGCACATTTCCTTGAGCGCCATTTCGAGGCCCTCGGCCCCGCTGGCAGCGTCCCAGGTGATGTCGATCGTTTCGGTCCGGAAAGCACCATCCAGTGCGGCTTCGACCGAGCGGATCTTGGCGACCTCGTCGTTGGTCAGGATCGGCTGGTCGACTTCGAGCCGCTTGTGCGTGCCCGCCTCACGCCCCAGCATGTTGGGGCGCGGGCCGATCATCGAAACCAGGCTCATCACCAGTTCCTCGCGGATCGGGTCGATCGGCGGGTTGGTGACCTGCGCGAAGTTCTGCTTGAAATAGTCAAACAACAGCCGGCTGCGGTTGGACAGCACCGCGATCGGGGTATCGGTGCCCATCGAACCCAGCGGGTCGTCGGCATTGGTCGCCATCGGCTCAAGGAAGCGCGACAGATCTTCCTGGGTATAGCCGAAGGCCTGCTGGCGATCCAAAAGGCT
The DNA here is from genome assembly GCA_013822005.1 of Novosphingobium sp. Classification (GTDB taxonomy): domain Bacteria; phylum Pseudomonadota; class Alphaproteobacteria; order Sphingomonadales; family Sphingomonadaceae; genus Novosphingobium. Next base: position 28,394 of record PNJT01000006.1, on the reverse strand, counting down.
GGTGCTCTCCACCGGCAAAGCGGCCAGCTCGGGCTCGATCAGGTCCAGGTCCTTGAGCTTGTACTGTGCGTGGGCCAGCCAGTCCTCGTAAGGGTGCTCGCCCGCAAGCTGGGCCTTCAGTTCCTCGTCCTCGATGATCCGCCCTTCGGCAAAGTCGATCAGCAGCATGCGCCCCGGCTGAAGCCGCCACTTGCGCACGATGTTGTCTTCCTTGATCGGCAGCACGCCGCTTTCCGATGCCATCACCACCAGGTCATCATCGGTGACCAGGAAGCGTGCGGGGCGCAGGCCATTGCGATCGAGCGTCGCGCCGATCTGGCGGCCGTCGGTAAAGGCGACCGCCGCCGGGCCGTCCCACGGCTCCATCAAGGCGGCGTGGTATTCGTAAAAAGCGCGGCGCCCGGCATCCATCAGCGGATTGCCGGCCCAGGCTTCGGGCACCAGCATCATCATCGCGTGGGCCAGGCTGTAGCCGCCCGCCAGCAGCAGCTCGAGCGCATTGTCAAGGCAAGCGGTGTCTGACTGGCCGTGCGGGATGATCGGCCACATCTTGTCGAGATCGGGGCCGAGCAGTTCGCTTTCCATGGTGCGGCGCCGCGCGTTCATCCAGTTGACGTTGCCGCGCACGGTGTTGATCTCACCGTTGTGGGCGATCAGCCGGTACGGGTGGGCGAGCTTCCAGCTGGGGAAAGTGTTGGTCGAGAAGCGCTGGTGGACCAGCCCCAGCGCCGAGACGCAGCGCGGATCCTCAAGGTCACGATAGAAACTGCCGACCTGGGTGGCGAGCAGCAGCCCCTTGTAAACCACCGTGCGGGTCGAGAAGCTGGGCATGTAGAGCTCGGTCAGGCCGGGCATGCCGTGCTTTTCGGCGAGCAAGGCCAGCGGGTTCTGGGTCTGCTTGCGGATCGTCAGGATCTTGCGCTCGAACGCGTCCTGGTCGGCGCAGTTGTCGCCGCGGGCGACGAAGCACTGGCGGATCACCGGCATTTCGGCCAGCACCGCCTTGCCCAGGCCCTCAGGGTTCACCGGCACGTCGCGCCAGCCGATCAGGCGCTGGCCTTCCTTGGCGATGAATTTCTCGAACGTCCCGATCACGAAATCGCGCGCGGCCTGGTCCTGCGGCAGGAAGCACATCGCCACCGCATAGTCGCCTTCGGTCGGCAGGTTCAGGCCCACTTCACCGGCCCATTCGCGGTACAGCGCATCGGGGATCTGGATCAGGATGCCTGCGCCGTCGCCCAGCAAGGGATCCGCCCCGACCGCTCCGCGATGGTCGAGGTTTTTCAGGATTTCCAGCGCCTGGGTGACAATACCGTGGCTTTTCGCGCCCTTGATATGGGCGACAAAGCCCACACCGCACGCGTCATGCTCGTTTCCGGGATCGTACAGCCCCTGCGGCTTGGGAAATGCCATCGTCGAAATCCATCCTGTCGTCGCGCCGAAACGCGGCGATTCGCGCGCGCGGACGCGCAAATCCCCGGTTTCCAGCAATTAAGCGCAACCGTCCCCACCGCGAGAAGCAGTGAAAATTGCGCCATGGACCCCCATGACGACACGAAGCTGTTTTTGCAACTGCGAAAGAAACAAGCAAGGTTTGGCCAGGGCCAAGCCCTTCTGTGAACAGGATTGCGCTGTTTTTTTGCTTGCGTTCGCAAGCGATGCAACACCGGCCCGCTCCCCCGGCCCGACCACCCATAGGGTACCATAAACGGGTGGTCGGGCCGGGGGAGCGGGCCGGTGTTGCCCGCCGTCAGGCGAATTTCTTACGCCGCGCCGCTCATCCGCTGCAGGTTTGAAAGCGCCGCGCGCAAGGCCTGCTCGGCCTCGCCCTGTTCGACCGCGGGCGGTGCGACATTGACGGCCACCGCTTGTCCCTGGCCTGCCGCGGCCGGACCATCGAAGCGCCGGAACGGAGCCGGTTCGGGTGCCGCTGCAAGAGGTGCAGCCGGTGCCGCAACGGCAGCTGCAGAAGCCTGGCCGGGAAAGATCACGACCGGCTCGACTTCGGCTCTGGCCGCTTCGGGTTCTTCGATCCGCACGAAAGGATTTCGTGCCGGGGCGATCTCCAGCAACGAGGCATAGTTCTCGTCGCCGCCCGGTTCCTCGGCCAACTCGTCCTCGGTGCCCAATTCAAGCGGAGTGGGTTCGGGCGAGACGGCGGCGGGTGCTGCCGGAACCGGAGCCACCGGCATCACGATATGGCGCGGCGGCAGCAGACTGGGATCGATCGCGGTATCTTCTTCGATGAAAGCATCGAGCGCGAGCGGCTGCATGGCGCGCGGCAGGGCCGGAGCGGCAGGCGGCGCTTCGGGGGCAGCTGCAAAGCTCGGCGGCTGATAGGCCTGCGGCACGGGAGCCGCGGCCGGGGCGGGCTCAAAGCTCTGCGGAACAGGCGCAGGCGCAAAGGCTGGGGCGGGCTCGAGCGGCGCGGCGGCGGGCGGCTGAACCTCGCCGACCGGCATTTCCGGAGCAACTTCGGATGCACGGGCCGCGCGGCGGCGGCGCATCGATTCGGCAAGGCGTGCAGCCAGGTCGGTGATCCCCGGATTGGCGGGGCTTGGTTGCGGTGCTTCGGGCACCGGAGCTTGCGGTGCAGCGGCCATCGGCGGCACGATCGGCTGGGCTGCGGCCGCCGGTTCAAAGGCTTGCGGAATTGGCGCGGACACGGCCGCTTCGAGCGGGGCTTCAGGCTGCGGTGTGACTGGCGGCCGGCGCTGGCCAAACAGCGGCTCAGGCTCGTCCTGCTCAAAGACAGTGGTCTTGAATCCGGCCGCCTTGACCACGTCCTGCGCGACGTGGTCGCCGGTCACTTCCATGCCGAAGATCTGGCGCGGCGCTTCGCTGGGCGGGGCGGGCGGGCTCATCCCGAAGACCTGACGACCATCGGCATGGGCGGCTTCGGTTGCCGGGCACAGCTGCTGGGGTGCAGCTTCGGGCTCGGCCTGGAACACCTGGCGTTGGGCCTCGATTGCCGAAGGGGCGGCGATCGGTGCGGCCGGAGCAGCCAGCGGCGCGGCGTTCGACCAGTCGAGGTTGACCGGCGCGGGTTGCGGCTGGGCAAAAGCAGCCGGAGCAGGTCCGGTGAATGGCTCAGGGGCCGTTTGCGGTTCTTCCATGCGCAGCTCGGAGATGTCGAAGACTTGCGGATTGCCGCCCGGCAGCGGGGCCATTTCGTGGGGCACGAATGCTTCCTCCTCGTGCTCGATCGCCAGCGAACGCCGCCGATTGGCAAGCACGCCGCCTCCGCCCGGATTGGCGACTTCATCGCCGTAGTCGCCGCCAGCCAGAACCGGCGGGCGGGTCGATGCATCGGCATAGCGCGGGCGCGCGGCGCTTTCGCTGCGGCCAAGGTCGCGGCCGGAGCGCTTGCGTTCGGTCACCACCGGCTTGGGCCGGGCGATCCGGCGGGCCAGCGCGATGCCGATCATGGCGCCCAGCGCGGCGAGGATCAGCGCAACCAGGATCCGCGCGGTCACGCCCAAGGGCGGCGCGGCGGCCGGGATCACCAGGTCGAGGTGGCTCCCCAGCACCAGCCCTTCGAGCAGCGCAGGCCGCACCGCCAGGCTGCCCAGACCGAACAGCGCGCCGAACCACAGTGCCACGACAGCCGGAAACAGCTGGTGGGCGGTGATCGGTTTGCCTTTGGCTGGCTTGCGCTTGTGCTTGGCCACCTTGCTTGAAACCCCTGTCAGTCGATCCCTCCGCCTCGTTTCCAACCGCTCAGGCGGCGGCTGGGACGCGGCAATTCACGGATCGGGCTAACAGCCTTTGGTAAACATCGTGATAACGATAAACATTCCGCGCCCAGTCATGATTGGTCCGGACGTGGTCGAGGCCGGCTTCGCGCAGGGCCTTCCAGCTTTGCCTTGCTTCAAGCAAATCGGCCAAAGCGGCGGCGCAGGCTGCCGGGCTGTTGGGCGCGAACAGGGTCCCGGTCTGGCCGTGGGTAATCAGCTCGCGGTGCCCGCCGACATCGGATGCGGCGACCAGCTTGCGCTGGGCCATGGCCTCGAGCGGTTTCAAGGGTGTGACCAGGTCGGTCAGGCGGCTCTGCTTGCGCGGATAGGCCATGACATCGACCAGGGCGTAGTACCGCTCAACCTCGCTGTGCGGCACGCGTCCGACAAAGCGGATCGCCTCTGCCGCCGGGCTAACCTCGGCCTGGGTCTTGAGCGCCGCTTCCATCGGCCCGCCGCCCACCAGCAGCAGCCGGGCCTGCGGCACCCGCGCGGTGAGCAACGGTATGGCCGCAATCAGGTCGTCGAGGCCTTCGTAGTCATAGAAACTGCCGATGAAACCGATCACCGGGCCGCCGCCGAGCCCCAGCTGGGCCGCCAGCGCCGGATCGGGCACCACCGCATCGCCAAACAGCGCCAGATCGACCCCGTTCGGGCTGATCGCGATCTTGGCCGGATCGGTGCCGCGCTGGGCCAGGTCATCCTTCAGACCCTGGCAGATCGTCACTACCGCATCGGCTCCGGCGACCACATGGTTTTCCAGCGCGCGGGTCAGCCGGTATTTGACACTGCCTTCGCTGCCGGTTCCATTCGAAACTGCGGCGTCTTCCCAGAAGGCGCGGATTTCGTAGACCACGGGGATCCCCAGCCGCTGCCCGGCGATCAGCGCGGCCTTGCCGCACAGCGCCGGGGAATGGGCGTGGAGCACATCGGGCCGCCAGTCCGCCGCCAATGCGATGATCGCTTCGGCCAGAAGGCCCACTTCGCGCCATTCGCGCAGGCCCGCCGGGCCCTTGGCCTCGCCGCGGGTGCGGTGGAACTTGATGCCATCGCAGACTTCGGTATCGGGACCATCCTTGAAGTGCCTGAGGCCGGTTATGCCGCGCACTTCCAGCCCCGCCGCAGCTTGCGCGGTCAGGATCGCACGGGTGCGAAAGGTATAGCCGCTGTGCAGCGGCAAGGAATGGTCCAGCACGTGGAGGATCCGGGTCATGGCCGCATTCTCTAGGCCCAGAAGGCTTAACGGCGCGTCAACCCCGCTCTGCTAGGCCGCGCGGTGACATGATCGACTATTTCTCCCTGGCGCTGACTCACGCCCTGCTGGCGATTGCCTGCTGGCGCCTGTTGCAGCGCGATGATCTCGACAGCGAGCAGGAACAGGACGCTGAAAAGGACGGGCCACGTGCTTGACCTGGCGATCACCCTTTTCACGCTGGCCTTCCTGGCGCTGGGGTTCCGGAGGCCCTTCCTGTGGGTGCTGGCGTTCCTCTATATCGATACGCTCAGCCCGCAGAAGATTTCGTACAGCCTGCTCGCCTCGATGTCGATTTCGCTGGTGGCTTTCGTGCTGGCCTTCATGGGCTGGCTGCTGCTCGACGACAAACGCGACAGCCGCTTCACCATGCGCCAGGGGATCATCGCGGCCTTGCTGGTCTATTGCGGTGTCACCACCATGTTCGCCGATTTCCCGGTCGAGGCGGCCGAGAAGTGGTCGTGGGTGTGGAAAGCGCTGGTTTTTGCGATCTTCCTGCCTCTGACCCTGCGCACGCGCCTCAGGATCGAGGCTGCGGCGCTGGTTCTGGTGCTTTCGGTCGGAACGATCATCATCAACGGCGGGATCAAGACGGTCGGCGGCGGGGGCGGCTATGGGACGCTGCGTTTGCTGCTCGATACCAACTTCGGGCTCTACGAAGGCTCGATCATTTCCGCGGTGTCGATCGCAGTAATCCCGCTGATCGTCTGGCTGATGAAGCACGGGACGGTGTTCAAGCCCGACTGGCGGGTCAAGCTGTTCGGCATTGCACTGATCTTTGCCTGCGCGCTGATCCCGATTGGCACCCAGGCGCGCACCGGGTTGCTGTGCCTTGGCCTGCTGGGCGTGCTTTCCTTGCGCACGGTCAAGCGGCGGTTCCTCTACCTTGGGCTGATGGCCGCGCTGGTAGCCGTGGCCATTCCGTTCCTGCCCGAAAGCTTCACCAAGCGGATGGACACGATCGAGAACCACAAGGCCGACCAGTCCGCCTCGACCCGCGTGGCGGTGTGGCTGTGGACGCTCGACTATGTGAAGGACCATCCTTTCGGCGGCGGTTTCGATGCCTATCGCGGCAACAAGCTCAAGGTCGAGCTGGTCACTGTCACCGGCGAGGGCAACAATACCTCGAAAGACGTCACCGAAGTCGAAGAGAAATCGCGGGCCTATCACTCGAGCTATTTCGAGATGCTGGGCGAACAGGGCTGGCCGGGGCTGTTCCTGTGGCTGTGGCTGCTGGTCTCAGGCCTGTGGCAGATGGAGAAGATCCGCAGCCGCTGGAAGAACCGCACCGGCCCGGGCGAGACCTGGCAAGCGCCGCTGGCCAATGCCCTGCAGCAGTCGCTGCTGGTCTATATGCTGGGCGGGGCTTTCGTCGGGATCGCGTTCCAGCCGTTCTGCTACATGCTGATCGGGCTGCAGTGCGGGCTGTGGTCGTATCTCAAGCGAATCGATTCGCCCAAGGCACGGCCCCGCTTCGAAAAGCCGCAGCTGCGGACCGGCAATGCCGTAGCGGCACAATAGCCCTTGTTGCACCGCAGCGCGGCTTGGGCCATGACACTGCCTTTCCGAAGTGAAGGAGAGGCCCATGACCCCGCAGGAACTCAGCACCAAGGTTGGTGAAGTGATCGGTACGTCGGACTGGTTCCACGTGACCCAGGAACGCATCAACCTGTTCGCCGATGCCACCGGCGATCACCAGTTCATCCACATCGACGAGGAAAAGGCCAAGCTGACCCCGTTCGGCGGGACCATCGCGCATGGCTTCCTCACCCTTTCGCTGCTGCCGGTGCTGGGCGCGATGACCGAGGGCGGGCGCGTTTCGGGCGTGAAAATGGGCGTCAACTATGGCGGCAACAAAACCCGCTTCATCAGCCCGGTCCGCGCCGGCAAGCGCGTGCGCAGCCACACCAAGCTGCTCGAACTGGTCGAAAAGCGCCCCGGTCAGTGGCAGCAGACCAACGAAGTGACCATCGAGATCGAAGGCGAGGACAAGCCCGCGCTGATCTGCGAATGGATCACGATGTTTTTTGTGTGAACTGGTTAGCCCCTCCCCGGCGGGGAGGGGTTGGGGTGGGGGCTCGACGCTGGCGTTGAAGCCCACCCCGCTGCGACTAGGCAGCAAGCTGCCAAGTCTCACTGCCCCTCCCGAACCGGGAGGGGATCTGGATCTGAAAAGGAAGAGCCCATGTCCCGTGACGCAGTCATCGTTTCCACCGCCCGCACCCCGCTGACCAAGGCGGGCCGCGGCGCATTCAACAACACCACCGGCGCGACGCTGGGGGCCTGGTCGATCAAGGCCGCGGTCGAACGCGCGGGCCTCGAGGGCGGTGAGATTGACGACGTGCTGATGGGCACCGCGGTGCAGCAGGGCTCGACCGGCGGCAACGTCGCGCGCCTGGCCGCATTGCGCGCCGGCCTGCCGGTCACCGTCCCCGCCATGACGATCGACCGCCAGTGCTCCTCGGGCCTGATGACCATCGCCACGGCGGCCAAGCAGGTGCTGGTCGACAACATGGACATCTGCGTCGCGGGCGGCGTGGAAAGCATTTCCAAGGTGGTCGGCGCGGGCAAGATGTTCATCGAGCCTGACCGCGAGCTGCTCGAAATGCATCCCCACATCTACATGCCGATGATCGGCACTGCCGAAGTGGTGGCCAAGCGTTATGGCATCAGCCGCGAAGCGCAGGACGCATACTCGCTCCAATCGCAGCAGCGCACCGCCGCCGGTCAGGCCGCGGGCAAGTTCGACGACGAAATCGTCGCCTGCGCCGCCACCATGGCGGTGCTGGACAAGGAAACCAAGGAAGTCTCCTACCACGAAGTCACCGCTACCAAGGACGATTGCAACCGCCCCGACACCACGCTGGAAGGGCTCGCCAGCCTCAAGCCGGTGGTCGGCGAAGGCGGGGTGATCACCGCCGGTAACGCCAGCCAGCTTTCGGACGGCTCCAGCGCCTGCGTGGTGATGGAAGCCAAGCTGGCCGAAAAGCGCGGGCTCACCCCGCTCGGCCGCTATGTCGGCATGGCGGTGGCCGGAACCGAGCCCGACGAAATGGGCATCGGGCCGGTCTTCGCGATCCCCAAGCTGCTCGAGCGCTTCAATCTCAAGATGGACGACATCGGCCTGTGGGAACTCAACGAAGCCTTCGCGGTGCAGGTGCTGTACTGCCGGGACAAGCTGGGCATCCCTGACGAGCTGCTCAACGTCAACGGCGGCTCGATCTCGATCGGCCACCCGTTTGGTATGACCGGCGCGCGCTGCACCGGCCACGCGCTGATCGAAGGCAAGCGCCGCGGCACCAAGTACGCGGTGGTGACCATGTGCATCGGCGGCGGGCAGGGCGCGGCCGGGCTGTTCGAAGTCTTCTGATCGGGCCCTTGCTTCAATCACAAAACCTGCGCATCCTCTCCTCCGGACTGTTTCCGGGGGAGAGGCGCTGTCTGGCTGCTGCTGCTCGCCCGGCGCGTGCTCAAACGGGTCTTTGGCGGCGGCGGCGCAGCCCCACCCGAACCCTGAACCCCGCCCCAGAAGATTCTCTCCTTTTTTGCGAAGCCCAAAAGGGGAGGTGGATCGTCCGCAGGACGAGACGGAGGGGTCTCGGAGGTTGCGCCAAGGCCCCTCCGTCAGCCGCGTTGACCTTCGGTCGACTTGGTCTCGGCGTCTGCCACCTTGTATCTTGATTTTGCTGCACACTGCGTTTGCGGGAGGTTCCGCTGGCGGAGCCTCCCGCCCGTCTGCGAGCCCGTTTTCACCTGGGTTATACCAAGGTCCAGTGGTCCTGACCTATGAGGACGGCGTTCTGGCGGTTCTCGGCAAGGGGAAGGATCGCGGTGATCCCTTGCTCGCTTGGCATTCGCTGTAACCGGCCCCATATCTGCAGCGAACTGGCTCGGACTGGACCGAAGCGGGAGACTGGACATGGACTGGACCGATGTGATCCGCCTTTCGCGCGGCGAGGCCAACCCGCCGCCGCGCCGCGATGAGCGCAGCGAGGAGGAGTGGCGCGAGGTGCTGACGGCTGACCAGTACCAGGTGCTGCGTCTTGCGGGCACCGAGCGACCGTTCTCTTCGCAGATGTGCAGCCTGTTCGTGCCGGGGCTCTATGCCTGCGCGGGCTGCGGGACCGTGCTGTTCGACAGCCAGGCCAAGTTCGAAAGCGGCACCGGCTGGCCCAGTTTCGGCGAGCCGGTGGCCGAAGGCGTGGTCGGCTATCACCTCGATAACCGCCACGGGATGAGCCGCGTCGAAGCGGTCTGCAACGTCTGCGACGGGCACCTGGGCCACGTCTTTCCCGATGGTCCCGCCCCCAGCGGGCTGCGCTTCTGCATCAACGCTTTGTCGTTGGAGAAGGCTAAGTGAGTGACGCGCTTTTCTTGGCCCTCCCCGGTGGGGAGGGTTGGGTGGGGGTACCCACTTCTCGGCGGGGCGAAACCCCACCCCAACCCCTCCCCACCGGGGAGGGGCTTTCAAGGCGGCCAAGTTGACACTCGCGGTTCCACTCTGGTCGTTCGACAACAGCCTGACGCGGGTGCTGGCGGGGTTCTACCAGCCCTGGCAGGCGGCGACCCCGACCGCACCCAGAGTGGTGGTGTTCAACGACGCCCTGGCCGCGCGGCTGGGCCTGCCGGGGCGCGAAGCGGGCGAGGATGTGCTCGCCGGGTGGCTGTCAGGCCGCGATCCGGTGCCGGGGAGCGAGCCGGTGGCGCTCACCTATGCCGGGCATCAGTTCGGTACCTTCAACCCGCAGATGGGCGATGGCCGGGCGCTGCTCTTGGGTGAAGTGATCGCACCCGATGGGCTGCGCTTCGACCTGCAATTCAAGGGATCGGGTGCGACTCCGTTCTCGCGTGGGGCCGATGGCAAGTGTACGCTCGCGGCAGCCTTGCGCGAATATGTGATGTCCGAAGCCATGGCCGCGCTGGAGGTGCCCAGCACCCGCAGCCTGGCGGTGGTCGCGACCGGCGAGGGAATCTGGCGCGAGGAACCGCACCCCGCCGCGGTGCTGACCCGGGTGGCCGCCAGCCACTTGCGGGTCGGCACCTTCGAATGGGCCGCTGCGCACAAGGGCCGCGAGGCGGTCGAGCAATTGGCCAACTATGCGCTGGAACGCCACTTTCCCGAGCGACTGCATGAAGCGAACCGGCCTTTGGCGCTGCTCGATGCGGTCTGCGAGGTGCAGGCGCGGCTGGTCGCAAAATGGATGGCTTGGGCTTTGTCCACGGGGTGATGAACACCGACAACGTCGCGATCTCGGGCGAGACGATTGACTATGGCCCCTGTGCCTTCCTCGACGGCTATTCCGCTGCCCAGGTTTTCTCCTCGATCGACCGCGGCGGGCGTTATGCCTTTGGCCAGCAGCCGCTGGTGTGCCGCTGGAACCTCTATCGCCTCGCCTCGGCCCTGATCGAGGCGATCGCCGAGGTGGACCAGGCCGATACCGAGGCGGCGCGGGTGATGCTGGAGCAATGGCCCGCGCGCTACGAAGCGCACTGGCTGCGCGAAATGCGCGCCAAGCTGGGGCTGCTTGAGGAGCGCGAGGGCGACTTCGAACTGGCGCAAGACCTGTTCGCCGCGCTCGAAGGACAGCAGGCCGATTTCACCCAGCTGTTCCGGGCACTCCCGGACAGCGTCAGTGGAGGTTATGAGGCGCTTGAAGAGCATCTGACCGACCGTGATGTGCTGCGTAAGTGGCATGCAAGCTGGCAGGCGCGGCTGGCCGAAGAACCGCGCGATCCGGCCGAGCGCCAGGCGGCGATGGATGCCGCCAATCCGCTCTATATCCCCCGCAACCATCTGGTCGATGCCGCGCTGGCCCAGGCCGAAGCCGGGGACCTTGCCCCGTTCCTGATGCTGCTCGATGCAGTCAGCCGCCCGTTCGACTTTCGCGAGGGAATGGAGCGCTGTGCTCAAGGTGCGCCGGACGGTGCACCGGCCCATGTAACCTATTGCGGAACCTGAGCGAACCAGGGGGCGAAGGAGACCAAACATGCTGAAACCAAGCCTGACCGCCCTGCTGCTGTTCGCCGCGCCGGGGATCGCCCGTGCCGATACCATCGTGCTCGCCGGGGGCTGCTTCTGGGGGATGGAAGCCACGTTCGAGCATGTGAAGGGCGTCACCAATGTGGTTTCGGGCTATGCCGGAGGCTCTGCCGGTGATGCGACCTATGACCTTGTGTCAGCGGAGAAAACCGACCACGCCGAGGCGATCCGGGTGACTTACGATCCCGCCAAGGTCTCGCTCGGCGACTTGCTGGGGGTCTATTTCCTCGTCGCTCACGATCCGACTCAGCTCAACCGCCAGACCCCCGATGAGGGCCGCTCCTATCGCAGCGCGGTGTTCCCGCAGAATGCCCAGCAGCGCACTTTCGTTGAAGCCTATATCACGACGCTCAACGCCAAGCCGGTGTTTCGCGGGCGGATTGTCACCAAGATCGAGAGCGGGCCATTCTACCCGGCCGAGGCCTATCACCAGGACTTCATGCGCAAGAACCCGCGCCACCCCTATATCCTGCGCTGGGACGTGCCCAAGGTGAACAAGCTGAAAGTGACCTATCCGGCCTTGTTCAAGGGCTGAGGCAGTCCTTTCCAGGCCTTGTCCATGGCCTGGTCCAGTTCGGCATTCCAGCGCGCGAAGTCGCTCTTGGCCAGCAGCTCGGCGGGCGGGAACAGCACCGGGCTGGCGTGATATTCGGCCGCCATCATCGCTTTCGCGGCGAGGTTGGGGGTGGGATAGAGGATCGTCTCGCAGATCCCGCTGCCGGCCTGCCCGCCCAGCACGAAATCGATGAACTGGTGGGCGTTTTCAGCCGCACTGGAGCCCTTGGGGATGCACAGGTTGTCACAGGTCAGCTCGCTGCCTTCTTCGGGCATGACAAAGGCCAGATCGGGATCCTCAAGGATCACCTGGGCCAGGTCGCCGTTGAAATCGGCGACCAGGTCCACCTCCTTGCCCAGCAGCAGGTCCTGCCCGTCGTCCTGGTGGAAGGCCTTGATCCGGGGGAGCTGGGCCTTGAGCAGATCGGCCAAGGCCGGAACGTCCGTCGCGGCGATCGCATTGGGACCCTTGCCCAAAGTGCGTGCCGCGATCCTGAACAGGTCGGCGGGATTGCCCGGCAGCGCGATCCGCCCGGCATAGGCGGGATTGGCGAACAGGTCTTTCCAGCCCTCCGGCGGCACTGGCACCGCCGACTTGCGATAACCGATCCCGCAGACCAGCCAGGTGTAAGGCACCGAATGCTTGCGCCCCGGATCATAGCTGGCATCGGCAAAGCGCGGATCGAGGTTGCGCAAGTTCGGTAGCCGCGCCTTGGTCAAGGTGGCGAGCAGCCCGGCTTCCGCCAGCCGCTCAACCATCCGGTTCGAGGCGATCACCAGGTCGGGCACGTCGCTGCCCTTCTTCAGCTGGTCGAACAGCGCATCCTCGCTGGCGATCACGCTGAGCTTGGTATCGATCCCGCTGGCGTCCTTGAAATCGGCCAGCGTGGTCTCGCCCAGGTAGTTGTCCCAGTTGGCGAAATGCAGCGAGCTGCGCGCGGCGCAGCCGCTCAGCGAGAGGCCGATCGCGCTGACCCCCAGGCCGAGGATCGTCTGACGCCGGTTGAAAGAGAGGGCAGAGCCGCAGTCGGTCATGCCCCGGTCATAGCTTCACTGCGGGGCGATGCAAACCGCAGCTGCTCAGGATTTGCCCCGAAAGCAACGCGATGGCATAGTCCGGCGATGGACGATCCGGACGACTTTAACCCCGAACCGCCTAGACGCACCAGGGTGGGCGTGGCGCTGCTGGTTGTTGCGGTTCACGTGCTGGCCATCCTCGGCCTGGTTCGCGCCTTCGCTCCCGATTTCACCGCCAAGGCCGTCGAACGGGTGCTTTCAACCTTTACCGTCACGATCACCGCGCCGCCCAAGCCCGAACCTTCGCCCGAACCGGCCAAAGCCGGAAAGGCCGGCGATCCCGGCAAGAAAGCCGTCGCGCGCGAGGTCAAGGCACCCGTGCCCAAAGTGCCGATCGCCAAGTCTCCGGCCCCCAAGGCGGCCAGCACGGGCAGCGCCAATACCTCGGGCGCGGCGAACCAGGGTGCAGGCACCGGGCTCAGCGGGCCCGGCAGCGGCCCGGGCAGCGGCGGGGACAGCAATGGGCCGGGCGGCGGTCGGCCGACCAAGGCCGCGCATATCTCGGGCCAGATCGACCGCGCTTCGGACTTCCCGTTGCCACCCGGCGGGCGCGAGGCGCGGATCGGCAAGTCGACCATCCTCGCGCTGACGGTCAGCCCCTCTGGCCGCGCCACCGGTTGCCGCGTGTACAAGAGCAGCGGCTTTCCGGATACCGACGCGGTCGCCTGCCGCCTCGCGATGGAGCGGCTGCGGTTCCGCCCGGCCACCAACGGTGCGGGTGATCCGATCACTTCGACCTTCTACTGGCAGCAGAAGTTCTTCTTCTGATCGCTTGCGGCCAGGATTGACGCTGGGCTTGGCGCGTCCCTAACTGCTGCTCAAGCACGAATCCGGAGAGAGCCATGGCCACGATCCATCCCGTCACGCCTGAATGGGCCGCGCGTGCCTTTATCAATGCCGAGCGTTATGCCGACAAGTACCGCGCGGCGCTGGAGGAGCCCGAGGCATTCTGGCGCGAGGAGAGCGCCCGGCTGGACTGGATCAAGCCGTGGACCAAGCTGGGCAAGTGTTCCTTTGGCGAAGCGGATTTCGGGATCGAGTGGTTCTCCGACGGCACGCTCAACGTCTCGGCCAATTGCCTTGACCGGCACCTTGAGACGCGCGGCGACGAGGTTGCGATCATCTGGGAAGGCGACGATGCCGCCCAGCAGCGCAAGCTGACTTACCGCGAGCTTCACGGCGAAGTCTGCCGGATGGCCAATGCGCTGAAAGACCTGGGTGCCAAGCGCGGCGACCGGATCACGATCTACATGCCGATGATCCCAGAAGCGGCGATGGCGATGCTGGCCTGCACCCGGATCGGGGCGATTCATTCGATTGTCTTCGGCGGCTTCAGCCCCGAGGCGCTCGCCGGGCGGATCCAGGATTGCGACAGCAATCTGGTGATCACCGCCGACGCCGGAATGCGCGGGGGCAAGCTGGTGCCGCTCAAAGCCAATGTCGATGAGGCGCTGGCCAGCTGTCCATCGGTCACCAGCGTGCTGGTGGTGCGGCATGTCGGGAACGATGTGGGCAAGGTCGAAGGCCGCGATCACTGGTGGGACCAGCTGCGCGATGCGGTTTCGCCGGACTGCGCGCCTGAGGAAATGGGCGCGGAGGACCCGCTGTTCATCCTCTACACCTCGGGTTCGACCGGCAAGCCCAAGGGCGTGCTCCACACCACCGGCGGCTACCTGACCTGGGCGGCGATGACCCACCAGTACGTGTTCGATTACCGCCCTGGCGAGATCTTCTGGTGCGCGGCCGATGTGGGCTGGGTCACCGGGCACTCCTATGTGGTCTATGGCCCGCTGGCCAACGGCGCGACCACGGTGATGTTCGAAGGCGTGCCGAACTACCCGACGCATTCCCGCTTCTGGGAGATCGTCGATCGTCACCAGGTCGAGATCTTCTACGGTGCCCCCACCGCGCTGCGCGCCCTTATGCGCGAGGGCGATGACTGGGTGAAGGCGACCAGCCGCAAGTCGCTGCGCCTGCTTGGCTCGGTCGGCGAGCCGATCAATCCCGAGGCCTGGGAATGGTACTGGCGGGTGGTCGGCGATGAACGCTGCCCGGTGGTCGATACCTATTGGCAGACCGAAACCGGCGCCTGCATGATGACCCCGCTGCCCGGCGCCCACGCGATGAAGCCGGGCGCGGCGAGCTTCCCGATGTTCGGGGTGGTGCCGCTGATCGTCGATGCCGAGGGCAACGAACTGTTCGGGCAGACCGAGGGCAACCTTTGCATCCGCCAGTCATGGCCGGGGCAGATGCGCTCCGTCTGGGGCGATCACGACCGCTTCTTCCAGACCTATTTCACCACCTATCCGGGGCTCTACTTCACCGGCGATGGCTGCAAGCGCGATGCGGACGGCACTTACTGGATCACCGGCCGGGTCGATGACGTGATCAACGTCTCGGGCCACCGGATGGGTACCGCCGAAGTCGAGTCTGCGCTGGTCGCCCATGCCAAGGTCGCCGAAGCCGCGGTGGTCGGCATGCCGCACGAGATCAAGGGGCAGGGCATCTATGCCTATGTCACGCTCAACGCGGGCGAGGAGCCGGACGAAGCGATCCGCAAGCAGCTGGTGGCCTGGGTCCGCAAGGAAATCGGGCCGATCGCCACGCCCGACGTGATCCATTTCGCTTCCGGCCTGCCCAAGACCCGCAGCGGCAAGATCATGCGCCGGATCCTGCGCAAGATCGCCGAGGGCGATGTCAGCAACCTGGGCGACACGAGCACGCTGGCCGATCCCGGCGTGGTCGATGTGCTGCTGAGCGGGGGAAGGTAACCTCAGATCCTCTCCATTTTTGGCGAATGCCCCAAATGGGGAGGCGGCATTTGCGGAGCAAATGACGGAGGGGCCTGTGCCCTATCGCCATTACCCCTCCGTCAGCCGCCTTCGGCGTCTGCCACCTCCCCAGATGTGCTGCGCAAATCTGGAGAGGACCTTTGGACTACGGCTGCTTGGTGATCCGCAGCATGCTGGTGTCATAGCCCAGCGCCTTGGCCCTGCCGATCAGCGCATCCAGCTTGGCCTGGCCCGGCTGGGCCTCGCGCGAGAGGATCCACAGATACCGGCCTGACGGCTCGCCGACGATCGACCAGGAGTAATCCTCGGCCCGGTCAAGCACCCAGTAGTCGCCGTAGAACGGCCCAAAGAAGCTGACCTTGAGCTTGGCCCCGGTCGCGGTGTCGACAATCTTGGCCTTGCCATTGGCGTCCTTCAGCTTGCCGTCGGGCTTGCGGCACTTGTTGAGCACCGAGATATTGCCGTCGGCGCGCAAGGCATAGTCGGCCGTCACGCCCTCGCAGTCCTTCTGGAAGCCCTGTTCATAGCGCGCCAGCTCGTACCAGCGGCCAAGGTAACGGCTGAGTTCAACCGACTTGGCCGGCTGCGGCACGGCGACATTGCCGACCGGGTGCTTGGAGAAAACAGCAGCGCAGCCGCCGAGTGAAAGCGCTGCCAGAGCCAGGGCGGGAAGGAGCAATTTGCGGTTCATGCGCGGCCTCTGACAGTGGCTACCTGAACCCCTGCTTGCCCGGCTTGTCAGCCCAGCAGCTTCTGCCCCTTGGCTTCAACCGCGCTGCGGATCATCGGTTCGACGAAGGACAGCCCGCCCGGCAGGTCGATTTCGAACACCACACTGTCATCGCCAATCTCGACGCTGCCTTGCGCGGTCTTGCCCATCGCGGCGATCTGGAGCTCCATGCGGTCCTCGTGCGGCCAGGTGACAGTGACATCGGCCATCCCGCCCGGCATCATCCCGGCAATCTCGCCGCTGCGCGAATGGAGGCGCTGGCGGGCTTCCTCGCGGCCGAGTTTGTGGGGGATCGGAATTCGCATCAGGTCTGGCTTTCGCCGTCCACGCCTGTTTCGCCGTACTTGTATTCCAGATAGCGGCTCTTGATCGCCAGGTTGTCGATCGGGCCCATCGCCAGCTGGCGGGTGACGCTGTCGATCTCGGCGCTGATCGTCGAGAGTCCGTCGATGAACTGCTTGCTGGGGCTCGATCCGGCGCGTTCTTCATGGCGCAGGTGGTCGGGGATCTGGCGATAGCCCTGGACCAGCGAGGGCAAGTGCTCACCCACCAGTTTGCGCACTTCACCGGCCTTGGGGTGGTCCTGATCGACCTGGGCGAGCTGCGCGCCCAGCACATCGAGTTGCAGCCCGATCTGATCGACCAGCTGCACCGCCGGCTGGGGCAGGGCCGGGCGCTGGCTTTCCAGCCACAGCTCGGTCCGGCCGACCAGCGTGCGCACGTCGGTCTGCATCGGATTGAGATCGTCGATGGTGGGCGGCTTCATTCGCGGATACTTGCCGAAAGCCCAGACCGCGCCCGCGGTCACGACAATCCCCAGCAGCAGGCCTTCCCAGCCGATTCCGCCGATGATCGATCCCACGACCGAAAGCCCCAGCCAGATCCCGCCCACCGCCAGCGCCACGTTGCGCAGCTTGCGCCCCAGGTGCCCGCGCCTGATCGCCCGCGCCCCTTGCGGCAGCACCCGGCGGCCACCGGCACGCTGATCGACCAGGCTGCGCCGCGCGGCGCCGATGATCACGTCCGACTGGTGCGCTTCGCCGGCCACTTAGCCCTCCAGGCTCAGGATCGAAGGCCCTTCAAGCGACTTGGCGGCTTGCGCTGCGCCTTCGGAGCGGGCGATATAGCCCTTGGACTTTTCCAGCTCGGCCGACAGCGTAGTGACCGTCTGCTTCATGCTGTCGAGCGCCTTGATCTTGAAGGTGTCGATATTGTCCATCGTGTCATAGATGTTCTGGAAGGCGCGCTGCAGCACTTCGACCGGGATGGTCGAGCTGGCGGCCTGCTCGTGGATCCGCCCGGTCTGGTCGCGCAGCAGGGTGCTGGTCGAATCGATGATATTGGCAGTGGTCGAATTGAGCGCGGTGATCTGTTCGAGCACCAGCCGCTGGTTGGTCAGCGCCTGGGCCACGGTCACCGCGGTGCGCAGCGCGCCGACGGTGGTGGTGCTGGCGCGGTCCACGCCCTTGACCAGTTCGACGTTGTTTTTCTTGACCAGATCGAGCGCGAGATAACCCTGCACCGATACCGCCATTTGCGTCAGCAGGTCCTGGGTGCGCTGGCGGACATAGAACAGCGCGCTTTCGCGCAAAGCCTTGGCCTTGGCCGGGTCGGTCGCGTCCAGCTCGGCGGCGGTTTCTTCCAGCTTGGCGTCCAGCGTCTTGGAGATGTGGATCATCTGCTCCAGCTGGCCCATCGCTTCCCACAGCTTCTGGCGCTCGACATCGATCGCGGCATTGTCCATCAGCAGCTCGTCCTTGCCCGAAGCGAGGTGGGTAAGGATCGACTGGATGTGGGTCTGGGCCGACTGGTAGCTATTGAAATACCGCTTCATCGTGTTGCCAAAGGGAATGAAGCCCAGGATCTTGCGCCCGGTCGAAAGCTGGCCGGCCTTGCCCGGATCGAGCTCTTCCACCGTGCGGCGCAGTTCGGAGAGGTTCGCGCCGACCCCGGCGTCCTTGTCCATCGCCCGGACCGGACGATCGAGAAAGCGGTTGGCCATGCCCGCCGCGGTGGCAATTTCCTTGCGCCCCATGTTGGTAATCTGATCGATCTTGCGGCCGAATTCGGGCGAGTTGGCGTCCGAGGCGATCAGATCGGCGACAAAGGCATCAACCTTGGTTTCGAGTTTCGACTTCTCTTCCTTCGAGACCGGCACCAGCCCGGCGGCGGATTCGGCCGCAATCACCGGCACCGGATCGGGCGGGGTCAGGTTCAGCGGAGACATCGTTGCGGTTTCAGTCGGCGTGGTGGCCATGGCATTAGGGTCCATCTGCAGTGGTCGTTGCCTCAATGTGGAGTGCATGGGGCAAAGTTGCAAGCTGTGTTATCAGGATAAGACACGTGGGGCAAGCCGCCGCTTGCCGGGCACTTTGGCCCCGGCGTGGCAATTGCGGAAAATGCAAGTTGAAGAAATACATGCGCAGGGAGGGTGCGAGTTTTCCATAGAACAGAGCCCAGATGCGCCAAAGCCGCGCTGGCGGCGCGGCTTTGGGGAAGGGACGAGTTCGGATCGCGGCGCGGTTTGTCGCGGCCTGGACGGTTTTGGCATCGGCCGTAGGCCAACGCCCCGTCTCGAAGCACCGCGTGCGCACGCAGGGGTCCTTCGAGACACCCTCCGGTCTTCGACAGGCTCTGCCCTGCGGGTTCCTCAGGACGAGCGGATTGGGGCGGGTGCAGTCGGGAAAAAGTGGAATGGTGCTGCTGGGGAGGATTGAACTCCCGACCTCAGCCTTACCAAGGATGCGCTCTACCACTGAGCTACAGCAGCACACCATTCCATCAGCGCCGCACGGCACGGGGCCGGGGGCAGGGGCGCGCTATTGGCCGTGGCCCCTTGCTTTGTCAAGCCGATGCCTGATAGCGCACAAGAATTGCCAATGCGTGAAAGCAAGCCCGCCCCGACCCGCGAAGAGCGACTGGCCGCCAAGCTGCGCGAGAACCTGCGCAAGCGCAAGGCGCAGGCGCGGGATTTGGGAGTGCAAGAAGACCGGGACAAGGCGGGCGAGCCTTAGATTTGGAGGCCGTGTTGGCAATTGCTCACGCCAAGACGCCAAGAGGTTGTGTAGTGGTCTGGCCTTGCGCTTTCCGCGCTAGCGGAATTCCAATGGTCAGGCGCCCCGAATTGGCAGCCGCTTCGCGGAGAAAGGGTAAGGCCGCCTCTTGCTCAACCTCTTGGCGTCTTGGCGTGAGAAAAACCCTTCCAACCAGCCAAGCGAACACCCTTCCCAAAGCGCAGCATAGCCGCTAGGGCGCGGTGCTCCTGAAAAGCTTGGAGTTTGGCCCTTGCCTCGCCTTATTCTCGTCCGCCACGGCCAGAGCCAGTGGAACCTGGAAAACCGCTTCACCGGCTGGTGGGATGTGGGCCTCACCGACAAGGGCGTGGCCGAGGCCTGCGCGGCCGGCGAACGGCTCAAGGCCAAGGGCATGCTGCCGACGCTGGCCTTCACCAGTTTCCAGACCCGCGCGATCAAGACGCTGCACTATGCGCTGGAAAGCGCCGGGCGGCTGTGGATCCCCGAGGTCAAGGACTGGCGGCTGAACGAGCGGCACTATGGCGGGCTGACCGGGCTCGACAAGGCCGAGACCGCCGCCAGGCACGGCGACGACCAGGTCAAGATCTGGCGCCGCAGCTTCGACATTCCGCCGCCCGTGCTGGAGGATGGCAGCGAGTTCGATCTCAAGGCCGACCCGCGCTATGCCGGAATCGCGATCCCTTCGACCGAGAGCCTCAAGGACACCATCGCCCGCGTGCTGCCCTATTACGAGAGCGCGATCGCCCCGGCGCTGAAAGCCGGAGAGACGGTGCTGATCTCCGCCCACGGCAATTCCTTGCGCGCGCTGGTCAAGCACCTGTCGGGGATTTCCGATGCCGAGATCACGGGCCTCGAAATCCCGACCGGCCAGCCGATCATTTATGAGCTCGATGAGGCGCTGAACGCGACCGAGCGTTATTACCTGGCGGAGCGTTGATATGACGGCACAGGTCGCAATCGTGATGGGCAGCCAGTCCGACTGGCCGACGATGAGCAAGGCTGCCGAGGCGCTCGACAAGCTGGGAGTGGCCTATGACGCGCAGATCGTCTCGGCCCACCGCACCCCGGCACGGCTGGTCAAGTTTGCCGAGGGCGCGGCTGAGGCCGGCTTTCAGGTGATCATCGCCGGGGCGGGCGGCGCGGCGCACTTGCCGGGGATGGTCGCCAGCATGACCCATTTGCCGGTGCTGGGCGTGCCGGTGCAGTCCAAGGCGCTTTCGGGGCAGGACAGCCTGCTCTCGATCGTGCAGATGCCCGCCGGGGTTCCGGTCGGCACGCTCGCCATCGGTGAGGCCGGGGCGACCAATGCCGGGCTGCTGGCGGCCTCGATCCTGGCGCTGCAGGATCCGGCATTGGCGGAGCGGATCAAGGCCTACCGCGCGGCGCAGACCGCCGGTGTTGCCGAGCGGCCGAGCTGACCTGAGCATGATCCCACCGGGCGAAACCATCGGCATCCTGGGCGGCGGACAGCTGGGGCGGATGCTGGCCGTGGCGGCGGCGCGGCTGGGCTATCGCTGCCATGTCTTCGCGCCCGAGGCCGACAGCATCGCCGCCGAAGTCTGCGCCGCGCACACCCGCGCGCCGTGGACCGATACGCAGGCGCTGGCCGCTTTCGCCGCCGACTGCGCAGTGGTGACTTATGAGTGGGAGAATGTGCCCGTAGGCTCGCTGAAAGCGCTGGGCGGGGTGCCGCTCTACCCCGGCGCCCATGCACTCGAAGTGGCGCAGGACCGGCTGAGCGAGAAACAATTCGTCACCCAGCTGGGCGGCCGCACCGCGCCGTTCATGGCGGTCGATACGCCAGAGGACCTCGACGAAGCGCTGACCGTGATCGGATCGCCCGGGATCCTCAAGACCCGGCGCGAGGGCTATGACGGCAAGGGCCAGTACCGGATCATGTATGACCACGAGGCCGAGGGCATCGCCTTGACCGGCCAGGCGATGATATTCGAAGGCTTCGTCCACTTCAGCGCGGAATTCAGCGTGATTCTGGCCCGCGCGCAGGATGGGACATGCGTGTTCTGGGACAGCGCCGAGAATGTCCACGAGCACGGGATCCTGACCCGCTCGACCGTTCCGGCCTCGGCAGCGGTGCAGGCTCAGGTTGCTGAAGCGCGCGCCTTGGCTAAGCAAGTGGCCGATGCGCTGGGCTATGTCGGGGTGGCGGCGTTCGAATTCTTCGCGACCGAGGACGGCCCGGTGTTCAACGAGATGGCCCCCAGGGTCCACAATTCGGGTCACTGGACGATCGAAGGCGCGCTGACCAGCCAGTTCGAGAACCACATCCGCGCGATCTGCGGCCTGCCGCTGGGCGATACCCGGCTTGCCGCCACGGCGGTCGAGATGCGCAATATCGTCGGCGAGGCGGCCGAGGACTGGTCGGGGATCCTCAGCGATCCGGCCAACCACTTGCACCTCTACGGCAAGGCGGCAGCGCGGCCGGGGCGCAAGATGGGCCATGTGACCCGGCTGGTGCTGTGAACCGGCCTGAATTGTTCCTGGCGGTCGCTGTCGCCGACAACGGGGTGATCGGGATTGGCGGGGGGATGCCCTGGCACCTGGCTGCCGATTTCCGCCGGCTGAAGGCGCTGACCATGGGCAAGCCCTTGGTGATGGGCCGCAAGACCTTTGATTCGCTGCCCGGGCTGCTGCCCGGCCGCCGCCACATCGTGATCACCCGCGATCCGGACTGGAGCGCCGATGGGGCCGAGGCAGTTCATTCGCTGGACGAAGCGCTCAAGCTGGCCAATGCGCCGCAGATCGCGATCTTTGGCGGGGCGGAAATCTATGCCCTGGCGCTGCCCCAGGCCGACCGGATCGAGCTGACCGAAGTCCATGCCGCGCCCGAAGGCGACACGCGCTTCCCCGCGTTCGACCGCTCCCAATGGACCGAGGCCTTCCGCGAGGCCCATCCTGCGGATGGCCGCAACCCGGCCTTTGACTTCGTCACCTTGTTGCGTAAACCGAAGGCCTGACCGGGGGACGATGATGCGCAAACGCTTCCTGATACCGCTGCTGACGATCGCTTTCGCTGCGCTGGTGTTCTTCCGCGTGGTCCCGCCCATCATGGAATCGTCGATGAACCAGATCGACGGCGGGCCGCTGATCGAGGTCGGGCCTGAGGCCAAGGCACTGCACCAGAGCCTCAATGTGGTCGATATGCATTCGGACACGCTGATGTGGGACCGCGAGCTGACCAAGGCCAGCAACCGCGGCCACCAGGACCTGCCCCGCCTGATCGAGGGCAATGTCGCGCTGCAGGTGTTCTCGTCGGTGAGCAAGACCCCCAAGGGGCTCAACTACGACGCGAACGCATCGGATTCGGACGTGCTGCCCGCGCTGCTGGTCGCGCAGGGCCAGCCGCGCAAGACCTGGTTCGACCTGCTCGATCGTTCGCTCTACCACGCCCACAAGCTCGACGTTTCGGTCGCGCTGTCGAACGGGATGCTGCGCAAGGTTTCCGACCGTTACGGGCTTGACCAGCTGCTCGCCGCACGGGCCGCTCCGGGCGGGCCGGTCGGGGCGCTGCTCTCGCTCGAAGGTTTGCAGGGCCTTGGGGGCAAGATCGAAAACCTTGACGCACTCTATGATGCCGGTTTCCGCATGGCCGGGCTGACCCATTTCTTCGACAACGAACTGGCCGGATCCATGCGCGGGATGCAGAAGGGCGGGCTCACTCCCTTCGGGCGCGAAGTGGTCAAGCGGATGGAAGACAAGGGCATGATCGTCGATATTGCCCATTGCAGCCGCCAATGCGTGGCCGAAGTGCTCAAGCTGGCGCGGCGTCCGGTGATCTCCAGTCACGGCGGGGTGCAGGCGATGTGCAAGGTCAACCGCAACCTCAATGACGAGGAAATTCGCGGCATCTCGCGCACCGGCGGAGTGATTTCGATCGGCTATTGGGAAGGCGCGATCTGCGACACCAGCCCGCGTGCGATTGCCAGGTCGATCAAATATGTCCGCGATCTGGTGGGGATCGATTTCGTCGCGCTGGGCAGCGACTATGACGGCGCGACCATCATGCGCTTCGACACCTCGCACTTGGCCCAGATCACCCAGGCGCTGCTCGACGAGGGCTTCCGCCCGGCCGAGATCCGCGCGGTGATGGGCGGCAACGCGCTGCGGGTGATCCGCCAGGGCATGCTGCCCTATGACGAGTGGCGCAAGGACTACAAGCGCGGCTGACATGGGGATTTTGAGACTCGACGCGCGGGAGCGGGTGCCCGAGAGCTTGCGCGGCGCAATCATCGCGCTGGGCAATTTCGATGGGTTCCACCTGGGCCATCAGGCCGTGGTCGGCGAGGCGCTGGACTGGGCCCGGGCCGAGGGCCGCCCGGCGATTGTCGCTACGTTCGATCCGCACCCGGTGCGCTTTTTCGCGCCGCAAGTCCCGCCGTTCCGCTTGACTACGCTGGGTCAACGGCTCGAGCTGTTCGGCTCTGCCGGGGCCGATGCCATGCTGGTGTTCCATTTCGATGCGCAGCTGGCAGCGACCACGGCTGAACAATTCATCGAACTGCTCACCGGACCGCTTGGCGCGGCCGGCGTGGTGACCGGCGAGGATTTCACCTTCGGCAAGGGCCGCGCCGGCTCGGTCGAACTGCTCAAGACGCTGGGCGCCGAAAAGGGCCTGTCCGCCCGCGCGGTCGGGCCGGTCAGCGATGGGGGCGAAGTGGTCTCCTCCAGCCGGATCCGCGAGGCGCTGAAAGAAGGCGACTGCGCTACGGCAACGCATCTCCTGACCCGGCCTTTTGCGATTCGCGGCCCGGTGCTGCACGGGGCCAAGCTGGGCCGCAGCATCGGCTATCCCACCGCCAACCTTGAGCTGGGTAGCTACCTGCGCCCGCGCTACGGGATCTATGCGGTGACCGGCGTGCTGCCCGGCGGCCAGGTGCTGCACGGCGCGGCCAACCTGGGGGTGCGGCCCAGCTTCGATCCCCCGGTCGAGCTGCTCGAACCCTATTTCTTCGATTGGTCGGGCGATCTTTATGGGCAAGAGATTGAAGTGGCCCTGATTCATCACTTGCGCGACGAAGCCAAATTCGATTCACTCGAAGAGCTGACCGCGCAGATCGAGCGCGATTGCGAACAGGCGAAGGGGCTCCTGGCACGATGAAATGGGCGAAACGGATTGCGCTGGCTTTGGCCCTGGCCTTTCTGGTCTCGACTTTCGTCAATGCCAGCTGGATGGCCGAAAGCCCGCGCGGCTATCTCAAGCTGATCGCGCATCGCGGCGCGCACCAGCTGTTCGACCACCGCGGGGTGGAGCGCGATACCTGCACCGCCAGCCGGATCGAGCCGCCGCTGCACGACTATCTGGAAAACACGCTCGCCGGGATGGGCCAGGCGGTCCGTTCGGGCGCACAGATGATCGAGCTCGACATCGCGCCGACCAAGGACGGCAAGCTGGCAGTGTTCCACGACTGGACGCTTGACTGCCGGACCAATGGCAAGGGTCCGATCCGCGATGCGACGATGGAGCAGTTGAAGCTGCTCGACGCCGGCTATGGCTATACCGCTGATGGCGGCAAGAGTTTCCCGTTCCGCGGCAAGGGCGTGGGGCTGATCCCCGAACTGTCCGAAGTGCTGGCCGCTTTCCCGGAAAAGGCCCTGCTGTTCAATTTCAAGAGCAAGGACCCGGCCGAGGCCGACATGCTGGTTGCCGCGCTGCGCGCCGCCGGGCGCGATCCGGTGGCGCGCGGCGACGGGTTCTATGGCTCTGACGAAGCGGGCCCGGTCGGACGGATCCGCCAACTGCTCCCCAAGGCCTGGGTGTTCAGCAAGGAAAGCGCCAAGGCCTGCACCACCGCCTATGCCTGGCAGGGCTGGCTGGCGCTGACGCCCGAGGCCTGCCGCAATGGCACGCTGATTGTTCCGCTCAACCGCCAGTTCCTGATTGCCGGTTGGCCCAACCGCACGGCTCAGCGAATGAACGCGGTCGGCGCGCGGATCATCATGGTGGCGCCGCAGGACGGACCCGGCGGCATGGGGCTCGATCTGCCCGAACAGATCCGCGACGTGCCGCGCGATTTCACCGGCTACCTCTGGGTCGAGGATATCTGGTCGATCGGCTCGGCGGTCCGCCCCGGCTTCAACAAGCGCAACCCGCGCGAGGAGAAGGAAACCCAGGACGCGCTCGAACGGCGGCGCAAGGCGCGGGAATGATCCTCCCTCTTGGGGGAGGATTTGCGATTCCCCGCCTCCCCCGCTAAGGCCCGCCCGCCATGACTGAACAGCGCGATCTTAAAGACACCGTCTTCCTGCCGAAGACTGATTTCCCGATGAAGGCCGGCCTCCCCCAGAAGGAGCCGCTGATTGCTGCGCGCTGGGAAGCGGAAAAGCTCTACGAACAGCTGCGCGATGCGCGGCGCGGGCGCGAGACCTTCATGTACCATGACGGCCCGCCCTATGCGAACGGCGACATGCATATCGGCCATGCGCTCAACCACACGATCAAGGACATGGTCTGCCGCACGCAGAACCTGCTGGGCAAGAACGCGCCCTATGTGCCGGGCTGGGATTGCCACGGCCTGCCGATCGAATGGAAGGTTGAGGAGCAATACCGCAAGGCCAAGAAGAACAAGGACGAAGTCCCGCTCCTCGAATTCCGCGCCGAATGCCGCGCCTATGCCCAGCACTGGGTCGATGTGCAGCGCGCGCAGCTGAAGCGCCTTGGCGTCATGGCCGATTGGGACAATCCGTACCTCACCATGCAGCCCGAGAGCGAGGCGACGATCGTTGCCGAACTGCTCAAGTTCGCCACCAGTGGCCAGCTCTATCGCGGGGCCAAGCCGGTGATGTGGTCGCCGGTCGAAAAGACCGCGCTGGCCGAGGCTGAGGTTGAATACGAGGATATCACCTCGACCCAGATCGACGTGGCGTTTGAGATTGTCGAAAGTCCGATCCCCGAACTGGTTGGCGCGCACGCGGTGATCTGGACGACGACGCCGTGGACGATCCCGGTCAACCAGGCTTTGGCCTATGGGCCGGAGGTTGCATATTGTCAGGTTACCGACGGCGAGCGTCGTTTTTTGGTCGCAGCTGACCTCATCAAGCCGTTTGAGACACGTCTAGGCCGATCTGTGGAACTGGTTGGCAAACAAGCCGTCAATCAATGGCGATACGGCAAGGCAATGGCCGGAACCATCGCCCGCCACCCGATGCACCACCTCGGCGGGTTCTTTGCCGAACCGCGCCCGCTGCTGCCGGGCGACTTTGTCACCACCGACAGCGGCACGGGCCTGGTCCACATGGCGCCCGATCACGGCGAGGACGATTTCGAGCTGTGCAAGGCGCATGGCCTGAACCCCAAGTTCGCGGTCGAAGGCGATGGCAAGTACCGTGAGGACTGGGGTTGGCTGGGCGGCCAAGGCAGCGTCATCAACCCCAAGTTCAACGCGCCCGACGGGCCGATCTGTTCGGACCTGCGCGAGGCGGGCGGACTGCTGGCGGCTTCGGCCGATTACCAGCATTCTTATCCGCATTCGTGGCGTTCGAAAGCCAAGGTGATCTATCGCTGCACCCCGCAGTGGTTTGTGCCGATGGACAAGCCGATTGTGCGCGGTGTCTCGACTTCGCTCGACACGAACGGAGGAGGGGGTAGCACCAACGGGACAAGAAAATCGGATCAAACCCAAGATCCGTTCGCATCGAGCGAAGTCGAGATGCCGCCCCAGACCTTGCGCCAGATCGCCCTCGCCGAAATCGAACGCGTGGCGTTCACCCCCGACAAGGGCCGCAACCGGATCGGTTCGATGGTTGCCGGGCGGCCCGACTGGGTGCTCAGCCGCCAGCGCGCCTGGGGGGTGCCGATCACGCTGTTCGTGGGTCGCAAGAGCGGCGAGTACCTGGTCGATCCGGCGGTCAACGAACGGATCGTCGCCGCCGTGAAGGCCCAGGGCATCGACGCCTGGACCCCCGAAACCGCGCACAGCTTCCTGGGCGAGGCCTACAGAGCCGACGAGTGGGAAGCGGTCAGCGACATCCTCGACGTGTGGTTCGATTCGGGCACCAGCCACGCCTATGTGCTCGAAAGCGACCGCTGGCCTGACCTGTCATGGCCGGCCGACATCTATGTCGAAGGCAGCGACCAGCATCGCGGCTGGTTCCAGTCGAGCCTGCTGGAAAGCTGCGCCACCCGCGGCCGCGCGCCCTATGACCGGATCCTGACCCATGGGTTCACGATGGATTCGAAGGGCATGAAAATGTCCAAGAGCCTCGGCAACACGGTCGATCCCAACAAGGTGATGGAGACCTACGGCGCGGACATCATCCGGCTGTGGGCGCTGTCGGTCGATTTCACCGAAGACCACCGGATCGGCGACGAGATCCTCAAGGGCGTCTCCGACCAGTACCGCAAGCTGCGCAATACCTTCCGCTATCTGCTGGGCGCATTGGATGGCTTCAGCGAGGCGGAGCGGGTTGAAGTGTCAGCAATGCCCGAGCTGGAACGCTATGTCCTGGCACTGCTGGGCAAGCTCGACGCGACGCTGCGCAAGGCGGTCAATGAGTTCGACTTCAACAGCTATGTCCGCGCGCTGACCGATTTCTGCAACGAAGACCTTTCCGCCTTCTTCTTCGATGTGCGCAAGGACTGCCTCTATTGCGACGCGGCCAGCGATCCCAAGCGCATGGCCTACCGCACAGTGCTCGACACCCTGTTCCACGCCCTGGTCCGCTGGGCCGCGCCGGTGCTGGTGTTTACCAGCGAAGAGGTCTGGGGGACGCGCTATCCGGATGGGGGTTCTGTCCACCTTCTCGAATGGCCCGTCTTGCCTGCCGACACTACCCCTTCCCGTCACCCCGCGCTTGACGCGGGGTCCCGCTTGCCTTCAGGCGCGGCGGGAGGACCAAGCGGGACCCCGGATCAAGTCCGGGGTGACGAATTGGTTGAGAAGTGGGGCGTCATCCGCGGAGTTAGGGCACACGTCCTCAGCGTGCTGGAACGTATGCGCCAGCAAAAGCTCATTGGCTCCAGTCTGCAAGCAGATATCAAACTTGAACTCTATCAAGAGGCGAATTTGCCGATCTTGAAGTCGGTAGACATGGCCGAGGTTTGTATCGTCTCTGCATTCGGAATCCACATGGATGCTTCGGGCGTGCGTTTGGTTCGATCTGATCCAAATGACCACCACCTTGCTTACGAGGGCGGACAAGTGGCTGCATTCGTAACATCC
>PNJT01000005.1 GCA_013822005.1 Novosphingobium sp. | reverse complement strand
GCCTGGACCGCGCTGCAATCGCTGACCAAGCTGCGTTGGGCCTGGGTGCCGCTGCTGACCGCGCGAATCGCCCCGCCCACCAAAGCCGAACGCTGGCTCTTCGCGCGCCTGCCGGAATGGGAGGAAGCGCCCGAGCGGCCCCAGCCGGGCCAGGTCGCGCTGCGCCCCGACGACGTCAATTCCCGCCTGACCCGGCTGACCGGCGACAATGCCGAGCAGCGCCGCGCCCAGGCGGCCTATGCCCAGGAAGTCGCGCACGTCTTCGCGCCGCGCCGGCGGCAGGATCAGCCGCAGATGCTGCTGGCGCAGGCCGGAACCGGGATCGGCAAGACGCTGGGCTACCTCGCCCCGGCCTCGCTCTGGGCCGAGGAATCGGGCGGGACGGTGTGGGTTTCGACCTTTACCAAGGCGCTGCAACGCCAGCTCCGCGCCGAAAGCCGCCGCGCCTGGGCGGAGCACCGCGCCGATGGCTCGCGCCCGGTGGTGGTGCGCAAGGGGCGTGAGAATTACCTGTGTTTGCTGAACCTTGAAGACGCCTTGCAAGGTGGTTTCTCAGGCCGGGCCGCGATCCTGGCGCAGCTGATCGCGCGCTGGGCCAGCTACAGCCAGGACGGCGACATGATCGGCGGCGACCTGCCCGGTTGGCTGGCCACGCTGTTCCGCCAGCGCGGGGTCGCGGCCTTGACCGACCGGCGCGGCGAATGCGTCTATGCCGGCTGCCCGCACTACCGCAAATGCTTCATCGAACGCGCCAGCCGCGCCAGCGCGCAGGCCGATCTGGTGATCGCCAACCATGCCTTGGTGATGGTCAATGCCGCACGTGGCCGCGACCAGGCGCAGCGGCCGACGCGGATCGTGTTCGACGAAGGCCACCATGTGTTCGAGGCGGCGGATTCGACCTTCGCCGCTGCGCTGTCAGGCAGCGAGACGATTGAGCTTAGGCGCTGGGTAATCGGCCCGGAGAAAGGCTCGAAGGGCCGCCGCCGGGGCCTCTCCGCGCGCCTCGCCGATGTCGCGAGCTACGACGAGGCCGGAGCCAAAGCCATCGCCGCCGCACGTTATGCTGCTGAATCGCTGCCGGGCGATGGCTGGTTGCAGCGACTGGGCGATGGCACACCCTCGGGACCGCTCGAGGAACTGCTCGCCGCAGTACGCGCCACCACTTATGCCCGCGACGAAAGCGGCGGGCAGGAAGCGGGTTACGGCCTGGAGACCGAGGCCGCGCAGCTTGACGGGCCGTTTATCGAACGCGCAGGGGCAGCGCAGGCTGCGCTGGCCGAACTGCGCGGACCGCTGATCCGTCTGGGCGTGCGGCTTGAAGCGATCCTCAGCGAGCCGCCCGACTGGCTCGACGGCGCAGGCCGCGCGCGGATTGAAGGTGCGCGCCATTCGCTCGGCTGGCGGATTGACTTGCTCGCTGCCTGGGAAGCGCTGCTTGAACGGCTGGGCGGTCCGGCCGATCCCGAATTCGTCGACTGGCTGGCGGTCGAACGCGCCGAGGCGCGCGAATTCGATGTCGGAATCCATCGCCGCTGGCTCGATCCGATGAAGCCCTTCGCCAAGGTCGTGCTGGAAGGCGCGCACGGGGTGATGCTGACCTCGGCCACGCTCAAGGACGGCAACGACTGGGACAGCGCGGTGACTCGCTCGGGCGCGCCGGTGCTGGGCCTCGCCCCGCGCCTCTCCAGCTTTGACAGCCCGTTCGACTATGGCGCGCAGGCCGAAGTGCTGATCGTCACCGATGTGCCCAAGGGCGATGTCGCGGCGCTGGCCGGGGCCTATGCCCGGCTGATCGAGGCCGCGCAGGGCGGCGCGCTGGGGCTGTTCACGGCGATCCGGCGGCTGCGCGCGGTGCATGGCCGGATCGCCGACCGGCTGGCGCGCGGCGGCCTGCCGCTTTACGCCCAGCACGTCGATCCGATCGACACCGGCACATTGGTCGATATCTTTCGCGACGATCCGCGCGCCTCGCTGCTCGGCACCGATGCCTTGCGCGACGGTGTCGATGTTCCCGGCCATTCGCTGCGGCTGGTGGTGATGGAGCAGGTCCCCTGGCCCAAGCCCTCAATCCTCCACCGCGCCCGGCGACTGGCGGGCGGCGGGGCGGCCTTTGACGACCGGATCATCCGCGCACGCCTCGCCCAGGCCTTTGGCCGGCTGATCCGCAGCCGTGACGATCACGGCATGTTCGTGGTGCTGTCCTCGGCTTTCCCCAGCCGACTCTTGTCCGCATTTCCGCCTGGCACGCCCGTCACGCGATTGACACTGGATGAGGCTTTACACCGCGTGGCATCCGGTGTTTCTGGAATGCCCGCTCACGGAGAACCCGCGCGTTGAAGATCCTCGGCCTGTTTCGCCACGCAAAATCAGACTGGCAAGACCCGCGCGCCCGCGATTTCGACCGCCCGCTCAACGCGCGCGGGCGCAAGGGCGCTGCGATCATGGGCAAGCACGTGCGTGACCACGGAGTGCGCTGGGAGCGCATGCTCTCCTCCCCCGCAATCCGCTGCGCCGAAACGATCGAAATCGCCTGCCAGGCCGCCGACCAGCCGGTCGCGGTGCAATGGGACCGCCGCATCTACCTCGCCAGCAGCGTGACTCTGGCCGATCTGCTGCGCGAACAGAGCGGCGATCCGGCCTCGATCCTGATGGTCGGCCATAATCCGGGACTGGAAGACCTGATCTTTGATCTGGTGCCGGATGACGGCTCAAGCCCCTTGCGGGATGTGGTCGAGGAGAAGTTCCCGACGGCTAGTTTTGCGGTGTTGGAGCTGGACATTGAGAAGTGGTCGGATTTGAGGGACCGCTGCGCAAGGCTGGTTCATTTGACGCGGCCGCGGGATTTGGATCCGGAGTTGGGGCCGGAGCTGGCTTGAGGTTGACCGCTACCCGATCAGATTTGTCACCAATACGACGATGAAAACCACCAGAATCCCCCAGAATGACCACACCATTGACCGTTCGACAAAGCGGACCCAGCGGCGGGTGAAAGTGTCTCGTTGCATGGTGAGAGTGTAGCACACCCTTCGGTTAAAATCACACGCCAAGCCATACCGAAGGCCCCAGCTCCCAACCACCCATCGTCGCCCCGTGCTTGACACGGGGCTTGGCTGCCTTGCGACGCTTGATCGTTGCACTGCCGCTGAACGGGGGCACGACACCATCGGCCCCAACCGCACGCGCAGCTTTCTTGCCTCCAAACCCGGAGGATTACCGAAGAAAAGCCAAGCCCCGTGTCAAGCACGGGGCGACGGAGTTGGAGATGCGGGATGTTGCGGCTTCCTTTGCGCAAGCGCGTAGCCCGCCTCATTTGACTTTCGTTCCATTTCGTCTTACCTTTATCTTACCAAAAGGAGGCCGCGATGGGCAGGCATGAAAAGTTGACGACAACAGTTTCGACCAAAGGGCAGGTGATCCTGCCCAAGGAACTGCGCGACCTGCTCAACTGGAAACCGGGGACGCGGCTTAAGGTTGAACGATCCGGAAACGGGGTGTTGCTCAAGTCCGAACGGATTTTTCCCGAGACCAAAATCGAAGATGTTATTGGCTGTGTCGGTTACGATGGTCCGACCATTTCGATTGAGGAAATGGATGCTGCAGTGATGCGGGAAGCCAAGCGCCTTGATCGCTATTGATACCAATATCGTCGTTCGAATCGTCGCCAATGACGAGGCCGAGCAAGTGGGGCGGGCAAGTGCAGCTCTTGCCAAGGGTAACATCTATCTTTCGCTGACGGTGTGCCTGGAAGCAGCCTGGGTCCTGGGCTCGATCTACAAGAAGTCTCGCGCCGCAATTGCAGATGGCCTGACCGCCTTCGCAGGCATTCCGACCATCACCATTGAGAATCCCGAAGCGCTGGCAACGGCACTTGACTGGTATCGACAGGGCATGGATTTCGCTGACGCCCTTCACCTCGCCGTCGCAACCGATCTTGGCTGCACGTCGATGCTCAGCTTTGACAATCATTTCGTCAAGTCGGCGGCCAAGCTCAGCACCATCCCGGTGATCGAGCCCTAACCCCCTCAAGCCATATGGATCGCCTTGGTCACCAGGTAGCTGTCCATCCCCTCGATCCCGCCTTCGCTGCCAAAGCCTGAATCCTTGATCCCGCCGAACGGGGTATCGGGCCCGGCGATGGCGAAAGTGTTGATCCCGACCATCCCGGCTTCGATCGCATCGCCGACGAGGTTGGCGGTGCGCAGGCCTTCGGTGAAGGCGAAGGCGGCGAGGCCGAAGGGCAGGCGGTTGGCCTTGGTGACGGCGTCTTCGAGCGTCGAGAACGGCGCGGCGACCGCGACCGGCCCGAAGGGCTCGTTGCTCATGATGTCGGCGCTGTCGGGCACGTCTGCGAGGAGCGTCGGCTGGAAGAAGTAGCCCGGCATTGCCGCGCTTGCCCCCGGCCATCACCCGCGCGCCCTTGGCGGCAGCGTCCTCAACCAGCGCCTCGATCGCACCGGGGCGGCGCACATTGGCGAGCGGGCCCATCGTGGTCCCGGCATCGAGCCCGTGCCCGGTGGTTACCGCGTGGGTGCGCTCCGCAAAGCCATCGACGAAACGCTGGTAGATGCTTTCCTGGACGTAGAAGCGCGTCGGCGAGACGCAGACTTGCCCGGCATTGCGGAACTTCTGCGCCACGACCATGTCGAGCGTCTTTTCCAGATCGCAATCGTCAAACACCAGCACCGGGGCGTGGCCGCCCAGCTCCATCGTCACCCGCTTGAGCCCGTCGGCGGCTAGCCGCATCAGGTGCCTGCCGACCGGGACCGAGCCGGTGAAGCTGACCTTGCGGATCACCGGCGAGGCCAGCAGATGCCGGCTGACCGTATCGGGCACACCGTGGACCAGCTGGACAACGCCCGCCGGCAGCCCGGCATCGGCCAGGCAGCGCACCAATGCGCCCGTGCAGCCCGGAGTCTCCTCGGGCGGCTTGGCGATCACCGAGCAGCCCACTGCCAGTGCCGAAGCAATCTTTTTGGCCATCAGCGAGATCGGGAAGTTCCACGGACTGAACGCCGCCACCGGGCCGATCGGCTGCTTGTTGATCATCGAGCGCTGGCCGGTCGGGCGAACCAGCACCCGGCCATAGATCCGGACCGCTTCGGCCGCGCACCAATCGAACAGGGCAGCGCTGCCGACAACTTCGGCGCGGGCCTCGGCCAGCGGCTTGCCTTGTTCCAGCGTGAGCAGGCGGGCAATCGCGTCGGCGCGTTCGCGCAGCAAGTCGGCCGTCTTGCGCAGCACGGCGGCGCGCTGTTCGACCGGGGTGGCGCGCCACAAGACAAAGCCCTTGTCCGCCGCGCCCAGCGCTTCGTCAAGGTCGGCGGGGCTTGCCAGCGGCACTTCGGCGATGGTTTCGCCCAGCGCCGGGTCGATCACGGGGAACATGTCGCGTCCCTCGCTGCTCTTCCAGCTGCCATTGATATAGAGCGCCAGATCGGCGTCGTAGCTCTTGCTCATGTGTCGGAATGCCTCACTTTCGTGAGGGCCATTTAGGCGTCGTGGAGCGCGTTTACCAGTGTCGTCCGCAGCGCAATCAACCGCGCGCGATAGGCGAAGTTGGAATTGATCGGCGCTTCTGAAGCGATCGGAGTTGTCGCCGGGGCACTGGGTGCCTGCGCTGTGCTGCTGGTCCGGCCCTGGAGTGCCTGCTTGGCACCTTTGAGGGTATAGCCCTCTTTGTGGACCAGCCGGTCGATCGCCTCGACCATGCGGACATCTTCACTGCGATAATACCGCCGCCCACCGCTACGCTTCAGCGGCTTCAGCATCGGGAACTGTTCTTCCCAATAGCGCAGCACATGCTGCCGGATTCCCAGCGCCTTGGCCACTTCGCCGATCGTGCGCAGCGCCTCCGGATCCTTGCCGTCGGCGAAGGTCGGAGGCGCAGCGTCCGTCATCCGCGGGCGATCCGTTCCTTCAGCATCTGGCTGGCCCGGAAGGTCAGCACCCGGCGCGGGGTGATCGGCACTTCCACCCCGGTCTTGGGATTGCGTCCGATCCGCTCACCCTTGTCGCGCAGCAGGAAGGTGCCAAACCCTGAAATCTTGACGTTTTCGCCCTGTTCGAGCGCGTTCGACATGTGATCGAGAATCGATTCAACCATGGTGAGTGATTCGGACCGCGAAAGCCCCAGCTTGCGGTTCAGTGCTTCGGCCAGATCGGCCCGTGTGAGAGTACTCATGGAGCGCATCAGCCCCTTCCCTGACATGTGTATGCACGACCCGCGATTCGAAGCATAACCCAACGCGCCGCGATTGCAACGCAACTGTCGGGAATCGGTCGCAGAAATTCGGGGACTAGGCGCGCAGGACGCAAGCACCCCAAGTGAAACCGCCGCCCATCGCCTCAAGCACCAGCAAGTCGCCGGGCTTGATTCGCCCGTCGCGCACCGCAGTATCGAGCGCCAGCGGCACCGATGCGGCCGAGGTATTGGCGTGCCGGTCAACCGTCACCACCACCTTTTCGGGCGGCAGGCCGAACTTGCGCGCGGTCGCATCGAGGATCCGCTGGTTGGCCTGATGCGGCACCACCCAGTCAACGTCCTTGGGCTCGATGCCAGCCGCCGCCAGCACTTCGGTGAGCACCCCGGCGAGGTTGACCACGGCGTGCTTGAACACTTCGGGCCCGCGCATCCGGATATGGCCGACCGTGCCGGTGCTCGAAGGCCCGCCATCGACGCAGAGCAGATCGCAGTGCGCGCCATCGGCGTGGAGCCGCGAGGCGATGATCCCCGGGCCGTCCTCGGCCACTTCGCGCGATTCGAGCACCACGGCCCCGGCCCCGTCGCCAAACAGCACGCAAGTGGTGCGATCTTCCCAATCGAGGATCCGGCTCATCGTTTCGGCCCCGATTACCAGCGCGCGCTGGGCCATGCCCGATTGCAGCATCGAATCGGCGACCGCGATGGCATAGAGAAAGCCCGAGCAGACCGCCGCCACATCGAAGGCGATCCCGCCGTTCGCGCCGATCGCGTGCTGGACCTTGGCGGCGGTGGCCGGGAAAGTCTGGTCGGGCGTGGCGGTGGCCAGCACGATCAGGCCGATGTCCTTGCCTTCAAGCCCCGCCGCTTCCAGCGCCCGCCGGGCTGCCAGGATCGCCAGAGTCCCGGTGGTCTCGCCCTCGCCCGCGATGTGACGGTTGCGGATCCCGGTGCGCTCGACGATCCATTGATCGCTGGTATCGACAGTCTTGGCCAATTCGGCATTGCTGACCGCGCGTTCGGGCAGGGCCGAGCCGGTTCCCAGCAGAACCGAACGACGGATCATGCCGAAGCCTGTCCGGATGACTGGGACGCCCGGCGCAGGTTTTCCTCGCCCAGCCGCGCCAGGTCGGCAGCGATGCGTTCGGTCAGGTTGGCCTCCAGCAGCCGCGCGGTAACCGCCACCGCATTGGCGACGCCCAGCGCATTGGCCGATCCGTGGCTTTTCACGACAACCCCGTTGAGGCCCAGGAACACCGCGCCATTGTGGTTGTTGGGATCGAGGTGGTGCTTCAACAGCTCAGTCGCCGGGCGCGAAACCAGGAACCCGAACTTGGAGCGCAGCGAGCTGGCAAAGGCCCGGCGCAGCAGGTCGGTCACAAACCGCGCGGTGCCTTCAACGGCTTTCAGCGCAATGTTGCCCGAAAATCCATCCGACACCACCACGTCAACATCGCCGCGGTTCAATTTGTCCGCTTCGGCGAAACCGTCGAACGAGATCGACAGCTCGGCAGCTGCGGCCTTGAGCTGCATGGCGGCGGACTGGAGGTTCTCGGTGCCCTTGTTCTCTTCGGTGCCAATATTGAGCAAGCGGACCCGCGGTGCCTCGTTGCCAGTAACGATCCGTGAATAGGCCGCGCCCATCACCGCGAATTGCACCAGGTTTCGGGCATCGCATTCGGTATTGGCACCCAGATCGAGCATGACCAGGTCATTGTCGCCCAGCGTCGGCAGCAGCGCGGAAAGCGCGGGCCGGTCGATCCCGGGCATGGTCCGCAGCGCCAGCTTGGCCATGGCCATCAGTGCGCCGGTGTTGCCCGCGCTGACCGCGCCCCCGGCCTCGCCGCGTTTCACCGCGTCGATCGCCATGCCCATCGACGTGGTCTTGGCCCGGCGCAGCGCCTGGGTGGGCTTTTCATCGCCGCTCACCACATCGGGAGCGTGCAGCACCTCGGAGGCTTCGCGCAGGTTGGGGTGATGAGCGAGCGCGGCCTTGATCCGCTCTTCATCGCCGACCAGCAGGAACTTGAAACGATCATGGCGCCGCCGTGCCAGCGCCGCCCCTTCGATCATCACGCGCACGCCTTCATCGCCGCCCATCGCATCAACGGCGATACGCGGCAGGCTCATATGCGCAATCTCCGGTTAGGTGAGCTTAGAGCCCGACCGCGATGATTTCGCGGCCATTATAGTGGCCGCAGGCGCTGCACAGGTTGTGCGGACGCTTGAGTTCGCCGCAGTTCGGGCATTCATGGAATGCTTCGACCTTCAGCGCATCATGGCTGCGGCGCATGCCCCGGCGAGAGGGCGAAGTTTTTCTTTTGGGGACAGCCATCGCGGCACCTGTTCCTGCAAATTCCGGTTTCGTCTAGATAAGCCATGCCCGGGCCACAGGGGCCGGCGGCTTGCGAAGGCGCGCCTATAGCGAATTTCTTGGCCGTTGCAAGCACTACCCGTCCCCATTTCGGGGATGGCCTGACAGGGGAGACAAGTCGATGGAAATGCTGCTACCCACCACGCTGTGCATGGCGGCGGCCGCGGCGCTGGTCAATTTCTGGCTGGCGCTGCGCTGCGGCCAGGTCCGCGCCAAAGAGAAAGTCAGCGTCGGCAGCGGCGGCAATGATCTGCTCGAACGGCGGATGCGCGCGCAATTGAACTTTGCCGAGAATACCCCCTGGGTGCTGGCGCTGGTGGGTCTGATCGAGCTGGCCGGCCGGGGTGGCACCTGGCTACCCTATGTTGCCGGTGCCTATATTCTGGCCCGCGTGGCGCACGGCCTGGGCATGGACGGCGGCAAGCTTGAGGCCGGCCGCGGCCTTGGCGTGATGGTCACCATGCTGGCCCAGATCGGCCTGGCCGTGGTGGCGGTGATGACCGCGCTGGGGAGGATGTAACACTCAACCCTCCCCGAGCTTGCTCGGGGAGGTGGCAGTTGCGCAGCAACTGACGGAGGGGGCCCTCCACCATCGCCTGCGGCGACGGTCCCCCTCCCCGAGCAAGCTCGGGGAGGGCCTAATTGCTCAGCGCATAGTCGCTGACAAAGCCGTTGACCTGCCGCTCGCGTCCGAAAGTGCTGGTCGGGCCATGGCCGGGGATGAAGGTTACGTCGTTGCCGAGCGGCCAGAGTTTCTTGGTGATCGAATCGATCAGATCCTGGTGATTGCCGCGCGGGAAATCGGTCCGTCCGATCGAGCCTGCAAACAGCACGTCGCCGACAATCGCCAGGTGCCCCAGCGGATAGTGGAACACCACGTGGCCCGGCGTGTGCCCCGGGCAGTGGATCACATCGAGTACCGCCTCGCCCACAGTCACGGTATCGCCATCGTTCAGCCAGCGGTCGGGCTCGAACGTTTCGGCATGCATGCCGTACTTGCCGCCATCCTCACCCAGCCGCGCGATCCAGAACCGGTCATCTTCATGCGGCCCCTCGATCGGCACGCCCAGTTCTTTGGCCAGGATCCCGGCCTGCCCGCAATGGTCGAGGTGCCCGTGGGTCAGCAGCAGCTTCTCGATCGTCACGCCGACTTTGGCGACGGCCGCCTTGAGCTTGTCCAGATCCCCACCCGGATCAACCAGCGCGGCCTTCATCGTCCTGGTGCACCAGATCAGTGAGCAGTTCTGCTCCAGCGGGGTCACGGGAATAATCCCGACGCGCACGGGCGGTTCGGCAGTTTCGGTCATACTGGTTTCATGGCGAGGGATCGCGCGGCAGGCAACGCTTTTCGGGGAGCGGCAGTCACAGCCGCCCGCTCTTCCACACCACCCTTCCGATCACCTCAACCTCGCCCGGATCCAGTTCGATCGTGCGGTAGGCCGGATTGTCGCTGACCAGCGCGACCACGCCGGGCCGGGCGAGGTCGAGGCGTTTGACCATCAGCGCGTCGCCTGCCCGCACCACGTGGATCCCGTCGCGCCAGTTGCGGGGGGTGCGATCGACCAGGATTTCGTCGCCATCGCGCAAGGTGGCTTCCATCGAATCGCCCTCGACCCGGATCGCCGAGAGCTGCGCGGGATCGAGGCCTTGCTCGCGCAGCCAGCGGGCGGAGAAGCGGAAGGCACCGATCGGCAGCTCCTCGCCCGGCAGCAACCCCGGCCCGGCCGAGGCACCCAGCGGCAGGCGCGGCACATCGACCCATTCGCCGCGCGGCTGCTTTCCGGCGGGCGGCGCGTTGGAAAAATCCTCCGGCGCGCCCAGTTCCCCCTCATCCACGCCGAAGAACCGGGCCAGTGTGCGCCGGTCGGTTTCTTCCAGCTTGCGCGGAGAGCCCTTGCGGATGAACTGCTGGAGATAAGTGGAATTGCGGCCAATCAGCTCGGACAGGCCCGAGAGGCTGGCGTTCTGCTCGCTGGCCAGTTGCAAAAGCCGCGCGCGGGGATCGTGAGTAACCATGAATTTGTCCTACACGATGTATTTTTCCTAGACAAGTAGGATTTCGCAGGAAACAACAGGATTATTCCTACAACGATTCGCCTCATGCAACCGGGCCAAAACAAGGAGAACAATGCCCATGCTGATCACCCGGATCGAGCGCTTCCTGCGCGAAACCGGTATGCCCTGGACCAAGTTCGGGCGGCTTGCCGCCCATGACCCGCGCTTTGTCCAGGACCTGCGCAACGGCCGCACACCTCGCAGTGCAACAGCGAAACGTGTGGAACATTTCATGAACATTTATCGCGAGGACTGCCGTGCAAATTGACCTTACGCTTGACCAGGCTCTGGTCGCAGCCGCGCGCCGCAAGGCCCGCCGGACCCCCTGGATGGCGCTGCTTTCGGCCGTCCTGGAACTGGCTCAGGGCCAGGCCGAACTGGTCCGTCACTCCGAACGCGCCTGGGCCAGCGTGACCTTTTCGGGATCGAAACACCTGGTAGTTCTGGCCTTCACCGGGGCTGAGGCGGTGGCGGCGGGCGAGGCGCTGATCGATGCCCTGCCCGAGCACGAGTTTGCCCTGCCCCGCCTACTCATCGCCGATGCCGCGGTGGTACGGGTGGATCACACCGCCTTGCCCGAGCCACGGCTGGAAGTGGAGGTCGAGCTGTTGGCGCTGGACGAGGCTTAGAGCCTGATGACTTTGCTTAGAATCGCAGAGCCCCTACCCTTTGGGGAGGGGTTGGGGTGGGGGTTCAACGCCAGCGTCGAGCCCCCATCCCCAGCCCTTCCCCGCCGGGGAGGGACTATTCAGCCTAAACAGGCGAAGCCCTGATACCCCGCCGCGTAATTCACTTGCGGTTCCACCCGTCCGGCCAAGCGCACGAACATCCGGTCCTGCGCCCGGCCCTAGAGGTGCATGGTGACCCGGGCACTTTCCAGCCCCCACAGCGAATGATCGGCCGGCAGCGGCTCGGGCGCGGTGACGTCGCGCAAGGCCCCGCCGATCACCCCCTCGGATTCGGCAGCGACCGGGACCGCGATCACGATCCAACCGGGCAGGCGCGTTTCCAGCAGCGGCCTATGCCGGGTGTTGAGCACGGTGGTAGGCGCCGGATCAATCAGTGATCGAAGCGAAAAATGCACCATAAAGCGCAATAGCGAGGAAAGGCAGCCCGGCGCAATCAACCAATGCGATTTGGCGCAGTGCCGACGGCGAACCGGCGCGCCAATAGAGCACCAGGAAGCTCAGCATGCTGATCGCGGTGACCACGCCGGCCACCTTGCGTGCACCGGGGTCAAACGCCGCCCATAGACAGGAGACGAACACCGCCAGGAACAATGCCGCGCGGTGGTGCATCAACAGGAACAGCGGATTGTCGTTGGCGATCCGGTAGAGCGACGTGAGGGTACCGGGGCGAAAAAACGCCAGCGCAGGCAACAGGTGAATCGCGGCAAGCGCGAGCCAGGCAATGGGTTGCAACATGCAACTATGGTAGCCGCCAATTCTGAATTGGCAAGCGCCCGTCGCGGCTCAGTTTTCGCCTCGAAAGCTGTCCAACATCGGCGGGGTGTGGAGGCACTCGGCGAAGCTGAACGGACGGGTGGTGAGCGGGGCTACCTGCGCGGCGTCGGGGTGGCGTGGGTTGAGGTAGATCACGTCAGCTTCGGGCAACACTTTTGAACGGATCGCGCAAGTCAGCGAACGCCGCGTTTCGAGCCACTCACCGACGAAAGCGCGGATCGTATCCTCATCGCGATCGGGCACGCGTTCCGGGACTGAGTCCACCTCAGTCCAGCCCAGCACGAAATCGTCGGGGATGCCCACCAGGTCGCCCAAGGCATTTTTGGGCTGGTAACGCAGCGCCACCAGCACCGCGAGGCCCACCTCGCTGGCAAGGCTCACCACCGGAACCCCGCGCGGGGCATAGCGCGCGCCGTACAGCTGCGCGCCCTTGCCGTCGAGCGCGACGAACGGCGCGCGGGTGAGCCGCCAGAGTTTCATCGGCTGCCGGGGGTCTCGGTCAGTTCTTTTTTCATGCCCGCCTTGATCCCGATCGGTGCGCTTTCGCTGAACAGGTCGTCAATCGCCCAACGCTTGCCTTCGCGCACCATCACCAGTCGCTGGGTGACGAAATCGCCGAAACTGGGATTGACCTTGACTGTCACTTCCAGCTTGCCGGGCGCAGTCGCGCGGATTGCGGTGCGTTTCCAGGCGAATTTCTTGGCCTGCCAGTCCTGGCATTCGCACAGCCAGCCACAGGACGACAGCCCGGTCAGCTCCGCGCCGTTGTGCTTTCTTCTGGCCTTGATCAGCTTGGTGGTCTGGGCGGAAAAGACCGGCTGATCCCAATCCCCGCCGCTCGGACCGCTTTCCTTGAAGTAGCCCCCATAGGCCCGCGTGAGCGTCAGATCGACCGCCGCGGCGTTCGGGTTTGGCGCAGGCGAGGCGGCGATCAGCAGCGCGGCGAGAGCGAAAGTCTTGAGCAAGCGGTTCATCGAAGGCCCTCAGGTGCAGTGCAGTTGATGCACAGCCTGGCCTGCCTTGCCAAGCGCCGCTTGCACGAAGGCGTCAGAACTGGCCCCAAAACCCTAGGGCACTTCCCGTTCGTCCTGAGCTTGTCGAAGGACTCTCCTCTTCTTCGTGGTTCAGGTGCAAACGCAGAAAGAAGGGCAATCCTTCGCCAAGCTCAGGACAGACGGGTTTGGGTGGCGGGTTGTGGCTGGATTACCCCAGTTTCCACTCCCACCCCAGCGAATCGCCATCCATCACCTCGACCCCGGCAGCCGCAAGCTCATCGCGCAAGGCGTCCGACCGGGCAAAGTCCTTCGCCGCGCGGGCCTCCTTGCGCTCGGCCAGCCTGGCGTCGATTTCGGCTTCGGTGATGGTCGCGGCTTTGGGGCGGATGCGGAGGTCCTGGCGTTCCAAGGTCAGGAGATTGAGGCCCAAGACGGCATCCATCGCGGCCAGAACTTCGAGCTTCTTCTCCGGCGTCACCTTCTTTTTGGCCAAAACGTCTTCAAGCAGAGTAACAGCAATCGGAGTGTTCAGATCGTCAGATACCGACGCTTCAAAATTGATCACCAGATCGACAAACATCTCAAATTCGTCACCCTGAACTTGTTTCAGGGTCCATTTCTCGCCTTCAACCGATGCCTGCGACGGCGCGATGGATGCTGAAACAAGTTCAGCATGACGAGCTTTGAGTTGGGTGACAGCCATCACCATCCGCTTCAACCGCACCAGCGCGGCCTGCAAACCCTCCCAGCTGAACTCCAGCTCACTCCGGTAATGCGCCTGCAGGCACATCAGCCGGTAGGCCAGCGGGTGATAGCCCTTGTCGATCAGCAGTTGCAGGCGCAGGAATTCGCCGCTGCTCTTGCTCATCTTGCCGCTGCGTTCGATCAGGAAATTGTTGTGCATCCACACGTTGGCACCCGAATTTGATGCAACATCCAAACCATTGGTGCAGCAATGCGCCTGGTTCTGGGCGATCTCGTTGGGGTGGTGGATTTCGCGGTGGTCGATCCCGCCGGTGTGGATATCGAAGGGAAAGCCCAGCACCGCGCCGCTCATCACCGAGCATTC
Source organism: Novosphingobium sp. (assembly GCA_013822005.1). Taxonomy (GTDB): domain Bacteria; phylum Pseudomonadota; class Alphaproteobacteria; order Sphingomonadales; family Sphingomonadaceae; genus Novosphingobium. The sequence goes on along the minus strand of PNJT01000005.1, from coordinate 23,722 downwards.
AAGGTGCCAGCCGGGCGCACCCCGGCCCCACGGCGAATCCCATTCCATCTGACGCTTCTCGCCCGGCGGGGTCTTGCGCCAGATCGCGAAGTCGGCGGCGTTGCGCTTGCCCTCAACCTCGTCGATCCGGCCCATAATTTCATTGGCGCCGTCCTCGGTCTGGGCGCGGGCCAGGCGACCGTAATCGGCGACGGTCGAGACGTCGAAATAGAGCCCGCTGTCCAGTTCATAGCAGTGCTTGTCGGCAATGGCCTTGGCGAACTGGATCATCTCATCGATGTAATCGGTGGCGATGGTCCACTGGGCCGGCTGGCGGATGTTCAGCGCCTTGATGTCGGCCCAATAGGCTTCGGTGTAGTGGCGGGCGATGTCCCAGATCGACTGCGCCTTCTCGGCCGCCACCTTCTCCATCTTGTCTTCGCCGGCATCGGCATCGTCGGTCAGGTGGCCCACATCGGTGATGTTGATCACGTGGGTCAGCTTGTAGCCCTTGAAGCTGAGCGTGCGGCCCAGCACGTCGGCAAAGACATAGGCGCGCATGTTGCCGATGTGGGGGTAGTTATAGACCGTCGGCCCGCAGGTATAGACGCGCGCCTCCGCCGGCTTGTCCGGCTCCCCCGGGACTCCCGGATGGACGGGCTGGAACGGTTCCAGCTGGCGGGTCAGGCTGTTGAACAACTTGAGGGGAATTGCGTCTGACATGCCGCGGGCCTTACGCATCGAGACGCGCCGGTCAACTCCCCTCCCGCTTGCGGGAGGGGTTGGGGGTGGGTGAGTCAAGGAAAGCGGAGCTCTAGATTGAGGCGGACTGGCCCACCCCTAACCCCTCCCGCATGCGGGAGGGGGACTGTTCAAAACCCCACCCAGGTCACGGCCTCGTCGATCCCCACGCGCGGGACCGGGAACTGGTTTACCGCCGCATCGCGGTCGCCCCAGCCGATCGCGCAGCCGCTGAAGAAGATGTGGTCTTCCGGGATATCCACCACTTCGCGGATCTGCTTCTGGTAAACCGCCCAGGCCTCTTGCCCGCACGAATCGAGCCCTTCCTCGCGCAGCAGCAGCATCACGGTCTGCAGCCACATGCCGATGTCGCTCCACTGCGGCAGGCCCATATAGCGGGGCGTGTGGACCAGCATCAGCACCGGCGCGCCGAAGGCACGGAAGTTGTTGCGGAACACGTCCATTCGCTGGGCCTTGTCCTCGCGCGGGATTTCGAGGGCAGCGTACATCGCCTCGCCCACGCCAAAGCGGCTGGCGGCATAGCGGCCTTCCAGCTCGGCCGGATAGATCGGATACTCGGCCGAATAGGCGGCCAGCCCCTGCGGGATCGTTTCGGCGACCAGGTCGATCAGCTTGGCCAGCGGTTCGCCGGTCAGCATCACCGCGTTCCACGGCTGGGTATTGCCGCCCGACGGCGCGTTCTGGGCCTTCTCCAATACCCGTCGCAGCACGGCCTGATCGACCGGCTTGTCGAGGAATGCGCGGATCGAGCGGCGGCTGGCGACGGCTTCCGAAACGTCCATGGATATGCCCCTATTCAAAGCCCAGAAACTTGACCTTGCTGTCCAGCGGCTCGCGCTTGCGGTCAAACTGGTTCACCGGATCGTCGGCAATCCCGTAACCGATCGCGATGCCGCAGAAGAAAATGTGGCTTTCGTCGGAAACGCCCAGGTAGTCCTTGATCAGCCTCACTGCCTCGAGCTTAAACTCGCGCGTAAACTTCCTTCGTTCCATGCTGGTCCTCCAGTTCGATAAAACACCTTATCTCGGTGTCCATCAAACCGGCAGCAGGCCATCCCTTCCTTTCGTGCCGATAGCATAGGTGCTTGGCGTGTCAAAAGAGCGTTTTCGCATGGCAAAAGGGCGGCAACAGTCTGCAACAACCCCGCATTATCCGAGGATCACTCACAATAAGCATCCTCGCGAGCGATTGATATGGTCCGCTTCGACAACACAAAGGCCAGGCATTTCCCACTTGACACACCAGAACAAATCAGAAACAAAGACCCCACTGGAACGAAACAGGAACTCTTCCTAACCGCTCCACAGGTTTTCCACAAGCCCTTCCACAGGGCGCGGGTGAGAGGTTTGGGCGATGATGGGTGCGGAGTTTTCGGTTCTTTTGGCAGTCACCCTGGTCGTTTCGCTGGGCTCGCTGGTCCAGATGGTGCGTACGGCGGTTCCGGCGTTCAAGGCGGTGCGGGAGGAGTTGGCTGCCACTCCCCTCACGCGCGAAATGCGCTTTACCATCACTGAGACGGTGGTTTCGTGGAACGACGGGACGGTTGTGGCGCTGCCGGTCCGCAAGGTGCGGTTGGCGCGGCCTTCGTTGGTGGCGGTACGGCTGAGCGAGGCGGCTTAGGGCCAGATGGCATTGAGTTGATGCCGCGTTCTCCCCTCCCCGGCGGGAAGGGGTCGGGGGTGGGGCTCGACGCCAGCGTGGAACCCCCACCCCAACCCCTCCCCACATGGGAGGGGCTTCGCGTTTCTGCGAAATGTCGTCAGGACGCGCGGGGCCTAACCCTAAACCCGCCTAGGCTGAGCTTGTCGGGCCGAAGGCGGCCTTATACCAACCTGCACTGATCCCGTCCTCATGGGTCAGGATCAGTGCAGGTTGGTATTAGTAGCGTTGAGCCGTGCGGCGATCGGGGCGGCCAGGACCAGCTGGACCAGGTGGTAAAGCAGGATCGGCAGCAGGATCACTCCGGCCACTGCCGGGGGGAACAGCACGGCTGCCAAAGGCGCGCCCATCGCGATGCTCTTTTGCGCGCCGGCATAGAGCATGGTGATCCGGTTGGGGCGATCAAGCCGTAACACGCCGCTCACCAACCATGCACCAAAGTGCCCGACCAATAGCACCAAAGCGACACCAGAGCCCAACCACAGCCACCCGGCAGCATCAATCTGGGTCCAGAAGCGCTGCTCGACCGCGCCTGAGAAAGCGACATAGACCGCGATGGCGATTGAGGTCCGGTCCATGCCGGTCACCAGCGGACGGTTGCCTTTGACCCAGCCCCCCAGCCGACCCTGCGCAAGCTGACCCAGGATGAAGGGCACCAGCAGGATGCCCACCACTTTGATCAGCCCATCGGCATTGAACCCGGCATTTGCCGATCCGGCCAGCGCCGAAAACAACGGCGCGGTGATGAACACCCCCAGCAGGTTGAGCAAGGCCGCGGCGACCACCGAACTGGCGACATTGCCGCCCGCCAGCGAACTATAGGCCGTGGCCGACTGCACGGTCGAAGGCAGGCAGCCGAGGTAAAGGAACCCCAGCGCCAGCAGCGGCGGCATCCAGCCCTGCCCGCCTTGCCAGACCAGCCACCCGGCCAGCGCCATTGCGCCGTAACACCACAGCACCAGCGGCCAGAGCAGCCGGTGGTTGCCGATCCCGGCCATCACTTCGTGCCGGGGCAGTCGCACGCCGTTGAGGAAGAACAGCAGGAACACCGCCGCGTTCGAGACGAACTGCGCCGCTCCGCGCCACTCGCCCTGCACCGGCAGCACCAAGGCCAGCGCGATCGCGGCCAAGAGCAGCCGCACCATCGGATCAACCCGGCTCAACATGGCCCTACCCTGACTCCGTTCGTCCTGAGCTTGTCGAAGGACTGTCCTGTTCTTCAGACCTCGGCAAGAAGAAGTACGGCCCTTCGACAAGCTCAGGGCGAACGGGTTTGGGGACTAACGCCCTGCGAGCCTAACCGGTGGCGCGGGGGTGACGGAGAAGCGCGGTGCCGGTGCTGGCTGCACCATCCCGCCGTCCTCCACGAAGGTCGATCGCGCCACATTGTGCGGATGCTGCGGCGCTTCCTTGAGGCTGAGGACCGGGGCGAAGCAGATGTCGGTCCCGTCCATGATCGCGCACCATTCGTCGCGGGCCTTGGTCAGGATCAGCGCGGTCATGCGCTCCTTGAGTTCGCCCCATTTCATCGGGTTCATCTGCTGGGCGAAATCGGGATCGCCGGTCAGGCCGGTCTTTTCCAGCAGCAAGGCATAGAACTGCGGTTCGATCGAGCCGAGCGAGATCCACTTTCCGTCGCTGGTTTCGTAGGTGTCATAGAAATGCGTGCCGCCATCGAGCAGGTTGACCCCGCGCTCGTCGCGCCACTGGCCGTTGCCCAGGAACGTATAGGTCATCGCCGAAAGGATCGCCGCGCCATCGACCATCGCGCAGTCCACCACCTGGCCCTGCCCGCCCGAACGCGCATACAGGACGCCTGCGACTACGCCGAAGGCCAGCATCATGCCCCCGCCGCCGAAATCGCCCACGGCATTGACCGGGAAAGTCGGCTTCTCGCCCGCACGGCCATAGGAATGGAGCGCGCCCGCCAGCGCGATATAGTTGATGTCGTGCCCGGCCAGCGGGGCCATCGGCCCGTCCTGCCCCCAGCCGGTCATCCGCCCGATCACCAGCCTGGGGTTGATCGCCAGCAGCACATCGGGGCCGATCCCCATGCGTTCGATCACCCCGGGGCGATAGCCCTCGATCAGCGCATCGGCACCCTTCACCAACTCTTTCAGCTGGGTAATCGCCGCCGGGTCCTTGAGGTCGAGTTCGATCCGCTCGCGATTGCGGCCCAGGATGTCGCGGTTGCCGCCGTCGCCGAACCGCCCGCTGGTGCCCGGCCGCTCGACCCGGATCACCCGCGCGCCGTGATCGGCCAGCATCATCCCGCAGAACGGCCCCGGCCCGATCCCGGCCAGTTCGATAACGGTCACACCCTGAAGAACGCCTGCCATGCTCTCACCCTCGAATTTAATCGCGCGATGAAATTGCCTTTAAGCGGGTCGGCGGACTTGTCGAGGGGGTTAGCGCGGCGGGAAGAAATTCCCAGGCTTGCACCCCAACCCCGACTGTCCTGAGCTTGTCGAAGGACTGCCCTTTTCTTCAGGCGACCGTGCCGTGAGGCACGAAGAAAAAGACAATGCTTCGACAAGCTCAGCATGGACGGGGATGGGATGCAGGTTCGGTCCTGTCCCGCGCTACTTCAGCTTTTTGCGGGCTTCGACCAGCAGCGGGTTGTCCCCACCGATCCGGCGCGCGGCTTCCAGCACTTGCCGGGCCTGTCCGGCATCGGCGCCCGCTTCGGCCAGGGCCATGCCGTAGGCCTGGTTGGTCAAGGCGCTGGCGGGCTGGAGCAGCCAGGCCTTGCGCGCACTGTCACTGGCAGCCTTGGCATCGCCGCCGCGCAATTGCGCCAGGCTGAGATCGCAGAGCAGCCGCCAGTCGCCACCGCCGCCGCGTTGGACCAGGTTTTCAAGGATCGCCCGGGCGCCTGCCCAGTCGCCAGCCAGTGCGGCCTGATTGGCCGCCATCCGCAGCGCAATCCGGCTGCGCGGGAAAGCGGCGAGGAATTGCGCCGTCAGCGGCTGAACCATGCCGCCTTGCCCCAGCCGCTGATAGGCCCCGGCAATCCGCGGCAGCATCTGCGCCGGAAAGCGCACCCTGGCCGAGAGCGTGTAACGCTCCAGCGCCGACTGCGCCGCGCCCTGGGCCAGTTCGACATCGCCGACCAGCCCCAGTGCCTCGGCCGAACCGGGCCGCAGATCGAGAAACTTCTGCGCCGCGCTGCTGGCCTCGGCCAGGTTGTTGGTCGCCAGCGAGCTGCGAACATAGGGCACCGCCAAACCCGCCGCCGCAGGATTGGCCGCCCAGCGCGCGGCCAGCTCACCCGGCGCGGGTGCAGCAATCGGCTGTAGCGGCTGGTCAATCGCGGCAGCCGCGCGATCCAGAAATTGCGCGGCAGTCAGGCGGTCACCGCGATCCTCGAGCGCGCGGCCCAGCACGGTGAGCAAATAGGGCGAGGCATCGCCGCGCAGTGCCCGGCCCCAGAAGCGTGCAAACAGCTGGTTGTGATCCCCGGACTCGTAGAGCGCGCGGGCCAGCAACACTTGCGCTTGCTGGTTGGCGGGTTGGCGATCGACCAGCAGTGCCAGCTTCCTGGCCGCGACATTGGTGTTACCGGCCTGCAATTCCAGCGCGCCCGCCAGCAGCAGCGCGGCCGGCATGGCATCGAGCTTGTCCCCGATCCGGTTCAGCATCGCCCGGCCAAGATCGACATTGCCGGCGCGCGCGGCCAGCACCGCCTGCAAGTAAAAGGCCTGCTTGTTCTTCGCGTCCTGGGCCAGCATCCGCCGGGTCACCGCCAGCATCTGCTCGGCCCGGCCCGCCTCGCCCAAGGCGGCAGCATAGCCGCCCAGCACGTTCAGGTCTTTGGGAGCAATCGTCAGCGCTTTTTCGTAGAGCGGCAAGGCCGCGACCGGCCCCGCCGCATCGCGCAGCAATTGTGCCCGGAACTCAAGCGCCCGAACATTCTCCGGGTCGGCAGCCAGCGCGCGCTCGGCCGCATCGATTGCCTGGAGGTGCTCGCCCCCGACATAGCGCAGCCGCCCGATCTCGACCCACAGCAGCGGGTCCTTGGGGGCCATGGCCAGAGCCTGATCCAGCGCCTTGCCAGCGGCCGGAAGATTGCCTTGCAACCGCTCAAGCAAGCCCAGCATGCGCCAGCCATAGGCTTCTTCACCCTTGGCGAACTGTCCCGGGCCAAGCCATTCGCGTGCCTTGCCCCATTCGCGCTGCGCGATCAGCGCCTCGCCCATCGAAGCGGACAGTTCAGTCCGGCTTGCCCCGGCTTTGGCCGCGCTCTGCAGCTCGACTTCGGCCGCGATCCCGTCACCGCGCGCCAGCGCAGTCTTGGCCGCCTTGAAGTTCCCCTCGGCATCCTTGGGCATGGCCAGACCCGGCGCACCCAGCGCCAAGACGGCAATTGCCAGCATGGGCTTCAGCGCAAACCGCACCTCAGGCCTGCAAGTCGTACTGCTTGAGCAGGTCGTACAGCGTCGGGCGGCTGATCCCGAGCAGCTTGGCGGTGTTCGAGATATTGCCCTCGCTGCGGGCGAGCGCATGGCGGATCACCTTGCGGTCGGCGGCCTCGCGCGCGGTCTTGAGGTTGAGCACCTGGCAGCCTTCAGCCTCGGGCGCGACCAGATCGAGGTCGGCGGCACCGACCAGCTTGGCCTCGGTCATGATGACTGCACGCTTCACCCGGTTTTCCAGCTCGCGCACGTTGCCCGGCCAGCCCCAGCTGTCGATCGCCGCCAGCGCATCGGGGGCAAAGCCCTTGACCGCCGGGTTCATTTCCTTGGCGAAGCGGGCCAGGAACGCCTTGGCCAGCAGCGCGGCATCGCCGGGGCGTTCGGCGAGACTTGGGATCTTCACCACGATTTCGGCGAGGCGGTAGAACAAGTCCTCGCGGAACCGCCCATCGGTGATCATCGCTTCAAGGTCCTGGTGGGTGGCGCAGACGATCCGGGTATCGACGGGAATGGATTTGCGCGAGCCGACCCGTTCGATCACCCGTTCCTGCAGGAAGCGCAGCAGCTTGACCTGCAAGGGCAACGGAATGTCGCCCACTTCGTCGAGGAACAGCGTACCGCCATCGGCCAGCTCGATCTTGCCCTCGGTGGTCTTGACCGCGCCGGTGAAGGCGCCCTTTTCGTGCCCGAACAGCTCGCTTTCGAGCAGGTTTTCAGGGATAGCCGCACAGTTGATCGCCACGAAGGCCCCGCCCGTGCGGTCGCTGGCATCGTGGAGCCCGCGGGCCAGCAATTCCTTGCCGGTCCCGCTCGCGCCCAGCAGCATCACCGAGACATTGGTATTGGCGACCCGTTCGATCGTGCGGGCAACCTTGAGCATTTCAGGCGCGGCGGTGATCATCCGGCCCAGCACGCGGTTGTCCTCGCTGCCGCGCGCGGCAAGCTGGCGGTTCTCGCTCTCGATCTTGCTGAGCTGCAAGGCGCGGCGCACGATCAGCCCCAGCGCCTCGATATCGACCGGCTTCTGGTAGAAATCGTAGGCACCCTTGGCGATCGCCTGCAAAGCCGATTCACGCGCGCCATGGCCTGATGCGACAATCACTTTGGTATCGGGCTTGATCGCCATGATCTCATCGAGCACGGCAAAGCCTTCGCTGGTCCCGTCGGGATCGGGCGGCAGGCCCAGGTCGAGCGTTACTACCGGCGGCTCTTCGGCGCGCAGCAGGGCAATCGCGCTGGCGCGGTCGCCGGCAATGTAGACCTCGAAATCGGGCCAGGCCCATTTGAGCTGGGCCTGCAGGCCGGCATCGTCTTCAACGATCAGCAGCTTGGGTTTGTCGGGTGCCATCTTAAGCGACCTTCTTGGAATCGCCGCTTTGCGCGGCCATGGATTTGATCAGTTCGGCGGTTTCAGCCAGCGGCAGGCGGATCACGAATCGTGTGCCCAGCCCTTCGCGGCTTTCGACGTCGATCCGGCCCTGCATCGCCCGGACCAGTTCACGCGCTTCGTAAGCCCCGATCCCGAAGCCGCCCTGCTTGGTCGAATCGAACGGCTTGAACAGCCGCGTGCGAACGAATTCGGCGCTCATCCCGATCCCGGAATCGACCACTTCGATCACGCCGTGCAGACCATCGTGGGCAACTCGCACGAAGACCGGAGAATCCTCAGGGCTGGCATCGATCGCGTTCTGAACCAAGTGCAGTAGCACTTGTTCGAGCAGCTCAGGATCGGCGGCGACCTTGATCGGCTCGCACTCCACCAACGAAACCGGATGGTGGCTGTGCAACTGGGTCAAGACCGCGCGCGCTACCGTATCGGCACGCAGGCTGGCGAGTTCGACATGAGTGGCAGGGCCATAGCGCGAAAGCCGGGCGATCAGCGCGTTGAGCTTGTCGGCCGAATTGCGCAGCGTCACCAGCATGTCGGCGCGGAACTCGGGATTGTCGGCATGCGCCTCGGCATTGCGGGCCAGCAGACCCAGCTGGCTCGCCAGGTTCTTGATATCGTGCATCACGAACGCGATGCGGCGATGGAAATCGTCGAACCGGGCAGCCTCGGCCAAAGCTGCCTGGCCGGAATGCTCGGCAAGGTAGCTGGCCAATTGCTGTCCGGCGACGCGCAGCAGGTCGAAGTCTTCCCAGTCAAGCGGGCGGGCATGCGCCGGGCGGGCGAGGACGATCACGCCCACCAGCCGCTCGAAATGGAGCAAGGGAACCAGCGCCCAGGCGCGCGGCTCGCTCATCAGCCAGTCGGGCAGTTCGAAATCGATCTTGCGATCCCGTTTGCCGCTGCGCAGCGCGTCAAGGTCGGCGACATAGCTGCTGCGTTCAATCGCGCGCACAGCTGCGGGGTCTAGCGCTTCGCCGGGCACTTCGGCGGTCGGCCACTGCCAGCGCGCGGCCAGATCGAACTGGCCGCTTTCCGACTGGGTCAGCAGCAGTCCCGCCGGGCTGTCGGTGATATCGGCGACCGCGCGGATCACGCGTTCTTCCAGGCTCGCCTGCTTTTGCCCGCCTTGCCCGATCGTGCGGGTAAAGCGCAGCCATTCGGCCCGGTAGTCGTAGCGATGCTGGAACAGGTGCTTGGCCGCTGTGACCCGCAGCCAGCCGCGCAGCCGTTCGGACGGGAGCACCATCACGGCAATTGTCGAAGCGACCGCCACGAAGGCGATCTGAAGCAGCGCGGCATAGTCGCTTCCGGCGAAGGCCAGCCACTGCGCCATGGCAACCATCGCCGCCAGATAGCCACCGATCAGCAGCAGCGAGATCGACTGGAACGCCACCGCGCGCGAGGGGCGCAGCCGCGGGCTTTCGCTATCGCGCGCCCCACCAAAGGCCAGCAGCGCCGCCACCGGCAGGCCCAGCAGCCCGCGCACCACACCCAGCACCTGCGGGGTGCTTTCGGACAGATAGGCGATGGCATAGTAGTTGAGGTCAACCCCCCAAAGCAGCGCCAACGCCAGCGCCGGCCAGCGCAAGACCGCGCGGGCCTGGTTCGAGGCCCCGCTGTAGAGGTTGTGCAGCAGTACCAGCCCGCCGGTCACCACCAGAAGGCGGAACATGGTCAGTGTCTGGAAGCCAACCGCCGACCCGCCAGCGCGCGCATAGAGCAGCGCCTCGATTGGGACCTGCAGCAGTTCGACAAAAGCCAGCGCCGCCAGCAGCGGCCGCACCGGTTTGACCAGCGCGTGGCGTCCATCGACTTCGAACAGGCGGTAGAGCGCAAAGATCCAGGCCAGGTTGCGCAGCGATTCGGCCAGACCCTCGACCAGGGTATCGATCCCCCAGGCCGCACCGACCAGCGCCCACAGCCCGGTCGTGCACAGCGCCAGGACCAGCGCGGGGCGCGCAGTGCCAAAGCGCAAGCGGCAGCGCTGGAGCCAGGCCGCGGCCAGCAGACAGGCCAGCGCGCCCAGGCTCCAGGCGGCCGCGTCCAGTCCTGCCAGGATGGCGCTCATCTCAGCGTGCTCCCTCGTGCCACAGCACGACCCTGAGCGTTTGCAGCAGGATCAGGAGGTCAAGGAACGGGGTGTAATTCTTGGCGTAGTAGAGATCGTATTCCAGCTTGTGCCGCGAATCTTCGAGGCTCGCACCGTAAGGATAGTTGATCTGCGCCCAGCCGGTGATCCCCGGCTTGACCATGTGACGCTCGGCATAGAACGGCAGTTGCTTTTCCAGCTCGGCGACGAATTCGGGGCGTTCGGGGCGCGGGCCGACGAAGCTCATCTCGCCCTTCAGCACCGACCAGGTCTGCGGCAGCTCGTCGATCCGGGTCTTGCGGATGAACCGCCCCAGCCGGGTAACGCGCGGATCGTCCTTTTGCGCGAACTGTGCGCCGTTCACTTCAGCATCGGTGCGCATCGAGCGCAGCTTGATCACATCGAACACCTGGCCATAGAGCCCCACGCGGGTCTGGCGGAAGAAGGCCGACCCGCGGCTGTCGAGCTTCACCAGCAGCGCGAACAGCACGATGAACGGGGCCGAAAGCGCCAGCAGCAAAGAGCTTGCGGCAATATCGAACAGGCGCTTGGCCACACTCGAAATCGCGCGGCCGGAGGAAAAGCCATCGGAGAAGATCAGCCAGCTGGGATTGACCGAATCGAGGTCGACCCGCCCGGTCTCACGCTCGATAAAGCTGGAGAAGTCGTTGACGTGGACCCCGGTGGTCTTGATCCGCAGCAGGTCGGGCAGCGGCAGCGAATTGCGCCGTTCTTCGAGCGCCAGTACCACTTCGCTGACCCCCAGGTTTTCAACATAGCGGGTCAGATTGTGGATCGCGGCGCGACCGATTGCCTCTTCGACCACTGGCTGGCTTTCGGTCATCGCGACATAACCGACGATTACGAAGCCGCTCTCGGGCCGTTCGGACAGCTTGCGCAAGCGGTCGGCGCGCAGGCCCGCGCCCAGCACCAAGACCCGGCGGCGGAACGCAGCCGCACCCAGGATCCCGCCGACCACCAGCCGGTTTATCACCAAGGCCAGGACCGCACCCAGCATCGCGTAAGCCAGGATCGAGCGCCAGAAATTGCCCCCGCCGGTCACAAAATCGAGGAAGGCCAGGCCGATGATCCCGAGCGAAATCGCCACCAGGATCCGCGCCGTGGCATAGCGCATCGAACGCAAGGCGTCGGCACCATAGACCCCCACCGCGATCATCGCGGTCAGCACCACGCCGGCAAACCCAACGAGTTGCCAGGCCCGATCGGTGATCAGCCCAGGATCGATCCCGATCTGGCTGGAACGCAGCCGCCAGGCGAAGTCACCAACCGCCAGCAGCAGCGCGACGTCGATCAGGCCGAGCAGCAGCACGGCATGGGGAACGTAATGTTTGAACAGACGGATCATCTGCCGCGGCGGCCCTTTTGCAATTGCATGGTGCCTGCCTAGGACAGAGAGGTGAAATGTCGGTAAATTTTACAGGGTTTGGTTAAGGGGCAACAAATTCAGCCACCTGCAACCACCCGCCCCTAACCTCCGTTCGTGTCGAGCGAAGTCGAGACACTGCGCGCGGCATCTCGACTTCGGCCCTTGGGCCGAAGTTTACCCTGAGCGCGGCTGCTAAGCCGCAAGCCGAAGGGCTCGATGCGAACGGAACTTGGGTTAGGGATTAGCGCCCAAAGGCAAAGGGCGTGAGCCCCCGCGTCCGCTCATCGAATTCCAGCGCGGCCCCGCGCGGTGGGAGCGAGCGTTGCAGGCAATCGGCGCGGTGGCACAAGGCGCAGCCTGCGCCGATCGCCAGGGCCTGTCCGGCGGAGAGCGAAATTCCGCGCGTCTGGGCGAGTTGACTGGCGAGGCCCGCCTCGAGCCCCAGCACTACCACGAACTGCGCCCCCTCTCCGCCCAGCGAACCATTGCCCTCGACCGTGCGGGCGAGCGTGAACCACTGCGAGGCCTGCCCGGCCGGGTCCGTAAACGCGACGTTCTGCACGCAGAACCGCCCAGCCTGCTCGAACGCGCGGTGGACGTTCCACAGCGGGCAGCTCGCCCCGCTTTCGAGCAGAGTGGTGCCGCTGGCCCCGGCATAACGCTTGGAAAACTGCCCGGCCCGGTCAATCCGCGCCATGAAGAACGGCAAGCCGCGCTGGCCGACCCGCTGCAAGGTGGTGAGCCGGTGCGCAAGCTGCTCAAACCCGACATTGAAGCGGCGTTGCAGCAGCGGCAGATCATAGCCTGTCGCTTCGCAAGCGCGCAGGAAGCGGCCATAGGGCATCAGCAGCGCGGCAGCGAAATAGCCCGCCAGATGCCGCCGGAACAGCCGCCAGGCCGCCCGGTCGGCAAAGCCCGCGCCATCGGCCAGCGCGGCAATCGCCTCGCGCTGCTCCAGCATGGCGAGCTGCACCGCGACCTGGAAATTGCGCGAGGACTGGTCGAGCTGTTCGGAAAGCTGCAGTTGGCGGGCATGCAGATCGAGCCGCCGCAGCGCGTCGGGCATGACATCGACCGGCAGGATCCGCACCGATAGCTGATGGCGCTGGCGCAGCCGCTCGGCGAGCGCCGCACCGATCTCGGCGTTGGAGAGGCGCAGTTCGTCGGCCAGTTCCTCGGCCGCGACGTCAAGGTCGGCGAAATGGTTGCGCCAACGTTCGATTTCACGCCGGGCCAGATCCATGGGGTCGCTGACCGGGGCCGATCCCTCACCGCCGCCACCGGCATCGTAGAGCCGGGCAAAGGCCAGCGCGGCCTGCGGTGCGGCGGCGAGCCATTCGGTCACTTCGTCACGGTCAATTCCCAGGTCGGCAAAGCGTTCGTCGGCCAGGCGGCGGCGCAAGCCGTCGATCCCGCCGACCGCCTCGTCCTGACGCAGGCTGCGCGGATCGAAATCGAACTGTTCGGCTAGTTGCACCAGCAGCCGCGCGGAGAGCGGACGCTGGTTGCGCTCAACCAGGTTGAGGTAGCTGGGCGAGATCGCCAGCCGCGCAGCCATGGCCGCCTGGGTCAACCCTTCGCGGCGACGCAAACGGCGGATTGCAGGTCCTGCCAGGAGAGCAGCTTCAGCCATGCGAGCTTTTTGTAACTTTCTTTACATTGTTGCAAGCATTAACTCGCTTCAGACCGCATCGTGACAACAAATTCTGTAACTTCCGTTACTGAGACTCGCTGCATTGCGGTATGGCGGTGGCGACAACTCCCCAGGAGAATACCGTGACCTACTCGAATGAAATCGCCGCCGCCGACCAGACCATTGGGGCTCAGCCCGCCTGGGACGGGATCGATGCTGAATCGGTTGCCCGCATGCGCCTGCAGAACCGTTTCAAGACGGGCCTCGAAATCGCCAAGTACACCGCCGGGATCATGCGCCGCGACATGGCCGCCTATGATGCCGATCCGGCGCAGTACACCCAGTCGCTGGGCTGCTGGCACGGGTTTATCGGGCAGCAAAAGCTGATTTCGATCAAGAAGCATTTCGGCACCACCAAGGGCCGTTACCTCTACCTTTCGGGCTGGATGATCGCCGCCTTGCGCAGCGAATTCGGCCCCCTGCCCGACCAGTCGATGCACGAAAAGACCAGCGTTCCTGCGCTGATCGAGGAACTCTACACCTTCCTGCGCCAGGCCGACGCGCGCGAACTGGGCGGCCTGTTCCGCGAACTCGATGATGCCCGCAAGAGCGGCGACGAAGTTTCGGCCAAGGCGATCCAGGCCAAGATCGATGGCTTTGCAACCCACGTCGTGCCGATCATCGCCGATATCGACGCCGGGTTCGGCAATGCCGAGGCGACTTACCTGCTGGCCAAGAAGATGATCGAAGCCGGGGCCTGCGCGCTGCAGATCGAAAACCAGGTCTCCGACGAAAAGCAGTGCGGCCACCAGGACGGCAAGGTTACGGTTCCGCACGAAGACTTCCTCGCGAAGATCCGCGCGATCCGGTACGCCTTCATGGAAATGGGCGTGGATGACGGGATCATCGTTGCCCGCACCGACTCGCTGGGCGCTGGCCTGACCAAGCAGATCGCATTCACCCGCGAAGCCGGCGACATCGGCGACCAGTACAACAGCTTCCTCGACTGCGACGAAGTGACCGAGATCGGCCACGGCGACGTGCTGATCAGCCGCGACGGCAAGCTGCTCAAGCCCAAGCGCCTGCCCAGCAACCTCTACCAGTTCCGCTCTGGCACCGGCGAAGACCGCTGCGTGCTGGACTGCATCACAAGCTTGCAGAACGGCGCCGACCTGCTGTGGATCGAAACCGAAAAGCCGCACATCGGCCAGATCGGCGGGATGGTCAGCCGGATCCGCGAAGTGATCCCCAATGCCAAGCTGGTCTACAACAATTCGCCCAGCTTCAACTGGACGCTGAATTTCCGCCAGCAGGTGTTCGATGCCTGGACTGAAGCGGGCAAGGACCTGTCGGCCTATGACCGCGCCAAGCTGATGAGTGTCGATTACGACACCACCGAGCTGGCCGCCGAAGCCGATGAACGTATCCGCACCTTCCAGCGCGATGCTGCAGCCCAGGCCGGGATCTTCCACCACCTGATCACGCTGCCGACCTATCACACCGCGGCGCTCAGCACCGACAATCTGGCCAAGGAGTACTTCGGCGATCAGGGCATGCTGGGTTACGTCAAGGGCGTCCAGCGCCAGGAAATCCGCCAGGGCATCGCCTGCGTGAAGCACCAGAACATGTCCGGTTCGGACATCGGCGATGACCACAAGGAATACTTCGCTGGCGAGGCCGCGCTCAAGGCCGGCGGCGAGCACAATACGATGAATCAGTTCGCGGCATAAAGCCGCGGGGGGAATCAATTCGCGGCATAACGCGCCGCCACGATCTCCTGGGGAGGAGAAACGACGGTCGTCGGGGTGCCCCTTTCACCCCGGCGGCCGTCAATTTTTTGGAAACCATAAGCTCAAACGCGGCGGTTAACCTTCGTGCGCTAGGACAGGTGCCATGCGCAGAGCTGCCCCGACCCTTGCCATTTCACCAAAGCTGCTGAAGCACTTTGCCGCAGCGACCGTGACCCTCACCCTGTTGCTCGCCCTGTTCGCGACCGATGAGGATTGGGGGGCAAGTGCCCAGCTTGAAGCCAACCGGGTCCAAAACCAGCTGGCCGCTGCCGAGGCCGAGAAGTTTGGTCACAAAAAACTGGCGTCCAAGATGAAGGTTCGCGAAACGCCGGGGGGCGGCTTTGGAACCGATGAAGGCGGCAGTGGCGGCGGCGGCAGTTGGGCACCGAACAAGTCGTCGGCAAGGCTGGAACGGCCGAACCTGCGCACCACTGGAATTCCACAGCTCGAACAGCGGCCCGGCGCGACAGTCACCGTGTCGGGCATGGATCTGGAAGACGCGCTCCAGCCCGATCCGCGCGAACGCAAGCGCAAGACCGGTGAACAGTTCCGGCCCAACTCTGAGCAGATCGAACAGATCAAGGCCAATTCGCGCCAGCGCACCGGCAGCAGCAGCCAGGGTGGCGATTGATGGCTAGAAGCATTCCGCCACGAGGAATTCCCGCGCGTCTGAACCGATCAGGGCGGCGTTACCGCAATTGGGGCGAGCGATCACCAGCATTGCAGGGCCGCCACCGGACTTCCTCCCGGCAATCGCCCCTGCCGGCAAGCCGCACTGCAGGACATGCACGGCACTTGCCTGGTTGCCGCTAGCCGGGCAGTTACTTGCGCGGCATCAAGTCCATCGCCGCGACCACCAGCGCCTCAGCCCCGGCCGAGATCACCTTGTCGGCCTCGGGCGCCCAGAACGGGCTGTGCAGGCCGGGCAATTGCTTGCCCTCGCGCGCGGCGGCGTCGATCTGCTCCTTGGGCCGTCCGCCGACCCATAGGATCAGCGATTGCGTTCCAGGTCCGGCCGCGCGAGCCAGATCGCCAAAGTCTTCGGACGCCATCGACGGCGGCGGATCGATCACGCGGGCCGCGCCGAACCTTGCAGTGAAAAGCTTGCGCATCCGTTCGGCCAGTTCGGGCGTGTTCCAGGTCGCGCGGCCGCCGGGCTCCTCGATCTTGACCACCGGCAGCTTGTCGGCAGGCAGGCCCGAAGCTTCGGCTTCGGCCTTGGCGATCCGCTTGATCCCGTCGAGCAGCAGCTTGCGCGAGCTGTCGGTATAGGAGCGCACGGTCAGTTGCAGCCGCGCCTCATCGGGAATGATGTTGTGCTTCGAACCGGCGTGAAAGCTGCCAACCGTAACCACTACCGGATCGAGCGGGTTGTTCTCCCGGCTCGCGAGCGTTTGCAGCCGCATCACGATCGCGCTGGCCAGCACGATCGGATCCTTGGTGTTGTGCGGATAGGCCCCGTGGCCGCCCACGCCCTTCACCGTGATATCGACGCTATCGACATTGGCGAGCGCGAAACCGCTTTTCACCCCGATGACGCCCGAGGGCAGGTCGGAATCGTGGATCGCCAGGACGAAACCGGGCTTGGGCCAGCGGGTCATCAGCCCGTCGCGGACCATGCCACCTGCCCCGCCGATGGCCTCTTCCGCTGGCTGGCCGATCATGATCAAGGTGCCCGACCACTTGTCGCGGTTGGCGGCCATTACCCGGGCGGTGGCGATCCAGGCGGTCATGTGGGTATCGTGCCCGCAGGCATGCATGATCCCGCTTTCGGTCCCGGCTTGCGACTTGCCGCGGGCCTTTGAGGCATAGGGCAGCCCGGTCTGCTCCTCGACCGGCAGAGCGTCCATATCGGCGCGGATCATCACCACCGGCCCGGGGCCATTCTTCAGCACCGCGACCACACCGGTCTTGAACACGCCTTCGGTCACGTCAAAACCGGCCTTGCGCGCCTCGTTGGCCATGATCTTCGAGGACCGGAACTCTTGCCCCGAAAGCTCTGGGTTCTGGTGCAAGTCGCGGTAGATCGCCATCAGGCCCGGCAGATCGGCCGCGATCCGATCACGGACCGGATCGGCCCAGGCGGGCGCGACGACAAGCGCAGAGAGCGCGACTGTTGCGATGAAGTGTTTGATCATGCTGGCCAGCCTAAGCGGCTTTGTCAAACTCGGCAATGGTGCCCCTGGCCCGACTCGAACGGGCACGCCTTGCGACAAACGATTTTGAATCGTTCGCGTCTACCATTCCGCCACAGGGGCATGCTTTGCGGGCGATTCACCCTTTCAGCGTGTTCGCCAATATCTTGTGCAGTCTTGAATGCAAGGCATCGTTGCCCGCCAGCACTTGCGCATCGCAAATCTGCTGGGAAATTCCGCGCCAGTCGGTGACGAAACCGCCAGCTTCGCGCACCAGCAGGCACCCCGCGGCGGTATCCCACGGAGACAGGCTGCTTTCCCAGAAACCTTCGTAGCGTCCCGCCGCGACCCAGGCGAGATCGAGGCTGGCCGCACCGAAGCGGCGGATACCCGCGACTTGCGGGGCCAGCGCGGCATTGATTTTCGACCATTCTGCGCTATCGCCGTGCCCGGCGAAGGGAATGCCTGTGGCGATCAGGCTTTCATCGAGGTGCCGCCGTCCCGAAACGCGCAGCCGCCGGTCGTGCAGCCAGGCTCCGCGAGTTTTCTCGGCCCAATAGGTTTCGTCGGTAACCGGCTGATAGACCACTGCGGCAGTCACATCGCCCCAGCCTGAGCCATCCAGCCTGGGCTCCTGCACCGCGATCGAGACCGCGAAGTGCGGAATTCCGTGGAGGAAGTTGCTGGTCCCGTCGAGCGGATCGACGATGAAGCGCGGCTTGCCGTCCTCGCCCGGGATCTCGCCGCCCTCTTCCATCAGGAAGCCCCAGTCGGGCCGCGCGGCGCGCAGTTCGTCCCAGATGGTGCGTTCGGCGTGCTGATCGGCTTTCGAGACGAAGTCCGCCGGGCCTTTCTTTGAGACCTGCAGGTGCTCGATCTCGCCGAAATCGCGGCGCAAGCGGCCACCCGCCTTGCGGGCGGCCTTTTCCATCACGCGAATGAGGCCGGAAATGACTGCCATGGTCTGTCTCAGTCCGCCTTGCCGACGTAGGTACGCTCGTAAACGTCGACCACGATGCGGGTGCCGCTGGAAATGTGCGGCGGGACCATCACACGCACCCCGTTGTCGAGCACTGCGGGCTTGTAGCTGGACGAAGCGGTCTGGCCCTTCACCACCGCGTCGGCTTCGACGATGGTGGCTTCGATCTGCGCGGGCAGTTCGACGCTGACCGGGCGCTCGTCCCACAGTTCGAGCACGACATCCATGCCGTCCTGGAGGAAGTCCGCGGCATCGCCGAGCAGGTCCTTGTCCAGGTTGATCTGCTCGTAATTGTCCTTGTCCATGAACACCAGGGCATCGCCGTCGGCGTAGAGGTACTGGAAGTCCTTGGTGTCGAGGCGGACCTTTTCGACTGTGTCCTGGCTGCGGAAGCGGACGTTGGTCTTGCGGCCATCGATCAGGTTCTTCATTTCGACCTGCATGAAGGCACCGCCCTTGCCCGGCTGGGTATGCTGGGTCTTGGCCACCTTCCAGATGCCCTTTTCGTACTCGATAATATTGCCGGGACGGATGTCCACGCCGCTGATCTTGGCCATGGTGCCTGCCTTCAAGAATGAGAAAGAACCAGGTGCCGCAAGGCACCGGAAGGCCGCGCCCATAGCCTGCGGCGCGCCTGACGGCAAGTCGTTCACTTGCCGCTAAGCTGCTCTGCGCTTAGGGAAGCGTCATGAAACTTCGCATTGCCCCTCTGCTGCTGGCCCTGGCCGCCCCTGCGCTGGCGGTTCCAGGCGGCCCGATCGGGCAGATCCCGCCGGGCAATTTCCTGTGCGAGATGCCCGGCGATGCCACTGGCGCAGTCGGCCTGCGCGTGCCGGACGAGGATTTCGTGGTGGTCAACGCCAACACCTATCGCACCGCCAAGGGGCGCGGCACTTACCTGCTGACCGGCGACCTGCTGGTGCTGACCAGCGGGCCCAAGAACGGGGACAAGTACCGCCTGATCAGCAACAACTTCCTGCGCAAGCTGGGTGCAGACGGCCAGGAAGGGTCGTTGCGCTGTGTGCGCCGGGTGGTGAACAACTCCTAGAATTCTGGCCCAATCCCCGTTCGTGGTGAGGAGGGATTGAGCGCATGCGAAGGCCCGCCTCGAACCACTGCGTGCGCACGCGGTCCTTCGAGACGCGTCTTCACTGCGTTCAGCCGCTCCTCAGGACGAACGGATACCAGACTCAGGCATCCCCAACCGGCCGCGAGGCGTCGCTGCGCATCCGGGCATAGGCCCAGACCGTCAATGCGGTGAACAGCACCACGCCCATCGGCAAGGCCCAGGGGTTTTCGCCAAACACGGCAAAGGCGTGCGGATCGTCGGTCGTCCAGACCACGGCCGAATAGAGCACGTTGAACAGCCCATCGCCCACGATCAGGCCGGTCGCAGTCAGCACCCCGATGCGCTTGGCAAAGCCTGGGTCGTTCTGTTTCGACGCCCAATTGTTGTAGAGATAGCCAAGGAAGGCCCCCACCACCACAAAGCCGGTCGAATCGGTCGGCAGGTACATGCCCATGCCCACCGCGAGCGGCGGGAGCGAGCCTTTGCCGGTGCGGTTGAGCACTTCGTCGATCACGATCGCAACCGCGCCAATGATCGCCCCGGTCTTGATCAGGCCCCAGTTGAGATCCCCGCCCAGCACGCCTTGCGCAATCGAGCTGATCAGCGCCGCCTGCGGTGCGCCCAGCGCATTGTCGCCCGCGCCCGGCGCACCCTGGAAACCGAAAGTATCGTTGAGCATGGTCAGGATCGGCGGGATCACCATGGCCCCGAACAGCACGCCCAGGATCAGCGCGACTTGCTGACGCCAGGGGGTAGCGCCGACCAGCTGACCGGTCTTGAGGTCCTGCAGGTTGTCGTTGGCGATCGTCGCAATGCCAAAGATGATCGCGGTGACAAACAGCGCGAAAGCAACCAGCGCCTTGGTATCGTCAGGCGAAAGATCGCGCCCGAACATCGAGACCAGCAGCAACGAAATGCCCAGCACCGAAAGGATCCCGACACCCGAAACCGGGCTGTTCGACGCGCCGATCAGCCCGGCCATGTAGCCGGTGACCGAAGCGATAATCACGCCCATGATCATGATGTAGATCACGCTGGCCAGCAGCGAAATCCCCAGGAATTGCGAGACCGGGCCGCTGGTCGATACGGCGGCCAGCAGGATCGCGATCGGCACCATAAGCCCCAGTATCGAGCCGCCGACTATCCCAATCGGCAAGTCGCGCTCGGTCAGCTCCATCGTTTCCATGCCGCCCTGGATCTTGCGGGTGACATCGGCCTCGACCGCGTTGAGCACCCCCTTGACGATCGGACCGATCACCTTGAACAGGGTGTAGATCGCCGCAATGCCGATCGTCCCGGCGCCGATCATGCGCACTTCGGTGCGGAACATGCCGCGCAGGAAGCCCATCATCTCTTCGCCCGCCGGCATGCCGGTCGCGCTCAGCTGGGGCAGGATGATGAAGTAGCTCAGCACTACGCCGACCAGCATGGCGAGGCCTACCGCCATGCCCACCAGGTGCCCGACGCCCAGCAGCGCGAACGAGAATGTCAGCGAAACGAAACTGCCCCCGCTGCCAATGCCGAACGCCTTGGCCCAGCCTTCGGAGACCAGTTTGGCCTTGGCCAGAAAAGCATGGCCCAGCGCAATCACCGTGCCGAAAATCACTGCGCGCAGGCCGCGGGCATTCTCTTCCGCACCGCCTACCCCGGACCCAACCTTGAGCACTTCGGCCGCGGCCACGCCTTCGGGATAGGGCAGGTCGGAACCGGTCACCAGCGCACGGCGCAGCGGCACCGAATACATCACCCCCAGGACCCCGCCGATCGCGATGATCGCCACCGATTGCCAATAGGGAAAGCCCTGCCACCAGCCGATCATGACCAGACCCGGAAGCACGAAGACAATCGCCGACAGTGTCCCCGCCGATGAGGCGATGGTCTGGACGATGTTGTTTTCCTGGATCGTCGAATCCGCGTAGATCTTGAGCACCGCCATCGAGATCACCGCAGCCGGGATCGAGGTGGCGAAAGTCAGGCCCACCTTGAGCCCCAGATAGACGTTGGCAGCGGTGAAGATAACGGTCAGAAGCGCGCCCAGCACGATCCCGCGCAGGGTCATTTCCTTGGGACTGGTCGGTGTAGTCATAGCCCGGTACCCCCTCGTGTTCTGTTACTATGCGGTCTTAAGGCGGTCTTAAGGCGCAGTCGTGGCTTCCGCCTTGGCCGGAGCCGGAGCCCCAAACCCGCACTGGCGCTGTTCCATCGGGATCTGCTTGGTGATGCGGGTGGCGTTTTCCTTGTAGGCTTCGGTCACCGAACCGCTCTTGACCTGCTTGCCGCGCAAGGGCGTGACATCGGCGCACAAGTGGAAGACGCGCTGGTCAGAGGCTTTCTCACCCGGTTTTTCCGACGCGATCCAATAGACCGTATCGACCCCGCCCGGGTTGGCGGCGGTCTTGGTCGCATCGGCCACCGCCGCGGAATCGCGAGCGATGTCCTTGGCTTGCTCAGCCACCGCGGGCGAGCAGGCAGTGGTCGGCTGGCCGCTCTTGATCTGGCTGGCGCAGAGATTCATGTCCTCAGTGTACTGTTCGACCGAGGCCGGATTGAAATCGATCCCGATCGTGGTCGCGAGCAAGGCCAGCACCACGCCGACGCCGCCGACAATCTTCTTGTTCTTGGGATCCATGTCCTTGTCCATGAAGATCAGGACAAGCAGCGGCAGGAACGCCAGGACCGTGATGATCGCGCCCAGCTGGTTCTGGACGAAGAAGCGGAAACCATCGGCGCGGCTGGCCGGATCGTGGCGGTTGGCGGCCTTCCACATCAGGCTGCCGCCGATCGCGAAGGCCGCGATCACCACCAGCAGGCCGATCAGCAGCGCCATGTTGCCCGACTGGAACTTGCCCTGCTTAAGCATGACGATTCCGCCAATCTCGGTCCCGATTGCCACCACCCAGCACAGCGCGGCATAGATTCTGAGCTTCTTCGCCTGGCCTTTCTGGTCCTGCGTTGCGGCCCAGGCCTTGGTGACATCAACCTCTGCGTTCGGTTCGTTCTCAGCCATGATCAACCCCTCCGTGGCAGGCGCGCCTGCGTCATGGCGTTAACCAACTCCATGAATTTGCGTAGGTCAACTGCTTTGAACGCTCAATCCCCACCCAGAATTCGTGCGAAGGCCCGCACCGCAGCGGCCTCGTCGCCGCCCCAGACCGCGTGGCTGACCGCCAGGAAATCGGCTCCGGCCTCGACCAAAGGAGCGCAATTCTCCGGTGTGATCCCGCCGATCGCGACGCAAGGAAGCTCCATCAGGTTCTGCCACCAGGTGAGCAGTTCGGGCTCGGCGCGGTGATCGGTGTCCTTGGTTTGCGTGGGAAAGAACGCCCCGAAAGCAACATAGTCGGCCCCGGCCTCACCGGCTTCCATCGCCAGATCGCGGCTGTTGTGGCAGGTGACGCCGATTTGCGCCTCCTTGCCCAGCCGCGCGCGGGCATCCCGTACATCGCCGTCGCCCTGCCCCAGATGCACCCCATCGGCCCCGATCCGTTTGGCCAGCGCGATCGAATCGTTGACGATGAACGCCACCTCGCGCTCCGCGCAGATCGCCTGCAGCGGCTCGGCCAGCTTTGCGGCCTGATGCTCGTCGATGTCCTTGACGCGGAACTGGAACGCCGCGACCGGCCCGGCGTCCAAGGCTCGGGCTAGCCGGTCCGGGAAAGCGCCGGAGACATCGAGCGGGGAGATCAGGTAGAGTTGGCATTGGGTCATGCCAGCCCCCTAGCCGATCAGTTCTTCTCAGTCGAACCCTTGTAGATCGCGTCGATCGCTTCGCCCAGCGCGGCGTCGAATTCGGCGTCGTTCATCTGCGCGCGCAGGTCTTCGAGCAGCGCGCGGCTGAAGCTGGCGATGATGCCCTTGTTCTTCGACAGTTCGACGCAGGCTTCGGGGCGCTTGTAACCGCCCGACAGCGCGACCACGCGCAGCACCTTGGGGTGGCTGACCAGCGGATCGAACGTGCCCGGCACCACCGGCAGAGACAGCTTGAGCATTACCTGCTCGCTCATCCCATCAAGGTGCTTGAGGATCTCGGCCAGCATCAGCGCGTCACAGGCCGCGCGGGTGTCGCTCTTGATGTTGATCTCGGGCTCGAGCATCGGCATCATGCCGTGGCTGAGCACCTGACGGCCAATTTCAAACTGCTGCGCAACCACATCGGCGATGCCAGCGGCATTGGCCGAATTGATCACCGAGCGTTCCTTGGTGCCAAAGACACCCAACGCCTTCGAACGCGCCAGCAGCGCATCGAGTTCGGGCATCGGCTTCATCAGCTGGACGCCATTGGCTTCGTCTTCCAGGCCCTTGTCGATCTTGATGAAGGGCACCACGCCCTTGGCGATCAGCGCCGCCGGAGTGGGAACGCCATCGACCGCGCCGTCCATGGTGCGTTCGAACAGGATCGCGCCGATCACTTTGTCACCGGTGAAAGCGGCCGAG
>PNJT01000004.1 GCA_013822005.1 Novosphingobium sp. | reverse complement strand
TGCCTTGCCGCTGGCGGCGATCGGTCCGGTTGCGATGTTTGTCGGCCTAAGCCTGTTCTTTGGCACTTTTCATTTTGGCCTTCTCAGCCTGACCAAGCTCGCCATCTGGAGCTTCGTCCTCAATTTCATCGCGCTGATTGGCTCGGCATTTTTGGCCGAGTTTCTGGCACCGAAGTTTGAGGGTGAGGCCAGCCGCATTGGAGCATTCAAACTCGCCGCAGCCGCTTTGACGCCCTACTGGATCGCCGGCGTTCTCGCTATTGTTCCGACCGCTGCGCCCCTTTCGATCATCGGCCTGCTCTATGGAATTTTCCTGTTCTATCAGGGTTCCACGCCGCTGTTGAAGATCCCTCAAGACAAGGCCCCTGTCTTTACGGCAGCCGTTGTTGTCGGATCGCTCATTTTGTTCGCTGTGACCAATTCCATGGCCATGACGATGCTGAATCCATTCGGCCTTGGCGCCTAGGGGATAGCCGCAGATCCTTCTCTGGGGAGGATTACAGCAGCTTTTCGATGTCCTTGGCAATGCTCTCAGGCTTGTCGCTCGGAGCGTAACGCCGCACCACTTTGCCATCGCGGCCGACCAGGAACTTGGTGAAGTTCCACTTGATCGAACGTGTCCCCATCAGCCCCGGGGCCTCGCTCTTGAGCCAGGAATAGAGCGGAGGTTCCTTGGCGCCGTTGACTTCGACCTTGGCCATCAGCGGGAAGCTGAGCCCGAAGTTGACCTTGCAGAATTCCTCGATCTGGTCCGCACTGCCCGGTTCCTGCGCGCCGAACTGGTTGCAGGGAAAGGCCAGCACTTCAAAGCCTTGCGCACCGTACTTCTGGTGCAGAGCTTCCAGCCCGTCGTACTGCGGAGTAAAGCCGCACTTGCTGGCGGTGTTGACCACCAGCAGTACCTTGCCCAGCTTGTCGGCCAGCTTGACCTGCTTGCCGCCCGGCATTTCGGCGGTGAAATCGGCGATCGTGGTCATGCGAGGACTCCTTCATGCAAACGAACAACCCGGTCCATCTTGGCCGCAAGGCGTTCGTTGTGCGTGGCGACCAGGGCCGCGCTGCCGGTGCCGCGGACCAGTTCGAGGAACTGTTCAAGCACGCGGTCGGCGGTCTTTTCGTCGAGGTTGCCAGTCGGCTCGTCGGCCAGGACCAGCACTGGCTTGTTGGCCAGCGCGCGGGCCACGGCAACGCGCTGCTGCTCGCCGCCCGAAAGCTGGCTGGGCCGGTGGTCAAGCCGTTCGCCAAGCCCCAGCGCGGTCAACAGTTCGCGCGCGCGCTCTTCAGCCGCGCTTTGCAAAGTGCCCGCAACCAGTTGCGGTAGAACCACATTTTCCAGCGCGTTGAAATCGGCCAGCAAGTGGTGGAATTGATAGACGAATCCGACAAAGCTGCGGCGCACTTCGGTGCGTTGGTCGGAATTGAGCCCGGTGGCATCAACCCCCGCGATCGCAATGCTTCCACCAAAGCCGCCCTCAAGCAGCCCTACTGCTTGCAGCAAGGTGGACTTGCCCGATCCCGAGGGACCCAGCAGCGCCACCAATTCGCCCGGGGCGATCGCCAGATCGACCCCGCGCAGCACGTCGATCCGCACCCCGCCTTGCTCAAAACTGCGGGTCAGCCCGCTGAGTTTGATCACCGGCTCACTCATAACGCAGCACCTGCACCGGGTCGGTCGAGGCCGCCTTGAACGCGGGGTAAAGTGTGGCGAGGAAGCTGAACACCAGCGCCATCAGCGCGATCACGGTGATCTCTACCGGATCGCTGCGGCTGGGCAGTTCGGTCAGGAGGCGGATCGTCGGGTCCCACAGGTTCTGCCCGGTCACCAGTTCGACAAAGCGCACCACCGACTGCCGGAAATAGAGGAAGACAAAGCCCAGCCCCAGCCCCGCCAGCGTTCCAGCCGCCCCGATCAGCGATCCCAGCACCACAAAGATCTTGAGGATCGATTTGCGCGAGGCACCCATCGTGCGCAGGATCGCGATGTCGCGGGTCTTGGCGCGGACCAGCATGATCAGGCTGGAGAGGATGTTGAACACCGCCACCAGCACGATGATCGACAGCACCACGAACATCGCCACGCGTTCCACCACCAGGGCTTCAAAAAAGCTAGCGTTCATCGTCTTCCAATCGGTCACCACCGCTTGTCCGGCATACTTCTCGCTGATCGGCAGCAGCGTTTCGGCTGCCTCGTTGGGATCTTCGACCTTGACCTCGATCATCCCCACCGCATCGCCGGCCAGCAGCAAAGTCTGCGCATCCTGCATCGGCATGACCACATAGCGCTGGTCGAATTCGTAAACCCCGATCTCGAAAATCGCCGCCACCCGGTATGCGATCTGCCGCGGGACCGTGCCGAATGGGGTCGATTGGCCTTGCGGGTTGATGATGGTGATGGAATCGCCCACCCGCGCACCCAGATTTTGCGCCAACTGCGATCCGATCGCCACTTCGTAGGCATCGGGCTTGAGGCTGTCGAGGCGGCCCGCGACCAGCTTTGGGGTCAGGCCGTTGATGTCTTCCTGAGTCTGACCTCGCGCGAAGATCGCCTCGACCCGACCGTTGAAGCTGGTCAGCAGCGGCTGCTCGATCAGCGGCGAGGCATGGGTAACGCCGGGGGTCGCCTTGACCTCTTTGAGCAAGTCCCGCCAATTCTCGATCCGTCCGCCATAGGCCTGGACCACGGCATGGCCGTTCAGCCCGACGATCTTGTCGAACAGCTCGGCGCGAAAGCCGTTCATCACGCTCATCACGATCACCAGCGCGGCCACCCCCAGCGAGACCGCAACCAGGCTGATCCCCGCGACGAGCGCAATAAACGCCTCGCCCCGGCCGGGCAGCATATAGCGCCGGGCGATGGTCCATTCGAAAGGGGATAGGATCAAGGAAAGTCCTCGCGCGATGTCCGATACTTGGCGCGGGGTTTAGGCGGGCGCCCTGCCGCTGGCAAGGGCGCCCGCCTGTGCGCTACTTGGGGGCGATGACGAAATCGATCGCCACACCGGCCCAGACTGCCGCCATCTGCCGCTCGGAATCGCCGGTGCGGCGATCGAAGTTGAATATCATCTGCACCAGATCTGGCACGTTCAGCACCGGCTTGGCATTGCTGACGCGGGTGATCCGCACGACCTTGTAACCCATGGCCCCGGCATAGCGATCCGCCTCGGTCCGGGCCTGGGCAATCGCTTTGGCCACGGCCTCGTCGCGCGCCTCAGCCGGATTGCGCTGGGCATAGATGACGGTGGGCGCGCGATAGTTGGTGCGCGAAATATCGCGCGCCTTGGTCTTGACCGCTTCAAGCTTGCCCAGATCGTCGAGCGCGATTGTCACTGTGCTGCGCTTTGAATCCTTGGGTTTCGGCGGAGGAACTACCGGTCTGATAACGGGCGGCGGAGGAGCGACTGCCACGGCGACTGGCTGAACCTTGTCGGGCTTGGCCGGCGGCGCAGGCGGCGCAGGCGGCGCAGGGGCCGCGACCGGAACGGTCGCAATCGCAATCGGTGGCGGATAAAGATCGGAATTCATGTCATTAAACGTGATCTGTTGCGGTTTGATCCCGATCTCGCCAAACTTGCGCGTCAGATCGGCCTTGGCCGCAGCCAGGCCGCGTTCGGCAGCGGCCGGGTTTTCGCCTGTAGCCTGAATCTCGAACACGACGCTGGCCGATCGCGGCAGCGCTTCACCCACTGCTTCGATGTGCAATTCAATCTCACCGCTACTTGCGGGATTGGCGGCGCTGGCCGGTGCGGCTGTGCCAAGCAGGGCTGCCAGAACGATCGCGATGCGCTTCATTGTTTCACCTCCGGAATGTGCCGTGCGATGCTGCGCGATCAGACCCTGTTTGGGCAAGTCAAATCGCGTGCAATTCAATTGCTTGTTGAGTGCACGCGCACGCGGCCTTGCCTTTGGCGGCGAACCCCGCCAAAGGCGGCGCGACAGGGCGATCACAGGGCCAAGCGAATCCCATGAACCTTACCCATCCCTTCCTTGACGCAGACGGTGACAAGCTGCGCGAGGAGTGCGGCATTTTCGGCGTGATCGGCACGCGCGAAGCCGCGGCGATGACCGCGCTGGGGCTGCACGCCTTGCAGCACCGCGGCCAGGAAGCCGTCGGCATTGTCAGCTATGACGGCAAGGACTTCTTCGCGCGGCGCGGTCTGGGGCATGTGGCCCAAGTCTTTTCCGATGCCAGCATGTTTGCCGAACTGCCCGGCGAAATGGCCAGCGGCCACGTGCGCTATTCGACCACTGGCGGCCAGGGGCTGCGCAATGTCCAGCCGCTCCACGCCGATCTGGCGCGCGGAGCCTTTTCGGTGGCGCACAATGGCAACATTTCCAATGCCATGCACCTCAAGCATGAGCTGGTGGACAAGGGCGCGATTTTTCAGTCTACTTCGGACACCGAGGTTATCCTCCACCTGATCGCGACCAGCCGCTATCCGACCCTGATGGACCGGCTGGTCGATGCTTTGCGGATGATCGAGGGGGCTTATTCGCTGATCTGCATGACTCCCAAGCGGATGATCGCCTGCCGCGATCCGCTGGGGATCCGCCCCTTGGTGATGGGCAAGATCGGGGACGCAACGGTCTTCGCCAGCGAAAGCGTGGCGCTGGACGTAGTTGGCGCAGAGTTTGTCCGCGAGGTCCAGCCCGGGGAAATCATCGAGGTTCGCGCAGATGGCCGCCTGACCAGCCACCACCCGTTCGGCGACAGTCCGCCGCGCCCGTGCATCTTCGAACATGTCTATTTCAGCCGCCCGGATTCGGTAATGGGCGGACAGTCGGTCTACGAAGTGCGCAAGGCAATCGGCAAGGAACTGGCCAAGGAAGCCCCGGTCGAAGCCGATCTGGTGATCCCGGTGCCCGACAGCGGCGTGCCCGCGGCAATCGGCTATGCCCAGGAAAGCGGCATCCCGTTCGAACTGGGGATCATCCGCTCGCACTACGTCGGCCGCACCTTCATCCAGCCGAGCGACGGTGCGCGCCACGCCGACGTCAAACGCAAGCACAACGCCAACCGCGCGCTGGTGGAAGGCAAACGGATCGTGCTGATCGACGATTCGATCGTGCGCGGCACCACCAGCATGAAGATCGTGCAGATGATGCGCGATGCCGGCGCCAAGGAAGTGCACATGCGGGTCGCCAGCCCGCCGACCCAGCATTCGTGCTTCTATGGCGTCGATACCCCCGAACGGCACAAGCTGCTGGCGGCGCGGATGGACGTGCAGGAAATGACCAAGTTCATCGTTGCCGACAGCCTGGCTTTCGTCTCGATTGATGGGCTCTACCGCGCGGTCGGTGAAGCCAGCCGCAACAATGCCTGCCCGCAGCACTGCGACGCCTGCTTCACCGGCGACTATCCCACCCGCCTGACCGACCTGGCCGAACGCGAGGCCGATGAGGGCCAGTTGCCGCTGCCGGTCGGCAAGGTCGCATGACGCAGCTTTCCGGGCAGATCGCGCTGGTCACCGGCGCAAGCGCAGGAATTGGCGCGGCGACCGCCAAGGCACTGGCCGCAGCGGGCGCGCATGTCGTGCTCACCGCGCGCACTGCCAAGGCGCTGGAAGAGGTCGAAGAATCGATCTTTCAGGCCGGCGGCAGCGCCACGATTGCTCCGGTTGACCTGACCGACGGCGACGGGATCGCCCGGCTGGCCAATGCCGTGGCCGAACGCTGGGGCAAGCTCGACATTCTTGTTCACTGCGCCGCGGTCCTGCCCGAACTGACTGCGGTGCGCGATATCGATCAGACCCAGTTTTCCAAGGCGCTGACCGTTAACGCGCTGGCTGTGCAGGCCCTGATCGCGCGGTTCGATCCCTTGCTCAAGGCCAGCGACGATCCGCGCTTCGTGCACCTGACCACCAGCGTGGTCGGCGCGCCGCGGGCCTATTGGGGCGCTTATGCCGCCAGCAAGGCGGCGGCCGAAGTGCTGGTTACTTGCTACGCCGAAGAAACCCGCAACACGTCGAAAGTGCGGGTCGCGATCGTCGATCCCGGCGCAACCAGAACCGCAATGCGGGCAAAGGCTTACCCTGGCGAAGACCCCGCCTCGGTCAAGCTGCCGGAAGTGGTGGCTGAACGCTTGCTGTCACTGCTTGGTGAACAGTTTGCCAGCCCGCACCGCGAAAGTGTTAACCCTCCCTCATAACAGCACGGCAACCGCAGGCAGCGATACTTTGCAAATCCTGCCGGGAAAGGTTCCGGAAAGGCAAACTGTCGAGGGGCGCGTCGATGAGCGAACATCTGTTGCTTACCAAAGACCCATATTTCTCCGCCGCGCAGGAGGACCGCAGCGCGCCGCGCACCCGCGTGGCGATCCCGGCGACTTTGCGGATGTCCGGTGGACGGGGCTTTCAAACCGTGATCCACGACCTTTCGCTGAGCGGGTTCTGCGGCGCGGCGGTAAACCGGATGATCCCTGGTACCGTCTGCTGGCTGACCCTGCCGGGGATCGAATCGCTGCAGAGCGAAGTGGTCTGGTGGGACAACAGCCTGGTCGGTTGTGCTTTCGACAAGCTGCTCAGCCCGATCGTCCACGACAACATCCTGTCGCGCTGGCAGGCCAACAGTTCCTTCCGTCCGGTCGCCTGACCGGAAGGTCCCGATCCGCCCGGGTGCGGATACGAACCGCCGTGTCCCTTACCCCCCATAACACGCGATTCGCCGTGCCCGGGCGGAACTCGTTCAGACCTTGACCAGAGTCACCTGCGCGACGGTGATCCCGCCGCCCCTGAAGCCGCCTTCACAATACATCAGGTAAAACCGCCAGAGCCGCTGAAACCGGGCATCGAAGTGCGGCGGCAGGCACCCTTGGGCGATCGCCCGGTCGAACTTTTCCCGCCAAGCCTCAAGCGTATCGGCATAGTCGAGCGCGAAGTCTTGCTGATCGCGCCAGTCCAGCCCGTGCCCTGCCGCCAGCTGCCGGAATTCGGCCTCGCTCACCAGCATGCCGCCGGGGAAAATGTAGGACTGGATGAAGTCGGCGCTGCGGGCATAGGCCGGGAACAGTTCCTCGCGGATCGCAATGTACTGGATCGCGGCGCGCCCGCCGCTCGTCAGGCAGCGCGCCAGGCAGGCAAAGTAGTCCGGCCAGTATTCGCGGCCAACGGCCTCGACCATTTCGACACTGGCAATTGCATCGAATTGGCCGGTGACATCGCGGTAATCCTGCTTGCGAAAGTCGATTGCCGGTGACCGCTGCTGCCGCGCCCAGTCCAGCTGGGCATCGGACAGGCTGATCGCGGTGACCTGCATGCCCTTATCGTGCAGGTGCTGCGCCAGCGCGCCCCAACCGCAGCCGATCTCGAGCACGGTCTTCGCGCCCTGCAACCGCTTGGCGATTGTCTCAAGCTTGTGCTGCTGGGCCGCCGCCAGATCCTGCCCAGGGCAGGCATAGCGCGCGCTTGAATAGACCAGCTCGGGATCGAGCCAGGCCGCGTAGAAGAAATTTCCCAGGTCATAATGGGCGTGGATGTTGCGCTGCGATCCGCGGCGGGTGTTGCGGTGCAGCCAATGCACCAGCCGCCCCGCCCAGCGCCAGGGGCCGTGGGCCCGCGCGAGGCCACCCAGCGCATCGGCATTGGCGACAAACAGCGCGAACATCTGAACCGGATCGGGGCTTGACCACTCGCCCGCTTCCCACGCCTGGTAGAGCCCGACCGAACCGGCCCTTGCCACCCGCACCAGCCCGCGCCAGGCATGCAGGGTAACCGTAGCCTCAAACCCCGGTGCGCGGCCGCCCAGCGTGCGCGTTGAGCCGTCAGGCAGCGTGGCATGCAGCGTCCCGGCCACCAGCCCCCGGTCGATCCGATCGACCAGCCGCGCCGCGCTGGCACTCCACAGCCGCGCCAGAACGCCGCCACCGCCGCGCGGATCCGCGGCCGGAGCGGACCAGCCATCGTTGTTGAATGAGGTACCGGCAGTCATGCCCGCGATATGGACCGGGCACCTCCCTACTGCAATATCGCCTCAGGCGGAGCGGGTGATTGCGTCGAAGATAACCGGGTTGAGCGGACGCAGAAATTCGCAGCCGAACTCGAAATCGGTGACCCAGGCCACCCTTGCTTCGATCGGCTCGAGCGAACCGATCTTGAGATAGAAGCGGTCGTCCTCGCGGACCAGGAATACACCCGAAATACGGGCGCCCAGTTCAGAGATGTCCTGCACCTGCACATTGGCGCGCCGGGTTCCCGCGCGAAACTGCACATCAGCCCGATAGCGCCGCCGATCGGCGCGGCGGCCGCTGGTCTGCTGGAATTGCGGTTCACTGTTCATGGCAAGCAAAAGCGCCTGTTGTTCGACCCTGCTGCACATCTTAATGAACTATGGTAAAGCCTGCGTTAACGAACAACCTCTCGCCCATTCAATAATTTACATGAAAAAGGGACGCCGCAGCTGTGCTGGGCGTCCCTTCTCATGGTCTTGGCAGTGGGACCTAGAAGCGCACTTCCACTCCAACGTTGAACGAGCGTCCACGCGGATCGGCCACGCGCGGTTCCCAGCTCGATCCGGCACCGGTGTTGCCATCGTAAGTGATCGCAAACGGCGGATCGGTATCGAACAGGTTCTTGATCCCCACATTGATCCGGAAGTCCGGGCTGAACGCGGTGATCCCGACAGCCAGGTTATAGATCATGTAGGGCTTGACCCGTTCGTTGAAGTCCGGCCGGGTGACCGTGCCGTTGGCAATCCCGGGCAGCTTCTGGTTGGCATAGCCGGCCCGGTAGACCTGGGTCAGCTGGACGTCGAAGTCTTTGGTCGAATAGTTCACCCAGGCATTGTGCTTCCAGCGCAGGCCCAGATCGCCGGCAAAAGTGAACACTCCGATCTGGCTGGGCCCGAACGGCAGCGAGGGGTTGTCGATCAGCTTCTCACGCTTCTTGAGCATCAGCGTGCCGTCCATCCCCACCGAGATGCTGCGCTCACCGCTGAGCTCCCACCCGCCGCGCAGCGCAAATTCGATCCCCTGGGTGCGGCGCGCCCCGGCGTTGACCCAGCGCTGGTCGATCAGCACGATCTGGTTGGACCCATCGCGGATGAAGTTGGCCTGGAACAGCGATGCGTTGTCGATCAGCTGGCGCAGGGTCAGGATCGCGATGGTGTTGTCGACGTTGATCATCCACCAGTCGGCCGAGACACTCCATTTGGGATGCGGCCGCAGGACCACGCCGACACTGCCCATCTTGGCCTTTTCAGGCCCAAGGTTGAGATTGCCGCCGGTCGCGATTTCCGGACGGATGATCGCGCAAGGCAGGCCCGAAAGGTAGGCGCTGGTCGGCACCCCGCCCGGGCAGGCCACCGGATCGGCCAGATCGCTGCCCGAATAGGGGCTGACAGTCACCCCGTTGAAGATCTGGTTGAAGCTGGGAACGCGGAAGCCCGTGGAATAGGACCCGCGGAACATCAGCCAGTCCATCGGCGTGAACTTGGCCGAAACCTTGGGATTGGTGGTGGTGCCAAAGCCGGTGTAATCGTCAAGCCGCAGCGCTGCGGTGACTTGCAGGATATCGAGGATCGGCAGATCGACTTCGGCATAGGCCGCCTTGACCGTGCGGGTCTTGGGGGTCAGCGCGTTGACGTTGTCAAACGCGGCCAGAAAGATCACCGGCTGGTTGGTGGCGGCCGCCGCCGAACCGTTGAAGCTGTAGCTCTCCCGCCGCCAATCGACGCCCAGCGCCACTTGCAGCGGGCCACCCGGCAGGTCGAATAGCGCACCCGAAACCGACGCGTCGATCTGCTTGACGGTGTAGCGCCCGCCGTAAAGCGTGGTTCCCTCGGCCGATATGGCTTGCAGTCCGGACATCGCCGCCGCGCTCTGCTCCAGCGAGAACGGGTTGAGGATTCCTGAGTTGATCAGCCCGACCAAGCCTGCGGTGGTTGCCCCCGGGGCGATGGGAGCCCGCGAATCAGACATTCCCGCTTCATTGGCCAGTGTCGCAGGGTCATTGTCCAACGTGCCGCGATAGTAATAACCCGAACCAAGCCGTGACTTGGTTTCGCTTTCCGAATGCGAGGCACCGATGTGATAGTCCCAGCCACCAAACGGCAGCTGACCTTCGAGCCCAACATAGGCACGCAATGTCTTGCTGTTGGTTTCATATTCGCGCGGTCCGCAAGCTACGCAGCGCCACCGACCCGACAGCGGACGGCCATAGCGACCCGTCGCGTCGATCGTCCGGTCCCCGACCGCGCCGATCGCGGGGAACAGCGCTGCAAGCTGGTCGTAGATCGCGTTGTAGGTCGGTGCAGTCAGCGGGTTGATTGGATAGGCCCAGGGCAGGTTGGTGGTGTTGGCCGTAAGCTGGGCATTGCTGAAACTCTTGGCCGAATCCGCGTCCGACCCAGTCACTTCGGCGAATAGCTGATGCCCGCCGCCCAGGTTGACCGTCGCTTTGGTGTAGTAGGTCAAGGTCTC
This sequence comes from Novosphingobium sp., assembly GCA_013822005.1. Taxonomy (GTDB): domain Bacteria; phylum Pseudomonadota; class Alphaproteobacteria; order Sphingomonadales; family Sphingomonadaceae; genus Novosphingobium. The sequence goes on along the minus strand of PNJT01000004.1, from coordinate 27,635 downwards.
AATCGGCTGCTGGATCACCGCCGCACGGCCGGTATCCCAGGCGCAGGCATAGTAAGCACCCGCGTTGGCCCACAGCTCCCAGTCATAAGCCATGCCGCCGTCCATTGTATCGCAGCCCGCGCCGCCCGGCAGATCGAGAGGGTTTATCCCGCCTCCGGCAAGGTTCGAGGCAGCATTTGCCGGCGAAGGCAAAGTCAACCCGGCCAGTATCGAACCATTGGGGTTCTGGTTCACGTTCGCACCAATGTTGAACAGTGTCGCGATCGGCGTGCCGCGCGTATCGACCGACAGCCCGCGCAATGGCTGGTTGGTGTTGACGAAATCGCGCTGATTGCCGCGCAGGATCTTGTTCCAACTGTAGGAGACCCCGCCCATCACGTTGATGCCGTCTTCGTTCAGATCGCCAATGCCCATCAGCCCGGACAGGCGATAGATGTTGCCGCCGCCGTGCTGAGTGATGTCGGTCGATCCGGCCAGGCTGTAGCCCGTGAAATTCTTCTTGGTGATATAGTTGATCACCCCGCCGATCGCGTCGGTGCCATAGATCGCCGAGGCGCCGTCTTTCAGGATTTCGACCCGCTCGATCACGGCATAAGGAATCTGGTTGACGTCAACCGCGCCGCCCGAAAGCCCGTGTGCGGCCACGCGGCGGCCGTTGAGCAGGATCAGGGTGGATGCGCTGCCCTGCCCGCGCAGGTTGGCGGCGGAAAGCCCGTTGGTGCCGCGCTGCGCGCCGGTGACCACGTCGGCGTTCGAGGCCAGGTTATCCGCCCCGCTGCCGTTGCTGGTCAGGAACATGTTGAGCTGTTCCGGGTTGGCCAGGCCGTTCTTCTCGATATCGACGCTGCTGATCACCTGCAGCGGCAGCGCGCTCTTGGTCGGATCCTGCTTGATCCGCGATCCGGTGACCACGATCGCGGCCTCTTTACCGCTGTCGGCCGCGTTGGGGCTGGACACGCTGGACGCCGTCTGGGCCAGCGCGGGCGAAGCGAAAGCGACAAGCGAAACCGAGCTGGCAAGAATGCCGCGCGCAAGCGTGCGAAGAGTCATGGTTACCCCCAAAGATTGCCCCGAACCGCTGCTGAACACCGATTCATCCCGCAAGACTATCAAGTGCGTCCGCCAAAGCCAGAGGGAGCAGAAAAAAAGATCCCGAATGGAGACGGAATTGGCAAGCTCGGTCCGAATCTGTTGTGGCAGGGCAACAAGCTGGTCAGTTGGCGGCATAGAGCGCCAGCAGCACCGCCTCCATCGCCGGGATCGCAGGCGCGCCATTGGGCACATCATTGGCGAAGAACGAAAAAGTCAGCCGCTTGCCGCTGGCCGCGCGGAACGTGCCCGACAGCGCATAGGTAGCGTTAAGCGTGCCGGTCTTGGCGATGAGATTGCTTGCCAGCGGCGAGCCGATGAAGCGGTGCCTCAGCGTGCCGTCCACCCCGGCCACCGGCAACGAGGCATACCAGGCCTTGCCCCAGGGCTGGCTATCGATCCAGCGCAGCAAGGCAACACCAGCGCGCGGACTGACGCGGTTGTAGGTGGACATGCCGCTGCCGTCGGAGAAGTCAAAACCGGCGCGGGGAATACCGGCCTTCTCAAGCAAGTCCCGCTGATCGGCCAGGCCATCGTCGAGCGACCGCTGCCGCTGTCATGCCTCGCCACCCGGCGCAGCAGCATCGGCGTTGTGGTTGTTGCTGTCCTTGTTGATCACCACCACACTTGCGGCCAGCGGAGGCGGCTGGAGTGCGGCCAGCGGCGGGGCGTCAACCTGATCCCAGGCAGCAGCGATGCCCGCTTTCTGGCGATAATCGGGGTCGTCCACCAACTCCACCGGGCGGTACGATCCGCGCACAGTGCCGGTCACTTTGACCCCCCGCGCCCTGAGCATCCCGGCAAAAGTCCAGGCGACAAAGTGTGCCGGATCGTCGATCCCGATCCGGTCACGCCATTCGCCAGCGTCGGCAGCGATTTCGCCGTAGAGCCGGTAGCTGCGCGAGTTGACCGTGTGCTCCAGCACCAGCCGTCCCTTCCCCCCGGCCGGGATCGTGACCGCGCGGTTCTCAATCGTGACATAGGGTGGCACCACGAGCAGCGGCGGCTTGCCCACTGGTCCGGGCGTGGCCCTGACCGTCAGCTCATTGCTGTCGAGGCTCAGCGCGGACATTGCGGTGGCATCGTTGGAGCCGAAATTGTTCCAGCTCATCCCTGGGCTCCAGCGCTGGTCGGGAAACCAGCTGGCATCACCCACCACATCGCCGACCACTTTGGTCTTCGCCGCGACAGCATCGGCAAGCGTCGCCAGGCAATCAACCTTGCAGTCAGGCGCGGCCGACATCCGCGCATCGCCGCGCCCGACCAGCACCGCATTGGGTGCGCCCTTGCGCTTGCCCGGTGCCAGCACCACCCGCGTGCCGCCCACGGCATCCGGCTGATCCATCCCCGGCAGCAAGGCATAGGCGGCGGCGGTGGTGAACATCTTGGTGTTGGAGGCCGGGATGAAGCGCTGATCCGGATTGATCGCGACCACCACGTTCCCGGCATCATCGACCACCAGCAGGCCAAACCGCGTGCCCTTGGGGGCTTTGGCCAGCTCGGCCTCAACCACCTGTTGCTGCGCAGCTGGCGGGGGCGTTTGGGCGAGCGCCGGGGCGGCAAGCAGCAGGGCGAGCGGGGCGAAGTATCTCAGCATCGCGCCATGTTGCCCAAGGCTTTAGCGCAAGTCCACTACCTCGACCGGGGGCAAGCGCACGGCGCCGGGTTGCTCGGCCCAGTGGCGCGCATTGAGCACCCCGCCATCGGCGCGCAGTTCGGCCACTTTGGCCAGGTCGACATCGGCAAAGAGCCACTGGCCCTTGTCCATTTCGCCCAGCGCCACCACGCCATTGGCTGGCATGCCGCGGTCGGGTGGGCCGAAGACCCCGGCAGCGCCGCGGTTGACGTCCACCGCCGGGTTCCAGTCGGCGCTTCCGACGGTGGGCGACTGGACGGCATAGCATTGCCCCTCCAGCGCGCGGGCCTGTGCGCCGAGGCGCACGCGCCAATAGCCATGCTCGCTGTCAGTACAGCTGGGGACCAGCAAAAGCTCCATCCCGGCCTCCACCTGGGCGCGGGCAAGCAGGGGAAATTCGCTGTCGTAGCAGATGTTTATCCCGATCTTGCCAAGCGAAGTCTCAAACAGTCGCAATGGGCCGGAGGCCGAGATGAACCACTCCTCGCGCTCAAACCGGGTCATCACCAGCTTGTCCTGCACGCCCACTTTGCCGCCGGGCGCGAACAGCCGCGCGCGGTTGACGAAGCCACCTGGAATTGCGGCAGGAACCGAGGCCGCGAGCACGTGCATCCCGTGCTTCACCGCGAGGTCCTGGTGCAGTGCATCGATGTCACTCAAGCGACCGGCCAGCGTACCCAAACAGGCACTCAAGTGGCCCATCGTTGTCGCATCGAGCGCCGCCAGCTCCATCGCTCCATATTCGGGGAACACAGCCAGGCTAACCCCGCCCCTGGCCGCCTCCTCGATCCAGCGAGTCAGCTTGGCCTCATACGCCGACCAGCTTTCCAACTGCTCGATCGGATATTGCGCGGCGGCAATCGTGAAACGGGTCATAGTTCACGCATCCAGTATTGCATCGGCTTGACACTCCCCACCACCTCGCCGTGTTCCTTCCAGGCGAGCCGGGTGACGAAACCTTCAACCGGGGCATAGCCGCGCTTGGTCCAGAACAGGTCGAGCGGAACATGGCCCGCGGGCCGCGCCGGGTGATCGCCGGGCCGGATCACCGCCGCGAATGTCGCGGCGTTCGCTCCGCAGATCCTGGCCTGCGCCTCGCGGTGGTCGAAAAAGGCATGGCCGATCCCGAGCCCGCGATAGTCCGGCAGCAGCACGCTCTCACCGAAATAGAACAGGTGGGCGGTATCGATCCCGCGTTCCTCGAAGGGCGCGCGGAATTCATCCTTTTGCGCCCACATCGGGCTGGCGGTGGCCGCGCCGACGATCTTCGCGCCAGCGAAAGCTGCGACCAGCACCGCATCCGGCGCGGCGACGAATTCCTTGAGGTACGCCGCCTCGTAGGCCGCGTCGCCATCGTAGAGGTAGGGGTAAGCCGCAAAGACCGCGATCCGCAGCGCGGCCAGATCGGCGATCGCGGCAGCAATCTCCGCGCCGGTCAGCGGGCGTATGACGATCTCCATCGACAAGGCCTGCTGGTGGAATTGGGCGGCACGGTCCATCGGCGGAGCTCCATCGAAAGCAGTCCTGCGCCGCCTAGCGCGCCTCGTCGCCGCCGACAACGCCGCTGCGCGTCTTCTGTTCACAAACGAGCGCAGGCTCGCCCTGATCGTAAAAATCAACGGTCAGGCAGTACAGGTTCAGATTTTTATTTGCTCGCAACATACAGCCGCAGCATCGATTCCTGATTGGTCGATTCCTTGGATTTTCCAGTTAAGTATTTGAATTTAATTTGCATTATTGTCTTTGAAGTAAATAGTCTTCCCGATTCCTGTATCATTTCGAGACACGAAACTTACAACAACTTAATTCGCATTGCTTTGATTTAAGTGATGTAAACCTCATGTTGAGAATGTAATCAATAGAATTGAATTATAGTTAATTTCGTCGTTAACTATTTTATAGCTTGATAGTTTATTGATCAGAAACTTCTACATAAAAAATTTGACATGAATGCCTATTGGCACTGATCTTCACCCCGAAATTCTGAGTCTCGTATCTTCTCAGAAGATAGACTGAATATCGGGAGAAATAGGTCATGGCGGATAAAAAGAAGAGCGATTCGAAGGAAGGCCACCACAAGCAAGAGCCGACAGGCTTCCCTTCCGCCAGCGCAATCGACAATGCCGTCACCAAGGCGATCTCGGTTGCCTATGGCTTTTCCGTAACTCCATCGACTCCCGAAATCGACGCGCTGTCCCACACCGCCGCGGCACAGCTCGATGAACTCCTCACGGACCTGGCTGCCCAGATTGAGCCCACGCACACGCAGAAGGCCGGGAATGTACCGCCGGACACCCCGTTTCACGCCCAGCAGGAGAAGGATTACAGCGACGCGGATTCGGGTCTGCAAAGCGCCATCGCCAACGCAACGCTCGCATGGACGCAGGCAGAAATCGCCTGGAACCAGGCAACCGCCGCCTATGATTTTCAGATCAAGTCGGCCGAATGGACGATGAACGCCGCCGTAACCGCCGCCAAATCGGTCTACCAGCCCACCCTGATCAACATGGATTCGGCACCTTCGGGCGGAATAGCACGGTACATGACTTTCCAGTTGGCTGTTGCGGAAGCCATCGAAGCCTTCCTGGCTGCCGTGGCTGCCGCCGCCAGCGCGCTTGCTTCCGCAGAAGGCGCGTTGAGGTCTGCCAACATCGAGCTGACAACGGCCATTTACGCTGCCCAAAGCGCCGCACAAACGGCCAGGGTCACCGCCGATCAAACCTTCTGGCAGAGCTGCCAAGCGATAAACGGCTAGGAAATTCGGATCCCAGTCCCAGATTCGCGTTGAAACCCAATAGTTTCCGTCAGGCGAAGGAAGTTCCATGCCGATCGAAGTAACCTATCCCGGCGTCTACATCGCGGAAATGCCGCAGACCCAGAGGGGTGTGGCCGCCGTTGCCACCAACATCGCCGCTTTCGTTGGCCGCACCCCGGTGGGCCCGACCGACGAGCCGCAGACGATCTTCAGCTTCGGCGATTTCCAGCAGCAGTACGGCGGATTGCAGTTCGACTATCCGGTCAGCTATGCGGTGCAGGATTTCTTCGCCAATGGCGGATCGCAGGCGATCATTGCCCGCTTGTTTGAGCCTAACCAGGGCGATGGCTATGCCCGGCTGGTCTATCCGCCCTCACCGCCCGAGCTTCCCGATAACTGGCTGCTCAATGCCAGCGCGGCCAAGGGCGCGACCACGCTGGTGGTCTCGCGGCCGACGACCGGCGGCGGCGGCGAGCCTGATGTCGGGCTCAAGGTCTATCTCAACGGTGACAAGCGCGTAAGCTATCTGGTCACCAGCTATACCATGGGCGATCCCTCGAAGAAGAAACCGGACCAGATCACCATCGCGCCGGGGATCATGTATGACTATGCCCGCTGCACCCAGCTCGATTTCGTGCCCGGCGATGCGCCCAGCGGCTGGAATGCGACTGCCAGCGGCAGCACGGTAAACCTCTACGGCGGCACCGGCCTGCCCGATCTGGGCGATCTGGTGACGATCGGCAACGACACCAATTCCTATCCGATCATCGCCGAACCCAAAGTGACCGGCACCGATCCGTCGAACCTGCAAGTGACGCTGCAAGTCTATGGCAAGCCAGCCGTTACCGCAGGCCCCGCGACGATCAGCACGCCCACCGCGCTGCCGATGCCGACCGGCTGGCAGATCGAGGAATTCGATCCCAACTCGAAGGACCCCAGCAAGGGCACGCTGCTGCTGATCAACGGCGCAGTCCTGCCGATGATTGGCGACCAGTTCACGATCGGCAACGATCCGACGCTCTATGTCGTCTCGGGCGCTACGCTCAGCAAGGACGGCACGACCGCCACGGTCCAGTTCGGCAGCTATACCGGCGATGACCTCGACCCGGCCGACTTCTGCCTGTGCTGCGCACCGATCTTTGCCCGCAAGACTCCGCTGGGTGTCACGATCAAGACCGGGGCCAAGCCGGGCGACACCAAAATGGTGGTCAGCATGCCCCAGCAGGGCACGATCGACATCGGCGATACTTTCACGATCGACGATGGCGAGCTGGTCTATTCGGTGCGCTTTACCGACGGCCAGGGCACGATCTATTTCCTGCCCGAAGCACCTGCTTCGATCACAGGCTCAAACAAGATCACTTTCTATCCCACGCTGGCGCTGCGTGCTGCCAACCAGGGCGACTGGGGCAACCTGCTGTTCGCGACGGTCGATACCACCGGGATCAGCGACACCAGCGCCAGGCAGTTCAAGAAGTACGATATCGATGCGGTCGATCTGTTCAACCTGACGGTCGAACTGCGCGACAGCCTTGGCCGCACGGTGCGCAGCGAACGCTACCTCAACCTGGCGGTCAAGCTGGAAGGCAAGGCCGCGCAGTTCCCCAACCGGCTTGACTGGGTGCTGGACAATTCCGGCCTGGTCCGGGTTGACCGGATGTCGGCCACTCCGCCCAGCAATGGCGCAGTGGCGCGCGGCGCAGGCGGCAACGACGGCACTTACCTCGATCCGCTGACCTACATGGGCAATCAGGACACCAAGACCGGCATGTACCAGTTGGAACATACCGACTTGTTCAACCTGCTGTGCATTCCGCCCGACCGGCGCTGCCTGCCCGAAGTTCCGGATTCGATGCAGGACCTCGATCCGGCGGTGCGCGATCAGGCGGCAATGTATGCCACCAACCGCCGTGCCTTCTATATCGTCGATCCGCCGGTGCAGTGGAAGAACCTGGCCCAGCAGGGCAAGCTTTCGGATATCGACCCCAGCCAGGTCGGGATCAGCGGGATGAACTCCTCCGGGATCGAAGTGACCCGCAACTGTGCGGTCTATTTCCCGCGGATCATCAAGGAAGACTTGCTGATGGGCGGCAAACCGGCGGTGTTTGCGCCGTGCGGGGCAATCGCCGGGATCATGGCCGCAACCGACATCGGTCGCGGAATCTGGAAGGCTCCGGCCGGTCAGGCCACCGGACTCTCGGGGGTCAGCAGCCTGGAGGTCAACCTGACCGATCAGGAAAACGGGCAGCTCAATCCCAAGGGAATCAACTGCCTGCGCAATTTCCCGATCGTCGGTCCGGTGGTCTGGGGCGCGCGCACGCTGATCGGTGCCGACCAGCTGCAGGATGCCTACAAATACATCCCGGTCCGCCGCCTGACGCTGTTCCTGGAAGAATCGCTGCTGCGCAGCACCCAGTGGGCGGTGTTCGAACCCAACAACGAGGCCTTGTGGTCGTCGTTGCGGCTTGGCGTCGGATCGTTCCTGGCGGGCCTGGCCAAGCAGGGCGCATTCTACAGCTACAAGGTGGTCTGCGATGCCTCGAACAACACTCCGGACACGATCGCGGATGGCAAGGTGATCGTCGATATCGGCGTGGCCCCGGTCGATCCGGCCGAATTCGTCTTGCTGCAGATCACGCAGCTGGCTCCCGGCGCGGCCGCCTCCTGATCCGAGATCGCCTCAAACGAGTGGACTGAACCATGTCGAGCAACACCGAATTTCCCAAGGCGACCTATCGCTACGATCCGTATCGCAGCCACAAGTTCCGCTTGAAGTGGGACGGCCAATATGTCGCCGGAATCTCCAAGGTCAGCGCGCTGACCCGCACCACCCAGGTGATCACTCACCGCGCCGGCGGTGATCCCACCACCCCGCGGCGGATGCCCGGGCAAAGCGAATTTGCCGCAATCACGCTGGAACGCGGCGTGACCCACGACGTGGTCTTCGAACAGTGGGCCAACAAGGTCTGGGACTATCACAATTCGACGATCGACGACCAGCAGGGCGGCACCGGCAACCAGGACGTCTCGCTCAAGGATTTCCGCAAGGACATCATCCTCGAGGTCTATAACGAGGCCGGGCAGAAAGTGATGGCCTACAACCTCTATCGCTGCTGGCCGTCCGAATATGTCGCAACGCCCGAGCTTGACGCCAATGGCAATGCGGTGGCGATCACCATGCTCAAGCTGGAAAACGAGGGCTGGGAACGCGATACCTCGGTCGGCGAGCCGGTCGAGCCGAGCTATACCCTGCCAGCCGGCCCAAGCTAAGGGCACGCTGACATGGCCGCCTTGACGCCAGCGGAACTGGTAGCGGTCTGGGAAGCCGGGCACAAATTGCCCGACTGTGAAAAGGCGCTTGTCGCGCTTGCCCCGGCCTTGCCTGGAACCGATCCACACCACCTGCGCGCGCTGTCGATCGGCGCGCGCAACGCGCATCTGCTGGCGCTGCGCCGCGATACCTTCGGCCCGGTGATGCGGGCCTTCGTCAAGTGCCCGGCCTGCAGCGAACCGCTGGAGTTTGAGCAGGACATTGCCGAACTCTTGGCCGGATACCGCGCCCCGGCAGCCCGCGAATTCACACTTCATATCGATGGCCACGAACTGTCCTGCCGCATGCCCGACAGCTCTGATCTGGCGGCGGCAAGCCAGCTGTTTTTCCAAGAAGAAGTGGCCGAAGCCCTGTTCGAACGGTCGGTGCTGGACGTCCGGCTGCATGGCGAGGCACTGCCGCTGACCGCCTTGCCCCATGACTTGCGGCTGCAAGTCCAGGCCGAGATTGCCGGGCGCGATCCGCTGTCGCAAATCGCGATCCCGCTGGGCTGCGCGGCCTGCCGCCATGTCTGGCACGCCGGGCTGGAGATAGTGGCGTTCTTCTGGACCGAGATCGAACGGATGGCCCGCGCGGTGCTGGACGATGTGGTCCAGCTGGCGCGCGGTTATGGCTGGCGCGAGGACGATATCCTGGCAATGAGCCCGCAGCGCCGCCAGTTCTACCTGGAGGCCATGGCATGAGCCGCGCGGTCCTCCCTTCCCCCGACGAGAGCGTTCGCCCGGCCGCTGAATTCGGCGCGCGAGTCGAAGGCTGGAGCGCGGCCGAATGGACCCTGTCGCGCAAGACCGAGCCGGGCGAAGTGGCGCCGCTGCCGGGCCGCTACACTCCGCCGGCCAGCTACCGCGAGGCCGCCCTTGCTGACCGTTTTCCGCCCGGCAACCTGGTCCCGGCAACCCGCTTTGGTACGCGCGGGGACGATCCCGAATGGTCAGACGGGATCGAGCAGGCCCCGCTTGGCGCGATCCAGCCGCTGCCCGAACGCAAAGTGGACCAGCAGCCGAACCCGCCGCCGCCAATGCCTGGCAGCGCAGCGCAGCGGCTTGGCCGCCAACGGCTGGGCCAGCCGCAGGACGCGCCCGCCGCCGCGCGCAAGACCCGAACCGCGCCGCGCCATTCGCTGAGCGCGCTGGCCGAGGAGCGACGGCGGCGATGAGCGACTATCGCAGCATCGCTGTAGTTACCGCAGCGCTGTCCGACATTGTCCGCTACGCCGTGCAGGACGTGATCAAGGGCGTCGAAGTCAAAGTCGAGATCGGCCCGCCCAAGGCGATCACCGGCGGCGAGACGGTGGTCAACATCTACGTTTACCGGGTCTCGCCCAATCCCCAGCTGCGCAATTCGGACCTGCCGCGCTATGGCACCAACGAGCGGCCTGGCACCCTCCCCACCGCGGCGGTCGATCTGCATTATGTGATCGCTTTCGGCAGCGATGCACCGCTGGCCACCGACCTGTTGATGGGCCGGGTCGTGGCCTTGCTGCACGCCTGCCCGGGGATCGGTCGGGCCCGCCTGAGGCAGATGCTCGGCAAAGGCGGCGCTTATCACGCGCTGGCCGGATCGGGGATGGCCGAAGCGCACGATCTGGTCACGTTCACCCCCGAATACCTCTCGTTAGACGAGCTTTCCAAGCTGTGGACGGTGTTCTTCCAGCTCGCCCACCGGCCCTCGCTGCAATACATCGCCTCACCGGTGCTGCTGTCGTGGGGGCACGAAAAGATCGTTGACCGCAAGACCAAGCAGATCGCTTTCACGGGGCTGGAATGACCGAGCGCGAGGACTTTGCCCGCGCCGCACTGAGCGCCGAACTGGCCCGCCATGCGCGGCTGCTGGGGGGCGAAAGCGAGCCGATCCGCGAACAGCGCAGCGAGCGCGCCGAGACCGACAACCTGGACGAACTGACCCCGGCCGAACTGCTGCAATACCTGTTCGGCCTCAGCCACTTCGAACTTGACCTGCTGCTGCTATGTGCCGCGGTCGAGCTTGACACCGTGCATCCCAATGCGCTGCTTGCCCGGTTCGAAACCAGCCGGCCCAGCTTTTCGATCGGAATGGCCGCGCTGCCCGATGCGCACTGGTCGGCGCTGCTGCCCGAGGCCCCACTGCGGCGCTGGCACCTGATCGAGCTGGAGCGCGGCCCGACGCTGGCCGGAAGCCCGCTTCGGATCGACGAGCGGGTGCTGCATTTTCTGGTCGGGCTGGATTGCCCCGAACCGCGGCTCAAGGGAATCGTCAGCGCGGTCCGGCAAGGCGAGGAGCTGGTCCCCAGCCACGCCGCGATCGCCTGGCGGGCCGCATCGACCTGGAACGCCGCAGCCGAGGCAGGCGGGCGCTTGCCAGTGCTGCAACTGATCGGCGAGGACCCTGCGGTAGTTCGCCTGGTCGCCGCCCGCACCGCCGAGCACCTTGAAACCAACCTGTTCGAAGTGCAGCTGGCCGACCTGCCCAGCGACCTGGCCGAATGCGAACGCTTGCTGACCCTGGCCGAACGCGAGGCGCTGCTGGGTCACGGCTGCCTGTTGCTGAGCGACAGCGAGGCAAGCGAGCGCAGCCACAGCCAGCGCGAGGCGCTGGCCCGCGCCGTGATCGAGCGGGCCAGCGTCCCGACCATGCTGGCGGTGCGCTCGCTGCTGCCGGGCGGCACGCGCGAGACGATCGGGCTGCAGATCGATCCGGTTACCCCGCAGGAGCGCGCCGCGCTGTGGCACGCGCTGCTGGGCGATCAGGGGCCTGACCGCGCGGCGCTGACCCGGATCGCCTATCAGTTCGACCTCAGCCTGGCCGACATGCGCGCCGCCGCCGACGAAGCGCGCGATGCCGAGGCCAATGCGCCCGGCACGCTCAGCCCCGAAGAACGGCTGTGGAGCGCCTGCCGCGACCGCACCCGCAAGGCCACCGGCGGGCTGCTCGAGCGGATCGAACCGCGCGCCCAGTGGGACGATCTGGTACTGCCCGAAGCCGAAACCTCAGCGCTGCGCAGCCTGGCTGACCAGCTGCGCTATCGCCCGCTGGTGCTGGGGGACTGGGGCTTTTCCCGGCTGGGCGGGCGGGGCCTGGGCATGACCGCGCTGTTCGCCGGACCCAGCGGTACCGGCAAGACCTTTGCCGCCGAAGTCCTGGCCCGCGAGCTGAAGCTCGACCTCTACCGGATCGACCTCAGCGCGATTGTCAGCAAATATATCGGCGAGACCGAGAAGAACCTGCAGCAGGCCTTCGCGATCGCCGAGGCCGGCGGCGCGGTGCTGCTGTTCGACGAGGCCGATGCGCTGTTCGGAAAGCGCAGCGAGGTCAAGGACAGCCACGATCGCCACGCCAATATCGAAGTCAGCTATCTGCTCCAGAAGATCGAGGCCTTTCCGGGGCTGGCAATCCTGACCACCAACCTCAAGGACAATATCGACCAGGCCTTCCTGCGGCGGCTGCGCTATGTGGTCAATTTCCCCTTCCCGGGCGAAGCGCAGCGCAAACAGATCTGGGAAAAGGCTTTCCCCCGCGAAGTCCCGCGCGAGGGGATCGACCCGGCCGCGCTGGCCAAACTGCACATTGCCGGCGGCTCGATTCGCAGCATCGCGCTGAACGCCGCATTCCTGGCCGCGGGGCGCGATGCACCGCTGCGCATGGCCGATATCGCCGCCGCCGCCCGCGCCGAATATGCCAAGCTGAACCGCATTCTCACCGACCTGGAAGCCGGAGGTTGGGGATGAACCGAACCGGCCATTCAGTGTGGGAGGGCGCACCATGACCACCAAGGCACGCGGCCCGCGCACGCTCAAGGGCGCATTCGTGACGATCCCGTCCAGCGGCGGCGCACCGCAAGTGATCGCGTTCACTTACAACCCGGCCAGCCTCAGCCGCTCGCTCAGGCCGATGCAGGTCGGCGGCGAGGAAGGCGACCGCTCGCAAGCAGTGCGCTTCACCGGTGCGCCCGTGCAAACGCTCAAGATCGAGATCGAGATCGATGCCACCGATGCCCTGGGTGATGGCGATCCAACCGCCCAGTCGCTGGGTGCGCTGCCCGAATTGTCGCAGCTTGAACTGCTGGTCTATCCCAGCCTCGAGCAGGTCAACCAGGTCCAGTCGCAGCTTTCCAGCGGCGTGATGGAGATCACCCCGATGGCCGCGCCGCGCACGCTGTTCGTCTGGGGCGCGCAGCGGGTCCTGCCGGTCCGGATCGAGAGCTTCGAAATCACCGAGGAACTGTTCGATACCCGGCTCAATCCGATCCGCGCGACGGTTGCCGTGTCGATGCGGGTGCTGACCTACAGCGACCTCTCGTCCGACAACCGCGAATACTACGAATTCATGACTTACCAGCAGGGCCTGAACAACATGGCAGCGCAGGCTCATGCAGGATCGACCGCAATCGGCGTCGATCCGGGTTCGCTTTAGGAGACTTTGCGATGATCGACCAAAGCAGCCGCTACTCCGCTACCGGAACCACCGTTTTCATCCGCGCAGACGGCAGTGCGGTGCCGTGCCTGAAGCGCCGGTTCCTGCCGCAATTGCCCGACAGCGGCAGCGCCACCATGGTCAAGGTCGGCCCGGCCGACCGGCTCGATCTGATCGCCGCGCGGCTGATCGGCGATCCCTTGCAGTTCTGGCAGATCGCCGATGCCAACGCTGCGCTCGATCCGTTCGAGCTGGCCCAGCCGGGCAAGCAAGTGGTGATCCCGCCGCTGCGCTTTCAGCAGAAAGGCCAGCCATGAATCAGGTGCCGCAGATCCAGCTGGAGCTGTGGCTGGGCGAGGCGATCCCCTCGCCCGCACCCACATACGTCACCGAAATGCTGCAAAGCGCCGAGATCCAGCGCGATGCCTCGGGGCCCAGCTCGTTCCAGCTGGTGTTCCACGCCGATCGCACGCTGGGGCTCAGCCCCGATTTCGCGCTGCTTTCGGGCGGGCTGCTCAAGGCCTGGAACCGGGTGCTGATCGGGGTCCGGCTCGACGGGGCGTTCACTGTGCTGATGGACGGCTTCATCACTCACCAGGAACTGGCCCACGACAAACAGTTCGGGGCATCGACCCTGACCGTTTCGGGCGAGGACGTTTCGATCCTGATGGACCGGCTGCAAATCTCGCTCGAGTATCCGCAAATGGGCGATGCGATCATCGCCGGGATCGTGCTCGCCAAATATTCGCTGATCGGGGTCCTGCCCGAGATTATCCCGACCCCGCTCGATCTGATCCCCCTGGTGGTCGAACGCGTGCCCCAGCAGAACGGCACCGACCGGGCCTTCCTCAACGAAATGGCCTGCCGCAACGGCTTTCGCTTTGCGGTCCGCCCAGGGCCAGAACCCTTGACCAACATCGCCTATTTCGGCCCGCCGCTGAATGTCGGCAGCGTCCAGCCGGCACTGTCGATCGATGTCGGCGCGGGCACCAATGTTGAGCGGATCAGCTTCAAGCTCGATTCCTCGGCCCCCACCGCGATGTTCGGGATGGTGCAGGACAATATCACCGAAATCGACGCGCCGCTGACTTCGCTGCCTTCATCCCGCTTGCCCCCGCTGGCCAGCGACCCCGCGCTCGACCTGCTGGGATTGATGCAACGCCGCGATATCTACACCGATCCACGGCTGGGCTATCTCCAGGCCTTCAACGAAGTGCAGACCAGCACCGACATATCGACCGATCACGTGCTGGTGGTCGATGGCGAGCTGGATACGCTGCGTTACGGCGCGGTGCTCGAGGCGCCCGGGCTGGTCGATTTGCGCGGCGCCGGGCAAAGCTATGACGGGCGCTACCGGGTGGAGAAAGTCACCCACAAGCTGGCGCGCGGCAGCTACAGCCAGTCGTTCAACCTGGCCCGCGAAGGCACCGGCAGCACGATCTCGCAGGTGGCGGCATGAACGCGCCCTGCCCCAACCAGAACAACCCCGGCCGCCGCTTTCACGGCAAGTACCGCGGCAAGGTGATCGAGAATATCGACCCGTTGTTCCAGGGCCGGATCATCGCCGATGTCCCCTCGGTGCCAGGCTCGCTGCTCAACTGGGCGATGCCCTGCACTCCCTATGCCGGGCCGAATGTCGGCTTCTACGCAGTGCCGCCGATCGGCGCGAACGTGTGGATCGAGTTTGAAGGCGGGGATCCGGGCTATCCGGTCTGGGTCGGGTGTTTCTGGGGACCGACAGAAGTGCTGCACGTGCCCGAACCGGTGGTGCCAGAGCTCAAGGTCTTCAAGACCGAGTACACCACAATCGTGATCAACGACCTGCCCGAAGTCGGCGGATTTTCGCTCAAATGCAATCCCTTGGCAGTCGATATCCCGCTGACCATGACTTTCGATTCAACCGGGATCACGATCAACTGTCCCGAATCCACGATCCGCATGACGCCGGGCAGCATCTCGCTGACCGTGCCCGAATCGAGCGCGACGATTACCCCCGCCAGCATCACCATGACCGTGCCCGAAACCGAGCTTTCGCTGACCCCGGCGATGGCTTCGATCGCGGTTCCATCGTCCTCGATTGAACTGACCCCGGTGCTGATCGAAATCGAATCCGAAATTGTCAGCGTGACCGCAGAGTTCAATTCGATGCCGGTGGTGACGGTCGAGGGCGAGACCAATGTCGCGCTGGCGCTGACGGTTGAGGGTGAAACCAACATCGCCGGGGCGCTGACCGTGGAAGGCGGGGTCGCCATCCTTGGCGGCGGCACGATTGACGGTGCACCGATCCTGTGACCACCCGCGCCGCCTTGCCCTATGCGATTACCGCCACCGGCCGCACTGCGCTGGCGATCGACGATGTGGTGCTGGAACAGATGCTGGCGCAGATCGTCTTCGTCGAACCGGGCGAGCGGCTCAATCGGCCCAGCTTTGGTTGCAGCTTGCGCAGTCTGGTGTTCGTTTCGGCCAAGAGCGAGATCACCGGGGCGCTCGCCTCGCTGGTCCAGAGCGCCCTTCGCCAGTGGGTCGGCAATACGATCGACGTGCTGGCGGTGACGGTTTCGCGCGACGGAGCCAATGCCACCGCGACGATCACGTACCGTGACCGGCGGACCCAGGCCCAGCGCACTGTCACCCTGCACCACGGAGGCGGGCCATGACCGCCCCGCCGCAGAACCCGCCGGGCTTCAGCACCTATCTGGCCAAGGACTATGCCAGCTTTCGCGCGCTGATGCTCGATCATCTGACCGGCGAGCTGCCCGAGCTGGCCAACCTCGAAGTCGCCAGTGTCGAGATGACGCTGGTTGAGGCGCTGGCCTATGTCGGCGACTATCTCAGCCAGTATCAGGACGCCGTCGGCAGCGAGGCCTATGTCCAGACCGCGCGGCTGTGGACTTCGCTCAGCCGCCACGCGCGGCTTGTCGGGCTGCGGCTGAGCGAAGGGTGCAGCGCGCGCACGCTGGTCCGCTTTGAGGCCGCCGGGGATCATGTTCCGGTGGCCAAGGGCACCGCGCTGCTGGCCGCCCAGCCGGGGATCGACCGGGTCCACCTGGCCAAGGCCGCGCCCTTTGCCGGGGCAATCGGGTTTGAGACCTTGCACGACCTGACGCTGCAACGCGCCCACAACCGGATCGCGCTGGCGCCGGTCAGCCGCCCTGCACCGGGTTTCACCGGGCTTACGCTGGACGGCCACTTTCCGCTGCTGCAGCCCGGCCACTTTCTGGTGCTGTGCGAGGAGGACAGCGGCTGGCGCTGGCCGCTGCGGCTGATCGCGCCCGATTGCGATCCCGCAGGCCGGAGCACAATCACCTGGCACGAGCTGGACGCCCTGCCCGCCGATACCCCCCGCCAGGGAACCTGGTGCCTGCTGGGCAACCTGGCGCTGGCCGACCACGGGCTGACCCTGCAAGATCCGCAGCCGATCGCCCATCCGGCCGCAAATGCCCGGCCGCTGCTGCACTGCCCCGATTTGTCGTTCGCGGTACCGCTGGGCGCGGGCGATGCGACGCGCAGCGCGGCGCATTTGCTCGCGCCCGATCCCCTCCATGCGCTGCCCGCGCTTTGGCTGGATGAGCGCATTGCTCCGCTTGCCGCCGATGTCGGGGCCTGGCCGATCGCGCAATGGCGGGCCCGCCGTGACCTGCTGGATGCCGCGCCGCAGGACCTGGCTTTTGTGCCCGAACGGGTCGACAAACACTCCTACCGCCTGCGCTTTGGCGATGGCCACGCCGGGCGGCGGCCGCAGTCTGACTATGAATTCCACTCGAGCTGGCGGCAGGGCTGCGGCAGCGCCGGCAACATCGGGATCGACGCCCTGGCTCATGTGATCGCCGCCGACGGCCGGATCCGCAGCGTCGGCAATCCGCTGCCCGGGAGCGGCGGCCGCGACCGCCCCGCGCTCTCCGTCGCGCGCCAGGCCTTGATTGCAGAGGCCGCACGCTGTCCGCAGGCGCGCTGCGTGACCGAGGCCGACTATGCCCGGCACGCGGCCCGGCTGCACGGCGTCAAGGCCAGCGCTTGCCGGATCGTTCCCCGTGCCGGCGGCCGCGATGTGACGATCACGGTGCAGCGCGATCACGGCTCGGCCGCGAATATCGCCAGCGCGCTTGAGCCTTACCGGTTGCTGGGCGACCGGCTGGCGATCGAGATCGGAGAGGAGCAATGATCCCGCCCTCCCCGTCGCAGCTGCGCCGCGCGCGGATCAAGTCCGGGCTGGCCAGCTATGGTCCGCTGCTGACCGGCATGCTTCAGGCGATGCGCCGCCAGCCGCAACTGGCGATGTTCAACACCGCCGAACCGCACGATACTACCCATGCGATCCTGGGGGCCTGGGCGCGGGTCTGCGACATCTTGCGGTTCTATCAGGAGCGGCTGGCGGACGAAGGCTATCTGGAGACCGCGACCGAGCCGGAATCGGTCACCTATCTGGCCGAAGCGGTCGGCACCCAGCGCCGCGGCGCGATCAGCGCGCGGGTTCCGCTGGCGCTGACCTTGCTTGACATTCCCGGCCAGCCAGACCGGATCGCGCTGGCCCCCGGGCGCGGGCTGACCGTGCAGAACCTGCCCGATGCAGGGCAGGCTCCGGTGGTGTTCGAATGCAACGAAGCGATCGAGCTGCGCCGGGCGTGGAACAGCTTTGGTTTGCAGGATCCGAAGCCGGTCAAGCAGGCCCGGCTGGAGAAGGGCATGACCAGCCTGCTGCTGCAAGGCACCGCGACCGGCATCAGGATCGGCGACGGCCTGATTATCGGGCTGGCCTCGGCTGACGGGCAGAGTTGCTTTGCCCAGGTCCGGATCAGCGATCTGCAGCCCGACCGGGTCAGCGATACCACGCTGGCGGTCTGGAACGGTTCCTTGCCGAAAATCGACGGGAAGGGCCCGCACAGGGTCAAATCGGTCCAGCGGCTGGCCAGCTATGGCGGGCTGTTTGGCCGCACTGCGCAGCCGTGGGACCAGGTTCCCGCTGCCCAGCGCGACAGCCTGGGGGCCTGCCCCGGCGGTGTGGTTGAGCTGGAGCGCGATCCGAAGAAACCCGTCCCCTGGCTGTGGCGCAAACCCCAGGCCAAAGCCCCGCCCGGGCCGCTGCGCCAGGTCTTCAAGCCGCAGGGGGCGGCGCTGCTGGCCGGAACCGCCAATGGGATTGTCCAGGCCGATGACCAGGGCGGCTGGACTTCCCCGGCCCTGCCGCCCGGCCGCCACGATGCGCGCGCTTTTGCCCAGGACGGCACCGGGCGGCTCTATGCCGGAACCGCCGCCGGACTGCTGCTGCAATCGGTCGATGGCGGGGCCTCCTGGGCAGAGCTGCGGATCGCCGCCCCGCTGATCGGCAAAGGCCCCAGCAGCGGAATTGGCCTGCCGGGCCCGATCCACTGCCTCTCGCTCGATCCCGCGGTCCCTGCCGGGAATGCCGTGCTGATCGCGGGGACTGACCTGGGCTGCTGGTCGCTGCAATTGGACCAGAGCCAGTGGGAAAGTTTCAATTCCCGTGCCCTGCCCGGCTATGACAAGAACAGCAAAGGCGCGGGCCTTAGCGTCTTTGCGCTGTGCCGGTTCAAGGGCAAGCTGGTTGCCGCGACCTCGCAGGGCCTGTTCTTTACCGGGGTGGACAGGGCCGACTGGAGCGCCGCCGCGCCCGGCCCATCGGGTCAGGCGTTTCTCGCACTGGCGGTCAGCGGCGATGGCAAGTCGCTGTTCGTAGGTGGCAGTCACGGGATTGTCGCCACCCCGGACCTGTCGCACTGGTTTGATTTCAACAAGCTGTTCGATCCCTCTGCGCTGCCGGTCACCAGCCTGGCGGTGCATGGCACGGCGCTGTTCGCTGCCGGTCCCGCCGGGATCCAGGCCAGCCGGGTCGAGGCCGCGCATTGGTGGCCGGTCAGCAGCGAAGATCTGGCGCTGTTCGAATGCAGCAAGGTTCTGGCCGATCGGCTTGCGGACAAGGAGCCGCTGCCAGAACTGCTCGCCGCGCGGCTCAGAAGGGCCGGGATCAATTTCCATCCCACTCAGCAGGCAATCTGCCTTTTCACCGCGCTTTCGGGGGCGGTCCACTGGCAAGTTGTCGGCACGCCGCGGGCGCCGGGCAGCGCGCAAATCGAGCTGCGGATCACAGTCGGCGAGCGGGTCCGGGTCTCGCTTGTCACGCCGCTGCCGGGCGGACCGATGCCCCAGCTCCACGCCGCCGATGGCCGACTGTTTGCGGTCACTGCCAGTGGCCCTGCGGCCGACCGCGAATGGCCGTATTTTCTGATTGAACGCGGGCTGGTTGCGCTCAATCGGCGGCTCGATTCCGCGCGGGTCACCGACGAAGTGCTGCTGGACCGGATCGGCGGTTCACCGGCCCAGATTGTCGATGATTACCCGCTGCTGACGGTCAAGAACGGCCGCGACGGTCTGATCGGCGGGTTCGGTCGCAAGCTCGTCGCCACCCAGCTCCAGCTTGATGACAAGCCAAGCCTGGTCAAATGGGACTTGCGCCAGACCGAACTGCTGCGCGCCGAAGGCACTGCAGCGGCGCTGGCAGCGCCCCGGCTGCCCGGCAAGCCCTTCACCGCCAGCGAAGGCACATTCGCGATCGCCGCGGACGGCCTGACCAAGGACCGCAAGCTGGTGCTGAGCGGCCCGCGCGCCGCGCTGGTGGTCTTGTCCAAAATGCCCGGCCAACCGGGACTGGACGAAAGCGCAGTGACTCATTCCTGTGCGCTGGCAGCGCAAAGCGAGTTTGATCAGGGCCGGATCGGACTGACCGCCTCGGCCGCCCTTGCCGCAGCCGGCATGACACTGTCGCGCAACGCACAAGTCTTGTGTCTCAGGCCCGCGCACGAATGGCTGCTGCGCGATGGTGACAGCGTCTGGCATTTGCGCGCATTTCGGGCAGCGCATGGCATCACCGGGATCACAATTGCCCCGCTGGCGCTTTACGAAGTGCTGGACTGGGCACCCGAGATCAGACCCTGCCGCATTGCCGGGCCCGATGGCGCGGCGCGCGACTTGCCCGACGGGATGAAGCCGGTCTGGCTCGATCCGGCATCATGGCAGCAGGACCAGGCCGAACAAGTGGTGCTGAAGCAGAATGCCGAGGCGCTGCCCGGCCAATGCGCGCGGCTGACATTCACCGCGCCGGTCGCCACGCCGTTCGCCAAAGCGGCGCTGAAGGCCTGCGCCAACGTGGCCATGGCCAGCCAGGGCGAAACGGTTAGCGGCGAAGTGCTGGGCTCGGCCAGCGGCAACCGCAAGGCCAAGCGCTTCCGCCTCGCCCGGCCGCAGCTGGCCTATGCCATCGATGAAGCCGACGGCGTGCTGCGGCCGCAGCTTGCAGTGGTGGTCAATGGCCCGCCCGGCACGGCCCAACTGCGCGATCCGCAGGCCGCGCGGCGCGGTGAACGCTGGTTTGCGCATCACGAGGCCGAGCCTGGCAACGCCCACGGACGCAGTTTCTCGCTCACCACCGATGCCCAGGGGCACAGCGTGCTTGATTTCGGCGATGCTGCCGGCAGCGGCCAGTTGCCGCCCGGGCGCGAGCATGTGACCGCCCACTATCGCAGCTGTGCGGGGGCCAACGGCAATGTTGCGGCCGGGACGCTCAAGGCGCTGCGCAGCCGTCCGCCGGGGATCCGCCGGGTCAACAATCCGCTGCCGGCCAGCGGCGGGGCCGATCCCGAAGCGATCGACGCGCTGCGCCGCCGTGCGCCGCGGCGGCTGAGCTATGCCAAGCGGATCGTCACGCTGGATGACTATGCCGCATTCGCCGCGGCCTTCCCGGACGTTGAGGCAAGCTACGCCGAGCTGATTTCACCCGGCAAGATCGTGTTGACCGTGGCCGTGCCCGATGGCTGGCGGCGCTTCGAGGCTCTGGCCGGCGCAATTGCCAAAGTCCGCGCAGACCGGCTCGATCTGACCCTGGTCCAGCCGATGGTGCGTACTTTCGGGCTGGCCCTGCAAGTCCAGTTCCAGCCGCACGTTTCGGAAGCGCGCGTCTTGGCCCAGCTGCACGCGGTTCTGATCGAACGGCTGGCCAGCGCAGCGGTGCCGATCGGGGTGCCGATCGATAAGGCTGCGATTGCCCGGCTGGCCTGCGCGGTCATCGGGATCGCCGCGGCGACGGTCGAATTCAGCGGTAGCCGCAGCGGCGAGCCTCCGGCCATGCCGCGCAGCCGCGAACCAGGCAAAGGTGCGGTCCAGTTCCGGCTCGATCCGGACCGGTTGAGGATCGCCAAGGCATGAGCGGCGCAGCCCAATCCCCCCGGCTCTACGATCTCCTGCCCGAGATCTACCGGCAGCTCGACGTCTATACCCAGGGCGACCTGGCCGAGCTTTGCGAGGTGCTGGACAGCGCCCGGGGCAATGTGGCGCAAGACATCGCCCAGCTCTACGACGACTGGTTTGTCGAGACCTGCCAGGACGAGCGCCTGCCCTATCTGGCCGAGCTGGTGGGCTGGCACGACATTCCGCAAGGGGTCGCCCAATTGCGCCAGGCGACCGCGCTGCGGGCCGAATTCAGCCGCGCCAAGGGGACCACGCCCGCAGCCGAGCGGTGGCTGCAGGCACTGGGCGGCTGGCCGGTGCAGATCGGCGAGCCGGACGAGGGTCCGGTGCTGATCCGGGTATCCCAGCAGTCGCATTTGCAACTGCGCAACGCTGCCCCCGCCCCCGTGCGGCGGGGCGCGGACATCGTCGCCGGAGCCTGGCGCGTGCACCCGCTGGGGATCGACAGTCCGCTGCTCGGACCCGAACCGTCACCGGTCAGCGAAGCAAAGCTCGGTGCCGGTCTGCTCGAGCTGCACTGGCAGGACAGCAACGGCGATTGGCAGCTGTTGCCCCCCGAGGCCATGCATCGCGCCGATCTTGACCAATGGCCCCCCCCCCGCCTCCCCGGCACGGCCCAGGTTCTGGTCGATCCAGAACTCGGGCGGTTGCTGGTCTGCGATCCCAAGCTCAGGACAGCTCGCTTGCTGGTCAGCGCCCGGCTGCCCGCTCCGTTGCCACTGGATGCCGATCCGGCGCTGACCGACCAGGCCGGGCTCGGTCCCGATCGGGCGGATGAGTGGATCGCCCATGTCCACAGCGCGATCAAGCAACAGCCGTACAACGCGGATCAGCCGGTTCACTATTTCGCCGATCTCGCTGGCGCGCTGGACGAGTTTCGCAAGCAGGGCAAGTCGGGCCGGATCCGGATCCTCGACAGCGCCGCGCACCATCTGGAACGGAGGCCAATTTCGGACCGGCACGAAATCTGCCTGACCCAGCCCAACAAGCCGCTGCGGCTGGTGATCGAGGCCCGCGCGGGCGAGACCCCGGTGCTGCGCGGCACTATGCGCGCGCATGGCAACGAGGCCGGGCTGGAGCTGATCCTGCGCGGGCTGGCAATCGATGGCAGACTGGTGTTGACCGGCAAGGTCACGGTGCAGTGTCATGGCTGCCAGATCCACCCGTTTGCGGCCAAGCTGGCTCAACGCAAGCGCCTGCCCGCGATCCGGCTGCGTACCCATCGACACAAGGCCGCGCCGGTGCTGGACCTGCACTACTGCGCGGTTGGCCCGATCCATGCGCAGGCCGGGCGGATCACCGCGCGCGAATGCGTGATCGATGGTTATGCGCAAGGATTCGAGGAGTTCGAGCACTTTGCAGTGTGCGGCGATGCGGCGCTGAAACTGAATCGCGTAACGGCGCTTGGAATGATTGACTGCCGGTCCATAACTGCCAGCAACTCAGTGCTGGCCTACGACCTGTTAGTGCGCGACTATGCCGCCTCAATGCTCATGCACTGCCTGACCAGCCCGAACCCCCGGGTGCATTGCACCAACCCCTGTGAAGTGGATTTCGGCACGCCCGACCAGTTGTTTTCCTCGGTCGAGTTTGGCCAGCGCGGTTATGTCCGGATCGCTCGGCAATTCGCAGACAAGCTCCACAGCGCCTCCAGCACAGATGGCGCCATCGGCGCGGGCAGCGGCCCCGATCAGGGCATTCGCGAAGAACTGGTCAGGGCCGCGCTCGATCAGGTCATGCCGTTGGGGGTCGAAGCCCGGATCAGGTGGAGCGGCTAAGCAGGCTGCAAGACCTGACGCTCCCATTCAGCCAGGTTGTAATAGACCGTCACCCGGTCGATCTTGCCCTGCGACATCGCGAAGAACGCCCCGGCAGGCAGCTGGTAGGTCTGGCCATTGGCTTCGGGCAGGCCTTCGTCGGTGGCCAGGTATTCGCCGTGAACCACGAACTCGGCCGCCCCGCGCGCGCCATCGTCGCTGGCCATCAGCACGATCGCGCCCAGCCGCTCACGGTAGCACCGCTCCATATGCGCCAGGAATGCCCGAAACGTGTCCTTGCCGCGCTGGGTTGCGCCCTGGTTGATATCGTGCGCGACATCGTCGGCCAGGCAATCAAGCATCCCTTCCCAATCGCCGGCATTGAAGGCGGCATAGTAGCGGGTCAGCAAGGCAAGGGCTTGGGCACGGTCCATCGGGAACTCCAGCGGCTGGAAGACTGGCGGCGGACTAGCGCGCGGCGGCAAGCCCGGCAACGCCGGACAGGGCAAGTTCGATTTTTCTTTTGCGCCAATCAAGCGGCGGCATGGCGAAGCGAATCCTTGGACGGCTCTGCTTGCGGCCAGTCCGTCCGGATCGCGCGCAATTCTGCCGGTCAAACGACGAAATTTACGCCACTTTAAGATTTTCTCGCCAGAACCAAAGTGCGTGGAGGCGAATGTGACAGTGGCACAGTACAAGACTTCCAGTCGGGTTGGCCGCACCAAGATCGGCAAGGTGCGTGTCGAAGCTGCGCACGCGAAATCCCCGATGAAATTCCTGAGACGGCTTGCCACCAGTGAGTCTGGCAATGTCGGCCTGATCGCCGCTGCCTCGGTTGTTCCGCTGCTGGCGCTGATCGGCGGCGGACTTGACATGAGCCGCAACTATATGGCGCGCACCCAACTTCAGGCCGCTTGCGACGCTGGCGCACTGGCCGGGCGCCGGGCAATGGGCACGACTGGAACATATGGTTCGGCTGAGAAAGCCAAGGCCGACGCTTTCTTCGATGCGAACTTCGATTCCCAATCCGTCAACGCCAGCAATGTCTGGTTCGAAACCGAAGCCAACGACCAAGGCCAGGTCAACGGCACGGCATCGGCGATCGTTCCGACCGTTGTAATGCAGATGTTCGGCAATGAGAATTTCGATATTGAAATCACTTGCATGGCCGAATTGCAACTGGCCAACGCCGACGTGATGTTCGTACTGGACACAACCGGTTCGATGGCCGGGAGCCGGATTACCGGCCTGCGCGAAGCGGTCAAAGACTTTCACAAGACGATCAATCAGGCGGTCACGGACCCGAACACCCGCATCCGCTATGGCTTCGTGCCTTATTCAATGACCGTCAATGCCAAGGACCTGTTCAGCGATCCCGACGCCCCAATGCAGCGGTCCTGGTTCGTGGATAGCGCGCCGTACCAATCGCGCCAGGCGCAGTTTAATACGCCGGTGTACATTGCGACCACGGGCGCGCCGTCAACGGTAAACGAAACCTACTCCACAACGCTCAGCTCGAGCAACTGCAACGCCTACGCCAACAACAACTACCCCAGCTCCGGCTCCAATCCTTCGAGCAGCGGCAATGCACCGGGTAATGTCACCCAGCGAACCTATGCCTTGGTGTCCTGGACCGGAGGCACGGCAACCCGCAAGAATTGCACCAGATCGGTGACAACCCGGGTTACCACTCACCAGACGAAGTTCGCCTTCACCAACTGGCGCTACAAGGAGGTTGAGCTCGATACCTCGAACTTCAAGAACGGCACTGGCGTCAACGTCGGGACATCGGTGGTAACCGCAACGGCCAACTCTGTGATCAACCCGGCCGTTACGACCTATGCCGACCAGGCCGGCTATTACGACATGGTCACAATGGCCAAGCGGAATGGAAGCGGACTGTACAATGTCGGCCTAACCAGCACGACCTGGAATGGTTGCATCGAAGAGCGTGACACCGACGATACAGCGAACTGGAATCCGATTCCTTCGAGCGCCTACGACCTCAATCTCGACTATGTGCCCGACAGCAATGAAACCCGCTGGCGCCCGATGTGGAACCAGCTGACCTACAACCGTTCGTTCCGCCAGCTCGTCGATTCTACGACCAACGAGCCGTTAGCCTATTCGGCCTGCCCTTCGCCGATGAAGCCGTTCACCGAAGTCGAGCTGTCGTCCGATCCCAACGATGTGCCGGCCTGGCTGAACACCTATGTCAATGCCCTGGTGCCAACCGGCAATACCTATCACGATATCGGGATGATCTGGGGTGGCCGTCTGTCCAGCAGCAATGGTCCGTTCCAGGCCAATGTGAACAAGGATGACAAGCCGGTCAGTCGCCACTTGCTGTTCATGTCCGACGGGCAAATGGAACCCTATATCTGGGGCTACAACGCCTACAGCATCGAATCCCTGGCCAACCGCGTCGCCCCGTTCAACAGCGATACGACGGCGGTGAAGAACCGCCACAATTCGCGGTTTGCAGCCACATGTGAAGCCGTCAAGGCCAAAGGCATCACGGTATGGGTGATTGCCTTTGGCACCACCCTGAGCAACGAAATGAAGGCCTGCTCCAGCGACGGTCGCGCCTATTACGCCAGCGACACTGCGGCCTTGCGCAATCAATTCAAGTTCATTGCGTCGCAAGTTGCAAACCTCAGGCTGGGAAGCTAGCCCAATGTGTCGGTGGACTTCGCCTTGGCTGCGGTCAAATCTGGCACGCTGCGAGCGCGGTGTGTCGGCGATCGAATTCGCGCTGATTGCACCTGTGTTCCTGACCTTGCTGCTTGGGACGTTTGACGTCGGTCATACCATGTATGTTCGCGGCATCCTGTCGGGCGCCATTCAGGATGCCGGAAGGGACGCCGGGCTGGAATCCGGGGCCAACGCAGTCAACGCGATCGACAGCTATGTTGCCAAACAAATCAAGGCAACCGCCCCCCAGGGCGCGGTCCTGACCACGCGCAAGAACTATCAGAGCTTTCTGGATGCCGGAAAGCCCGAGGACTTCGTTGATGCCAATGCCAATCTGGTCTACGATCCCGAAGAGTGCTTCACCGATGCCAACGGCAATGAGCAGTGGGATCCCGACAAGGGCCTGGCAGGACAGGGCGGGGCTGACGATGTCGTGGTCTATACCGCCACTCTGACTTACGACCGGATCGTACCGCTTGGCGGATTTCTTGGTTGGGACGATACCAACACGATTTCGGCAAGCACAGTCTTGCGAAACCAGCCCTTTGCCGACCAGGCCGCCAGGCAGGAAGTGCAGATATGCCCGAACTGACCCGTTTGGCGAAGCGGACCCGAGCCTTTGTGCAGCGCCTGGGGCTCGATCGCTCCGGAGTGGCGATGATCGAATTCGCCTATACCGCCCCGTTCTTCGTCCTTTTGCTGGGCGGCGGCGTTGAGCTGGCCAATTTCGCCATCACCCACATGCGGATCAGCCAGGCTGCGGTTTCGCTGGCCGACAATGCTTCACGGGCCAAGCAAGGGGTGGTTTCCGGCATGCCGCGGATGCGCGAAGTCGATGTCAACGAGGCCTTCCATGCCGCCAATCTGCAAGGCTCGGACTTGCAACTGACCAATCGAGCGCGCCTGATCCTCTCCAGCGTCGAGGTCAATCGCGACGGCGGGCAATGGATCCGCTGGCAACGCTGTTTCGGACAGGGTGGGTTCAATTCTTCCTACGGTCAGCAAGGGGACGGAGCCACGGGCACTTCGATCGCGGGCGTGGGCCCGGTCGGGCGCGGGATTTCCGCCGAAAGCGGCGTTGCAGTAATGTTCGTCGAAGTCGCCTACGATTATCGTCCGCTGATCATGGAATCGATCGTGGGACCAACCACGATCCGCAAGACTGCGGCCATGATGGTTCGCGATCAGCGCGATCTCTCGGTTGGTATCGTCAATCCCTCTCCGACTGTTGCCGTCAGCAGGTGTGACTGAACCATGCGGCCGGGACATATCTTGCCTGTGGTTTTCGTGTTCCTGTTCGGGGTTTCGACCTTGTTTGAAGGGGGCAACAATGGCGCGATCGGTGAATTGACCGGCGATTTGGCCAGCAAGGCTGCCGAGAACTCTGCCCAAGCCGAGTCGGCCCCCTCGCCGGAGATAACCGCTGCGGCCGCCAAGGTATCGGCCTGGGCCTATGACGAACCGATGTCTGACGATGACACGACGTCCG
Source organism: Novosphingobium sp. (assembly GCA_013822005.1). Lineage (GTDB taxonomy): Bacteria > Pseudomonadota > Alphaproteobacteria > Sphingomonadales > Sphingomonadaceae > Novosphingobium. The sequence goes on along the minus strand of PNJT01000004.1, from coordinate 236 downwards.
ACGACAATGGCGGCGACAAAGACTTTGGCACCGCCCCCGCCCAGGCGGTTTCGACAGGGTCAGATTTTCAGCCTGCCAAGCCGGTCTTCGCAACCGCTGGTGCCGCAGTCGCCCCCGAACAATTTCATCTTCGGGAACGCTAGGGCAACTTGGGCAAAACCTGACCCAAATTCCGTCTATGCTGAGCTTGTCGAAGCACTGCCCTTTTCTTCGTGCCTCGCCCGCAACCGCTTGAA
>PNJT01000003.1 GCA_013822005.1 Novosphingobium sp. | reverse complement strand
GACGCGGTCGTCGCCAAGCTGAGAAGCACTTTGTTGCAGGACAACGGGAAGCCTGGCGCGACAAGCTAGAATTTTTGGCTCCGCTACGGGGGCTTCAAGCGTCTCTGACCTCGCGGCACAGTCGAAACAGACGAAAAGGGGCGGCAAAGCTGTTCGCCTTGCCGCCCCAGACGCTTAGTTTAGCTTACGATCAGAAGTCTACGTTGAAGCCAGCGAAGAAGTTCCGGCCAAAGCTGTCGTACGGTTCACCACCAATGGTTCCGAGCAGATCCTTCGGCGGCAGCTTGTCGAAGAGGTTCGACACGCCTGCGTAGAAACGGAAGCGCTTGTCAATGTCAAAGCCAATCCGGATGTCGTGGTACGTATAGTTGGAATACCACACATCTGGGAAAGCATCGGCATTGTTCGGGGCAATGCGCACCAACGAGCCGGCCGTGCAGGGCACGGCAGTGCCGTTCAAGGCGCCGCCAGTGTTTGGCGTGACCCCTGACGTCGGGCAGAGGCCGATGTAGCTATTCTGCGTTTCGTAAGCAGCAGCAACGACCTGCTTCCCAATCCAGCGGCCCGAATAGAGAATATCCCAATCGCCGAAGTCGTAGCCGATGTTCCAGGCGGCCGACCACTGCGGATCGCCCAGTTCGGAAAGCTGACGGTTCGGTACGTGCGGGTTCAGCACGTCGAGGTAGTTGTCAAGCTGCTGAACGCGGGTGGCGATAAACCGGACGCTCAGCTTGTCACCATTGTCAAAGGTCCGGCGATAGCTGAGATCGAAGTCCATCCCTTCGGTGCGCTGTGCTGCAAAGTTAAACCCACTCTGGATCAGCGCCGGAGAACCAAAGAAGCCGGTCGTCGGGTCACGCGTGATCGACGTGCAGTAGGGGCTGGCCGCAATCCCGACATCCGAATCGTAGCACAGGTTAGCAATAGTCTGCCCAGCCAGAGCCGCGATCAGGTTGTTAACGCGAATCCGGTACCAGTCGACAGTGAAGTTTAGCCCAGGGATAAAGCTGGGTTCAATCACCACACCGATCGTCAAGCTCTTGCCACGCTCGGCTTCAAGGTTCGGGTTGCCGGCAGTTTGCGTAGCAACAGTACGCGCATTGGCAATGCAATTGAACCAGGGGTTGCCCAATACCAAGCTGCTTGGAGGTGCAATGCCGGTACAGGCCGTGATGAATGCCGCGTTGATCGTCGTGGGGACGCCTGCCGCAGCGCAGTTCGCGGTGCGATTGGCGCCAGCCAAGATGGCGGTCTGGTTGCACGGATCGGTGATCGACTGGAAGTTCTGGTTTGCCGATGCATAGAGATCGCCTTGGGTCGGCGCACGCACCGAGGTGGCGTATGCGGCCCGGAAGCGGATATCGGAAACCGGTGCCCAGATCCCTTGCACGTTATAGGCGTAAACCGTGCCGGTTCGGTTGTTATAGCCCGAAACGCGGCCCGCCACATTGACAGTCAACTCTTTGAAGCCTGGAGCATCCTTCACAAACGGGAGGCTGATTTCCCCGAATGCGTCCTTCACTTCCAGGTTAGGCGGCGTGAAATCCTGGAGGGCGTTGAGGAAAGTGCCGCCCGAACTGGTCAGAGCATCATAGTCGACACCCGAACGTTCGCGGCGGTATTCAGCACCCACAGCGAATGCAATCGGTCCGCCCGGCAGTTCGAACAGCTGCGAGAGATCGCCCGAAAGGCTCGCCGAGAAGACCATCTGGTCGGCGAATTCCTTGGTCGTGTTGTCGACATGGCTGAAGGCGAAGGCGCGCGGATCGTAAACCCCGCGACCGAAGGTGTTGAACGGAACGCAGTCTGGCCGGGCATTCGTCGTTTCGTTGACCCGGCAGATCACGCGCTGGCCGGCCGAGTTGGTAACGAAGTTGGTTCCGGTAAAGGCGGCCGGTGCAACGATCGCATCGGTGGCCAGCAGGTACCCATCCGGCGTGCGGTCGAGAGCGAACGTGCGCAGGTTGTTCTGGTTGAAGCCCAGCGTATCAAAGCGGCCATAGTTGGCCGAAACTTCGTACTTCCAGTCGTCGTTGAAGGTCCCTTCAACCCCAGCGACGATCCGCCAGGTTTCACGGGTAACGTCAAAGCGGCGGCCACCAAAGTCGGTATTGAACCGCGATACCGTCATGGTTTGAGCAGTCGAACCGCGCAGAACCGCCGACCCAGGGATAGTCGTTCCAGCAGTGGTTGCGGCGCAAAGCCCAAGACTGCGCAGAGTAGTGAGGTTCTGAGCCGAGAGGAAACCGTTATCGCAGCGGAAGACGGGTCCGGAAGCCCGGCGCGGATCGCCTGCAAGAGGATAGGTTCCGAAGTTGTTTATCGACGCCCCCTGCGTGAAGCTCGGCTGGCCTTCGCCCGACGCATCAACCCGAACATACTTGGCTTCGATAAACGGCCGGAAGGCATCGGAAACATCCAAGTGGCCCATCACGTTGAACGCATAGCGGTCAACCTCGGCCAGCATGATGCCGGTATTGCGCAGGGTGGATCCCAGTTCCAGGCCGCCGACTCCGTTGAAGCTGCCAACGCCTTCGAAATTCCGCGTGAAAGTATCGCGGACGAGATTGCCACTATTATCGAAACGGAGCCACTCCCCAATACCAGTGGCGGCGCTGACAGTGCCGTTGTCAGAAATGGTCCCGTTGCGAACGCCGCACATGAATTCGGTGTCGAAGATGCCATCGCCGGCAGCCGGCTCGCCGCCGGTCACATCGACCGTCTGATACTGACAGCGCCCGCTGTAGGCACCGGTCTGTGCATCGCGCTCTCTGAAATAGAGCGGCTGCTGCCGCGAGTATTCTGCCGACAGGGTGATGTTGCCGCGACCGTCAGCAAAATTGCGCCCAAAGATCGCCGAACCGAAATAGGTGCCGCGGTCACCGCGCGACGAAATGCCGGCTTGGCCCTTCAGCGACAATCCGTCGTAGTCACGGCGCATCACGAGGTTGACCACGCCGGCCACCGCGTCCGATCCGTAAATCGCCGAGTTGCCGCCGGTGACAATGTCGATGCGCTCGACCAGGTCGAACGGGATTGTGTTGACGTCAACGCGGTTGTCGCCGGCTGAACCCGCGACGTGGCGCCGGCCGTTGACGAGCACGAGCGTCCGCGAGGTGCCGAGGCCGCGCAGATCGAGGAAGTTCAGACCGGCGGTGCCAATGAAGCGGCTCGAGTTGCCCGACGAGAAGGTCGAACGCAGCGAGGGGAGGTCATTCAGCGCGTCACCCAGCGAGACCTTGCCCGAACCCAACACTTCATCCGGGATGACCGAAGTCAGCGGCACCGAAGAAACCAGAGTCGGACGGGTCAGGCGCGAGCCGGTGACCACCAGGTCTTTCTTTTCGTCGGCGTCGCAGATGCTGTTGGCATTTTCGTCAGCGCACTGAGCCGAATCGGCGGGAGCGGCGTCTTGCGCCTGGGCGATCCCCGGAAGGCCGACCATGGCCACCGCAAAGGCGGCGCTTTGCAGGCAGGTCGCGCTCGAAAGTGCTGATTTACGGAAAAATTTCATATATTTAAGCCCCTTGGTCCCAAACCCGCCCCCGGCGGGAATTTCCTGGAAAGGCAGCGACGCCCAGTCCCCTGATAACCGCTGTCAGACCCTGCACGCAGGGCCGGATGGTGCATCCCTGAAAGAACTGGCGGGCGCTGGCAATTCTCTAGCCGGGTCAAGCAACTTTTCGCGGGGGATTGTTGTCAATTTGCCACAGCTTGACGCTCATCGGGTAGCGCCTTAATCGATCGATTAAACAATCCAGCATGAGGAATCGAAGAGTCATGGCTACAGCCTATATTGTCGATGCGGTGCGCACCGCCGGTGGACGTCGCGGCGGGCGGCTTGCAGGGGTGCACCCGGTGGACCTGGCGGCGGCCAGCCTCGATGCCATCGTGGCGCGCAGCGGGATCGATCCGGCCGGAATCGACGACGTGGTGATGGGCTGCGTCACCCAGGCCGGGCAGCAGGCCATGCAAGTGGGCCGCAATGCGGTGCTGGCCAGCAAGCTGCTGCCGCAATCGACCCCGGCAGTCACGATCGACCGCCAGTGCGGGAGCTCACAGCAGGCAATCCAGTTTGCCGCCCAGGCGGTGATGTCGGGCGTGCAGGACGTGGTGATCGCTGCGGGTATTGAAAGCATGACCCGGGTGCCGATGGGCTCCAACGCGATGTTCCACATGAAGGAAGGGCTGGGGCACTACAAATCGCCCGGGCTGGAAGAGAAGTTCCCCGGCGTGATGTTCAGCCAGTTCGCGGGCGCGGAAATGCTGGTGGGCAGGCACGGCCTGACCAAGGACGACCTCGACCGGTTTGGCCTGTCCAGCCACCAGAAGGCCATCGCCGCAACGCAGGCCGGGGCCTTCAATGCCGAGATCGTGCCGATCGAGATCGAAACGCCCGAAGGCAAGGCGATGCACACCGTGGACGAAGGGATCCGCTTCGACGCCACGCTGGAGGGCATCTCCGGGGTCAAGCTGATCAACGAAGGCGGCGCGCTGACCGCGGCGACCTCAAGCCAGATCTGCGACGGTTCCTCGGCGGCGCTGGTGGTCTCCGAAGAAGCGCTCAAGCGTTACGGCCTGACCCCCATGGCGCGGATCCACACCCTGACCGTGACCGCCGGCGATCCGGTGATCATGCTGGAAGAACCGCTGTTCGCGACCGACAAGGCCTTGCAGCGCGCTGGCATGACAATCGGCGATATCGACCTTTACGAGGTCAACGAGGCCTTTGCCTCGGTCCCGCTGGCCTGGCTCAAGCACACCGGCGCGGACCCCGAAAAGCTCAACGTCAACGGCGGCGCGATCGCGCTGGGCCACCCGCTGGGCGCTTCGGGCACCAAGCTGATGGCCACGCTGCTCCATGCGCTGAAAGCGCGGGGCAAGAAGTATGGATTGCAGACGATGTGCGAAGGCGGCGGTGTCGCCAATGTCACCATTGTCGAAATGTGCTGATCTGTGCTTCGAGACGCCTCAGCCTGCGGCTTCGGCTCCTCAGCACGAACGGATTTTTTGAATTTTCCCGTTCGTCCTGAGGAGGTGAGGACACAGTCCGAACCGTCTCGAAGGACCCTTTTGGAGAAACTGACATGAAACTCGACAACACTGTCGCCGCGGTCGTCACCGGCGGTGCCTCGGGCCTCGGTGCCGCAACTGCCCGCGCGCTCGCCGCCAAGGGCGTCAAGGTCGCGATCTTTGACCTTCAGGCCGAAAAAGGCGAAGCGCTCGCTGCTGAAATCGGCGGGATCTTCTGCGAAGTCAACGTGACCAGCGATGACAGCGTCGCCGCCGGTTTTGCCAAGGCGCGCGAGGCCCACGGGCAAGAGCGCGTGCTGGTCAACTGCGCCGGCACCGGTGCCGCGATGAAGACCGCCAGCCGCTCCAAGGAAGACGGCTCGATCAAGTTCTATCCGCCCAGCGCTTTCGATTGGCTGATCCAGATCAACCTGGTCGGCACTTTCCGCTGCATCGCGATGTCGGCGGCGGGCATGCTCACGCTCGACCCGCAGGAAGACGGTGATCGCGGCGCGATCGTCAACACCGCTTCGGTTGCGGCCGAAGATGGCCAGATCGGCCAGGTCGCCTATTCGGCCTCGAAGGCGGGCGTTGTCGGCATGACCCTGCCGATCGCGCGCGACCTCTCGAACGAGAATATCCGCATCAATACCATCCTGCCGGGCATCTTCGACACCCCGCTGCTGGCCGGCGCGCCGCAGAACGTGCGCGACGCGCTGGGCGCTTCGGTGCCCTATCCCAAGCGGCTGGGCCAGCCGACCGAATATGCCCAGCTTGCGCTGACCATGATCGAAAACGGCTATTTCAACGGCGAAGACGTGCGCCTCGATGGCGCTATCCGGATGGCGCCGCGTTAAACCAACACTGACCGGCCGGGAGAGCAAAGCATGGGATACTCGCAGATCGACCTTCACATCGCTGAGGGCATCGCCACGCTGACGCTCAACCGGCCGGACAAGATGAATGCCTTCACCCGCACGATGATGGACGAGATCATCGATGCCATGGACCGCACCGACGCCGACGATGCGGTGCGCGCGGTGGTGTTCACCGGTGCGGGCGAACGCGCTTTCTGCGCCGGGGCCGACCTGACCCCCGACGATGGCCGCGCGGTCTTCGCCAGCGGTGAGGCGGTTGAGGACCTCTCCGATCCCAGAGTGCGCGATGGCGGCGGGCTGCTGACATTGCGGCTCTACCAGTCGAAAAAACCGCTGATTTCGGCCTGCAACGGCGCGGCGGTGGGCGTGGGCGCAACCATGCAACTGCCGATGGATATCCGCCTCGCCAGCGACAACGCCCGCTACGGCTTCGTTTTCGCCCGCCGCGGGATCGTGCCCGAGGCTTGCAGCAGCTGGTTCCTGCCCAGGATCGTCGGGATCAATCAGGCGCTCGAATGGTGCATGACCGGACGGATCTTCGGGGCCGAGGAAGCGCTGAAGGGCGGGCTGATCCGTTCGGTCCACCCCCAGGGCGAACTGATCGACGCGGCACGCGGGCTCGCGCGTGAGATTGCCGACAATACCTCGGCGGTTTCGGTCGCGATGACCCGGGCGATGCTGTGGCGCATTCCCTCGGGCGATCACCCGATGGCGGCGCACAAGGTCGATAGCCGGGCGATCTACCGCCTGTCCAAAGGCGCCGATGCCAAGGAAGGTGTGCAAAGCTTCCTTGAAAAGCGTGTCCCTGCCTTTCCGCTACGGGTTTCTGAGGATATGCCCGATTTCTATCCGTGGTGGGGAGGGGAGCCGCCGTACTCATGAGCACTCTGGCGCAAGACGTAGCAACCGAAGCACCGCCCGGTGCGCGCGAGCAATTGCTGCAAACCGCGTCGGACATCATGCGCGAAGGCGATATTGTCGATATCTCGCTCAGCGAGCTGTCGCTGCGTTCGGGGCTCAATTCGGCACTGGTGAAGTACTACTTCGGCAACAAGGCCGGTTTGATGAAAGCCCTGCTCGATCGCGACATGGCCGGGATCATCCAGGCGGTCGATGCGCTGCTGGCCAAAGATTGGGATCCCGAAGCGCGGCTGCGCCACCATATCGGCAAAGTGGTCGATACCTATTACCACACGCCTTACCTCAACCGCCTGCTGATGCGGCTGGTGCGCGAAAGCGATCCCGATGAAGCGCACCGGATTGCCGATTCCTACCTCACCCCGCTCAGCCGGGCTTACGACAAGCTGATCAAGGACGGCGTGAAGCAGGGCGTGTTCCGCGATGTCGATCCGCAGCTGTTCTATTTCACCACCACCGGAGCCTGCGACCGCTTCTTCTCCTCGCGGCTGGTGCTCAAGCATTGCTACGATACCGAAGCGCTGACCGAGGAACTGCGCGATCGTTATCGCGAGCATTGCATTGACTTCATTATGGCGGGTATCCTCGCCTGATAATGACTCAAAACTGGCATATTGGAGTGATCGGCGGTTCCGGGTTGGCGGCTGGAATCGGGCTGGACAGCGCGCAGGAAATCGAAGTGGCCAGCCCCTTCGGTCTGCCCTCGTCGGCGGTCACCACCGGCATGCTTGAGGGCGTGCGCCTTACCTTCCTGCCGCGCCACGGACCGGGCCATGCGGTGCCGCCATCGGCGGTCAACTACCGCGCCAACATCGACGTGCTCAAACGCAGCGGCGTGACCGACCTGGTCGCGCTGTCGGCAATCGGCTCACTCAATCCCAACATGGTGCCGGGGCATTTCGTGGCGGTGGACCAGTTCATCGACCGCACCAGCGGGCGGCCCGGCAGTTTCTTCGGCCCCGGGCTGGTCGCCCATGTCAGCCTGGCCGATCCGGTCTGCGCGCGGCTCAGCGCCGGGCTGGTGGCCGCAGCCCAGGCGGCAGGGGCCACGGTCCATGCCGGCGGCTGCTATGTTGCGATCGAAGGTCCGCAATTCTCGACCCGCGCGGAAAGCAAGCTCTACCGCAAATGGGGCGGGGACGTGATCGGGATGACCGCCATGCCCGAAGCCCGTCTCGCCCGCGAGGCCGAGCTGCCCTATGCATTGCTCGGCATGGTTACCGACTATGACTCCTGGCGCGACGGCGATGAGGCAGACGTGGGCGAGATCATGGCGGTGATGAAACGCAATGTGGAGCAGGCCGCAAATGTATTGCGCGCTCTTGCCAAATCGCTGCCCAAGAGCCGCAGCGCCAGCCCGATCGACCAGGCATTGGAGCACGCGGTGATGACCGCGCCCGCTGCGCGCGATCCGGCGCTGGTGGCGAAACTGCAGGCAGTGGCCGGACGGGTGCTGAATGGCTGAAATCGTCCTCTATGACTACTGGCGCTCAAGCGCGGCCTACCGGGTGCGGATCGCGCTCAATCTCAAGGGCCTGTCTTATCGTTCCGAAAAGGTCGATCTGGCGGCTGGCGATCAGCGCGGGGAGGAGTTTCGCGCGCTCAATCCGCTGGGGCTGGTTCCGCTGCTGGAAATCGACGGGCAGCGCATCAGCCAGTCACTGGCGATCATCGATTTCCTCGACAACCGTTTTCCCGAGCCACCGCTGCTTTCGACCGATCCGATCGCGCGAGCCCGCACCTGGGCTCAGGCGCTGACCATCGCTTCCGAGATCCATCCTTTGCAAAACCTGCGGGTGCAGAATTTCCTGCGCGATGAGATGGGGCAGGATGCGGACACGATCGGCCGCTGGCTGCACCGCTGGCTGGGTGATGGCCTGGCTGCGCTGGAAGCTGCAGCACCCGATGACGGCTTGTTCGGCGGCCAGACGCCCAATCTTGCCGATATCTGCCTGGTCCCGCAGATGTACAGCGCCCGGCGCTTCGATCTGCCGCTGGATGGCTTGCCCAGGCTGGTCCGGATTGACGCGGCGCTGCGCGAACTGCCGGCCTTTGCCAAGGCCGCGCCCGACGCGGTCAAAAATTGACTTCGGCCATTGCGCTTTAACCTCTCGCCCCCTAGCAAACTGGTTGCAACAGGAACCAGTTGATGAGCAAGCAGGCCAGCCTCGCCGATTTCCTTCCCTACCTGCTGTCGATCACCTCGAACGCGGTGAGCGACCGGATCGCGGCCGAGTATTCCTCGCGGTTCGGGCTCAAGATCCCCGAATGGCGGGTCATGGCGGTGCTGGGCGACAGCGGGGCGCATACCCAGCGCGAGCTGGTTGGCGCGACCCGGATGGACAAGGTTGCGGTCAACCGCGCCTGCAAGGTGCTGGAGGAGCGCGCCCTGATCGCGCGCAGCCCCAACGCGCGCGACGGGCGCTCGCACCACCTCGAACTGACCGCGACCGGGCGTGAGGTTCACGGGGCGATCATGCCGATCGCGCTCAAGATGGAACAGCACCTGTTCGGCGCGCTGAGCGGTGCCGAACGCAACACTTTCAAGGACCTGCTGGCGCGCATTCGCGAGCAGGCCGGCAGCAAGGAATGACAGTCCCATGAAACTGGCCTCAATGCCCCATGGCCGCGACGGGCGGCTGGTCCTCGTCTCCAGGGACCTCGCCTGGTACACGCCGGCGGACCACCTGGTCCCCACGCTCCAGGCCGCGCTCGACGATTGGGAGCAGCACGCCCCGCTGCTCGAAGCGCTGGCGACCGAGCTTGAACACGGCGCGATCCCGCGCGAGCGGTTCCATGAACGCGAAGTCGCTGCGCCCTTGCCGCGCGCCTATCAGTGGGCCGATGGCAGCGCTTACGTCAATCACGTCGAGCTGGTCCGCAAGGCCCGCGGGGCCGAACTGCCCGACAGCTTCTGGCACGATCCGCTGATGTACCAGGGCGGCAGCGACGACCTGCGCGGTGCCCGCGCGCCGATCACCTTGGCCGACGAGGCCTGGGGCTGCGACATGGAGGCCGAGATCTGCGTGGTCACCGATGACGTGCCGCAAGGCGTTACGGCCGAGGACGCGCTGGACCACATCCGGCTGGTCGGGCTGGTCAACGACGTATCTCTTCGCAACCTTATCCCGGGCGAGCTGGCCAAGGGCTTTGGCTTCGTCCAGTCCAAGCCCGCGACCCATTTCTCGCCGGTTTTCGTGACCCCTGACGAACTGGGCGAGGCCTGGTCTGGCGGCAAGCTGAACCATGTGCTCGCCGTCGATTTGGGCGGCCAGGCGTTCGGCCGCGCCGAGGCGGGCGAGGAATGCACGTTCGATTTCGGTACGCTGATCGCGCACCTGGCCAAGACCCGCCGGGTCGGAGCGGGATCGATCATCGGCTCGGGCACCGTCTCCAACCGCGGAGCCGATGGCTCGCCGGGCCGTCCGTGCAGCCAGGGCGGGCGCGGCTATTCGTGCATCGCCGAACAGCGCATGGTCGAGATGATCGTCGGCGGCGAGGGCAGGACCCCGTTCCTGCGTTTTGGCGATGTGGTGCGGATCGAGATGCGCGATGCCAAGGGCCACAGCATCTTTGGTGCGATCGAGGGTACGGTCACCCAAGCCTGATACGCAAAGACCGGCCCGGACGGATCCGGACCGGCCCTTGGTTGCCCCCAGGCAACCGGCTTATTTCTTGCCTGGACCGTCGCCCCCAAAGGCGTCGGCGATCGAACAGGCCGCCGGGCCAAGGATCACGACGAACAGCACCGGCAGGATGAACAGGATCAGCGGCACGGTCATGATCGCGGGCAGTCGCGCGGCCTTTTCTTCGGCGCGCATCATGCGTTCGTTACGGAATTCAGCTGAGAGCACGCGCAGCGCCGAGGCGAGCGGCGTACCATAGCGTTCGGTCTGGACCATGGTGGTGGTCACGCCTTTGACCGCATCCAGATTGACCCGGTAGGCCAGGTTTTCGAAAGCCTGGCGGCGTTCGGACAGGAACGACAGTTCGATCGCGGTCAGCGCGAATTCGTCGCCCAGTTCGGGATAGGCGCGGCCCAGTTCGCGGGCCACCCGGTTGAACGCGGCATCGACGGTCAGACCGGCTTCGGCGCAGATCACCAGCAGATCGAGCGCGTCGGGCAGGCCCTTGCGGATCGCGTCAGTGCGCTTGGAAATCAGGTTCGAAAGATAGATTTCCGGGCCCTTGTAGCCAGCACCGACAGCCGCGGCAAAGCCCATCAGCTTCTTCATCCCGCCCCAATCGGGGAAATAGTTGATGCCATAGATCAGGAACCCGGCGAACCCGCCCAGCACCACCGGCAGCACCATCCGGGCGAAAATGACCACGACCCCCAGCTCTTTCTTGCGGATCCCGGCCTGCGCCAGTTTTTGCTGAATGATCTCGAGCTGGCTGGCCTGCAGCACCTTGAGCGAGGACAGCGCGTCCTTCATCTTGTCGGCGGTTTCGTTCTTGCGCACCAGGCTGGCGCGCTTTTTCGATCCGCCGGTGATCAGCCCGGTCTTGAGCTGGTCGCGCCGGTCGTTAAGCGCTTTGACGCGCTTTTGCATCGGGTCACGGATGGTGACCGCGGTGTAGATCGCGAACATGACCGCCATGACGGCACAGAACGCCAGGATCGTACCGACCCAGACAACGTCGATGCCGAGGAGCGTAGGTCCGGGCGGATTGGTGGGCATGATTGTCCGGTTCCCTGGCTCAGATTTCGAAGCTGACCATTTTGGCCATGATGAAGGCACCGATCGACATCCACACCAGGCCGCCAAGCCCGGTCACGATCAGTCGGTCGTCGGTGAAGAAGCCGCCCAGATACTTGGGATTGATCCAGTAGATCATCCCGAAGACGATGAACGGCAGCGAGCCGACGATATAGGCCGAAGCCTTGGATTCAGAACTCATCGCCCGGATCTTGAGCTTCATCTGGGCGCGCTTGCGCAGCACGTCGGCCAGGTTGGAGAGCGTTTCGGCCAGGTTACCGCCGGTTTCGCGCTGGATCGCGAGTGTAATGCAGAAGAAGCTGAATTCGGCCGTGTTGAGCCGGTCGGCGGTTTCCTGGAGGGCGTCCTCCATGGTCTTGCCGATCTTCATCCGCTCGGTCACCAACTTGAATTCCTCGCCCACAGGGCCAGGTACTTCGGTGGCGACCACGCCCAGCGTTTCGGAGACCGGAAGGCCCGAGCGCAGGCCGCGGACCAGCAGTTCGATCCCGTCGGGGAACTTGGTGGTGAAAGCGGTGCTGCGCCGCTTGATAAAGAAATTGACGACCATGTGCGGCAGACCCGCGCCGACCACCAGGCCGACTCCCAGCGAGAGCAGGGCCGCCCCGGTCTTGAGGAACAGCAGCACCGTAACCCCCAGCGCAAGGCCAGCCGAAGCATAGGCATATTGCGACAGGCTCCAGTTCTTGCCGGTGCGGTGCAGCCGCAGTGCCAGCGCGGCAATCCGGCTTTCCGACCCGGCGATATGGTGCATCCTGGGCTTGCGCGCGGCGACCGCCTTTTTCAGCTGCGCCTCGACCTTGTCGAGTGTGCTTTCGCTGTGGCGATAGCGCACAGCCTGCAGACGGCGCGTGCCTTCCTTGGCCGCCGAGGGCCCCGATAGGGCCAGATAGCCCAGGACCATGAAACTCATCAGGCCCAGGGCAATCAGCAGGAGCTGAACAATGCTCATCTGCGCGTCTCGCCTTTCCTTACTGGGTTACCCGCCGCCTGGCAGCGGGCCCCGGTTGATTTGCCAGTCTCAGGCCTGGGCCGGAGCCGGTGCTGCCTTCGACTTCTTGCTGCCCGAAAGCATCGACTTGAGATCGAATTTCCCAAGCAGCGAGCTCTTCGGCTTGACCGCCGAATCGATCGCTTCGCCTTCGCCGACGTTCATGATCGACTTGGCGATATCGCGGATCGCGACCCCGGCCTTGGCCGAGCGGTTGGCATCGGCAAAGGTCTGACCCAGCTTGGCAGCATTGGTCGCGGCCTTGATGTCGTACGGAATCGTGAAGTTGATCTTGCGTTCGATCGAGGCTTCGAAATCGGCCTTGTTGATTTCGGCAGTGCCGGTCTGGACCTTGTTGGCCACGATCAGCGGCTGGACGTGGGCAGCGTTGGTCTTGAGCCACGAGAGGATGCGGATTGCATCGCGGGCCGAAGCCAGCGTCATTTCAACCACCACCAGCACCACATTCACGTCGGCGAGCAGATTGGGGAAGTTGATCAGCATGTTGCGCGGCAGGTCGATCACCGTCATCTCGAAAGCCTGGCGGAATTCTTCCTCCAGCTGGACGAAAGCGGCGCCATCGGTCATCAGCGGCGAATTCATCGGCGCTTCGGCCGAAAGGATCGCCAGGTGATCGTTGGCGCGGATCATCGCGCGTTCGATGAACAGGCCGTCGATCCGCCCCGGGTTCTCGATCGCATCGGTCAGCCCGCGGCCTGGCTCGAGATCGAGCGCCAGCGCGCCGGTCCCGAAGTGGACGTCAAGGTCAAGCAGCGCGGTCGGGCTCTTTTCGTCGGCGCTGAACAGCCAGGCCAGCGAAGTGGCCAGCGTTGATGCGCCAACCCCGCCGCGGGTTCCGATCACTGCGGTCGAGATGTGCTTCTTCGCAACCGAGGGATCGTGCGACTTGGGATTGGCAAAGACCGCCTGGGCATTGACCAGCGCGTCGCGCACCTGGCCGGGCGAAAGCGGTTTCAGCAGATAGTCGTGGATCCCGCTGGCCAGGAGGTCGCGGTAGAGCCGGACATCGTTGACCTGACCGCAGGCGATCACCACCGTGCCGGGTTCGCAAACTTCGGCCAGGGCGTTGATATCGTTCAGCGGATCGCCGCTTTCCGACAGGTCGACCATCAGGATGTTGGGGCTGGCCGAGATCGAGAGCGATTGCACCGCGTTGCGCAGGCCGCCCTTGTTGCACTTCTCGGGCTGCCAGCCCATTTCGATCACAACGGGGCGCAGCACGTCGAGTGCGGCGTCGTCGCAGATGAAGGCCGCGAACGGATCGCGATTGCCTTGCACACCAGGTTTCCAGGGAGCATTCATGGCTTACTTTCCAGTCAACGTCGATTGTTTTTTCAGGTTCCCTTCGCCGGTCGGCGGAGCCTCACGATAGGACTCGATTGCCTTGATCGAGCTCATCACCGTGGTCACGCCCGTGCCGGTCGCGCCCTGGATCAGGTGCTGCGGATCGGCGACCATCGCGGCCATGTTCGAATTGACCGCACAGCCATAGCTGGCATTGGTGCCGTTGGTCAGATTGGCATCCGAATTCTGCGACCAGTTGGGGCAGTCCGGAACCGTAGCGCTCGAACGGGCGATGATCACCCGCACCACGCCGGGCGCAACTTCGCCCTGGGTCAGCGGCGCATCGTCGCCAACCAGCATGCCATAGCGGCCGGCCACACCTTCGATCGCGCTGCGGGTGCCCGCGCTCTTCATCGGGTCGTCGATATAGATCCGGTCGCCGTAGCGCAGCGCCATGGCATCGAACCAGCCCGACAGGCGGCGCTGTTCGGGGATCGAGACGCCCCCCGGACCAGCGGCAACGTCGAGCGTGAAGCTGGTGGTGGTGACCACCGGCTGGCGCACACTTTCAAGGGTGCCATTGCCTGAGAAGCCGCCGCCACCGCAGCCGCCCAGGGCGACCACGAGGCCAAGCGAAAGGGCCGAAGCCAGCGTCTTGCGAGAGTTCATGATACGCATGGTTCCGTCCTTCCTCAGTTCAGGCTGAAGCCGGGCGCGGCATCGCTGTCATCGCCCTTCTTCTTCTTTTTGCTCTTCTTTTCTTCCTTGGCGGCCGATTGGGGCAGGGTGGCCTGCGGGACGATCAGTTCGCCAACCTGCGGGCCGTTCGGGCCCTGCTGGCCGGGAGCAGTGGTGGGGCCAGGGCGGGCTTCGCCCGTCTTGCCGGCGCTCTGCTGGTTGCCAAAGACCTGCTGCAGCACGTTGGGGCTGCGATAGCCGTCGGTCGGCAGCTTGATGTCGCTGGCGTTGACTGGCTGGACCAGATAGGGCGTGACCACGATCACCAGTTCGGTTTCACCCTTCTGGAAGTGGGTCGAGCGGAACAGCGAACCGACGATCGGCAGGTCGCCGGCACCCGGCAGCTTCTTGATGGTGTTCTGCGCGCCGTTGCTCATCAGCCCGGCGATCATCATCGACTGGCCCGAACCCAGCTCCACCGTGGTTTCGGTACGCTGCACGGTCAGTGCGGGAACCTGGAAGCCGTTGATGGTGATCGCGCCCTGGCTCGAAAGCTCGGACACTTCGGGGCGGACCCGCATCGAAATGCGGCCGTTCGACAGCACCGTCGGCGTATAGGCCAGGCTGACCCCGTACTTCTTGTATTCGACCGAAGTGGTGCCCAGGCCCTGGCTGATCGGGATCGGATATTCCCCGCCCGCCAGGAATTCGGCGGTTTCGCCCGAAAGCGCGGTCAGGTTGGGTTCCGACAGGGTCGAGACCATGCCGACTTGTTCACCCAGATCAAGCGCGCCCAGGATGTCGAGCCCGAACAGCTTGCCGGCACCGGCCAGCGTGGTGCCCACGCCGATCGGGCTGACCGAGGTGCCCTTGACCTCGATGAACTTGCCCGGGTTGTTGATGTCGGGGATCATCACCGAAGGCTGGTTGCCAACCCCGGTAACCGTGCCGGGACGGAAGGTGTTGGAAAAGCTGCGGCCCTGGCCGATCCCGAACTGGAACCCGCTGGAAGCATCGCCGGTCATCCAGTTGACCCCGATGTCGCGCACCAGCGAGCGGCTGACTTCGGCGAACTTGACATGCAGGTTGACCTGCAGCGGGGTCGCCATTTTCAGGCGGGTGATGACATTGGCTTCCTTGCCCACGAAAGCCGAAACCAGCCGCTGGGCCTCGGCGGCGTCTTCGGGAGCAGCAACGGTGCCGGTCAGCAGGAAGGTGTTGGTGCCCATCGTCGAAACCGCGACCTTGGCGTCAGGCATGGCCATCTTCAGCATCTGGTCGACACTGTCGATGTTCGAACCCACCCGGACGTTGGCCGACCAGATGATGTTGCCGCCAGCATCGCTGGCATAGATCGTGGTTTCGCCGCCGGCCTTGCCGAAGACATAGAGCTGGCGCGAGCTTTTCACCTGGACGTCGGCAACGCTTTCGTTGGCCACAAAGACATCAGCCATTGTGCCGCCAACCGTGATCAGCTGGCCGCGTCCGATCGAAAGGACCACGTCGTTGGCCGGGCGGCTGGCCGACTGGGCTTCCGCGGTGCCGACCGGCAGCACGGCCAGCGGCAAGGCGGCGCAGGTCGCGCTCAGCATGGCGATTGCAAGGCGTTTCATGGTCCGGCCTTTCGTGGCGGTGGAGGCTTTGGGGTTGGAGATGGTCATCTCAGCGTCCTCCAACCTGTTCGACGACAGTGTTCTTGCCGCGGGTCACGCGGACCGTCGGGCCAGAAGGAGCGCTGGAACGCGGAGCCGACTGGACGGGCGTCGCGGCAACCTGTTGCTGGGCAACCATTGCCTGGGCAGCGCGTTCCGGGTTGGGGGCGGTGCGGCGCTGGAAGCGCGAGACATCGCCGCCGGTCACAAAGGTGGTGCCGCCATCGACCGGACGGTTCATCGCCTGGGCGAGGAACTTGGCTTCCTGGTCCTTGGTGGCACCAGCCGGAACCTTGACCGAACCGCTGGCAATTGCCTGGTCGAGCTCGCTCTGGTTGTCGGCCAGGCTGCGCAGCGTCAGGCTGAGCGTGCCGATGGTCTGGGCAACCGCGATCTTCTCGGCAATCTTGGGTGTCACTTCGAGCGTCACGGTGCGGAACGAGCGGACCACGGTCTTGCCGTCTTCAACCACGGTGTTGGTGGTCTGGTCGGTAGCGAGCACGCGGACATTGCGCAGGATGGTTTCAGTGGCCTTCAGCGGCGGGCCATCGCCCTGGCCGGAAACGGTCTGGGTCAGCATCAGGTCAACATGGTCGCCCGGGAAGATGAAGCCGCCGACGCCGGTCTTGGCCGAAACGGGGATCGTCACGGCGCGCATGCCGGGGCCAAGCGCTGCCGCCAGGAAGCCGCGATCACCCGGAGCCACAAGCGCGCCCTGGGTAACCGGCTGACCGGCGGTGATCGGGTAACGCACCACGGTGCCCAGCAGCTTGTTCATGTCGGCTTCGCCGTCGATGAAGTAGGCGTCCTGGACCATTTCCTTGGGCCACAGCTGGAAGCTGACCGAATCGGCGGTGATGATCGTGCCGACCGGCAGTGCGCGCTGCGCCACCAGGACCTTGGGACCCTTGGGGACTTGCTGGGCGGCTTCAGCCTCGGGCGCGGAAGCACCGGTGAGCAGGCTCCGGGCCGCAAGCGCGGTTCCGATCGCAATGACCAGTGCGCCAAGCAGCAGCATCAGCTTCTTTTTATCCATGGCTAGACAAGCCCCCTAGAAAATTCCCGAAATCGTCCGTGCTTATTCGGGCAAACTGGTTAAAATCCGGTCAACCGGCTCCCCGCACCGCCGCGGCGGTCTGGAATGCCGGAGCAAATTGAACTGCAAGAACCCACAAGGCCGCGCTGGAGATCGCCACGCCGTAAGGAATGGCCAGCTTGTCGCGGCGCCGCCGGGCAACATGCCAGGCCCCCATCACCAGGGTCAGCACCCCGCCGATCAGCGCCATCGCGACCAGCAGCCGCAGGAACGCCATCGGTTCGATCCACAGCGCCAGTGCGGTCAGCAGCTTGACGTCGCCCCCGCCCATCGCGCGCAGGGCAAACAGCCCGGCCAGCACCACCAGCGTTACAACGGCCATGCCCACTTGCCAGGCAACGCCCGGCCACAGCGACAGTCCGCTGGCCCACCAGTAGAGCGGAGCCGCAGCAGCTATCGCGCCGTTCAGCCAGTTATCGATCTGGCGGCGGCGAAGGTCGGTGAAGGCGGCAAACAGCAGTGCGATTGCCAAGGTGCCCAGCAATATGTAGCGAAATTCGAAGTCCGGCATTACAGCCCCCTGGTCTCGGGAGCCTGTCTAAGCCGCAGGACTTACCAAAAAGTAACCAGTGCTGAGAGGCCGGAATTATCCAAATGCCCCGATCAACAATCAACCGCCGCGCAATCCCGCCCGAGGCCAGCGAAAGCCGCTGGGAGGCGGCCGATGGCTGGTCGGTCCGCCGGATCGATTGGCTGGCCCCGGCCAAGGGCGCCAAGGGATCGATCCTGTTCCTGCCCGGGCGCGGGGATTTTTACGAAAAGTACCTCGAGGTGCTCAGCCACTGGAACGCAAGTGGCTGGCACGTCACCGCCAGCGATTGGCGCGGGCAGGGGGATTCGGGCCGCCTGGGCAACGATCCGGTCACCGGGCACATCGACGATTTTTCGACCTGGTGCGAAGACCTGGCGCTGCTGTGGAAGCACTGGAAGGCCGAGACGCCGGGGCCGCATGTGCTGGCCGGGCATTCGATGGGCGGGCACCTGGTGCTGCGGACGGTGGCCGAAGGGCTGGCCGATCCCGCCGCACTGATCCTCTCAGCCCCGATGCTTGGCTTCACCGCCAGCCTGCTGCCGCAAGCCGTGATGCACCAGGCCGCCAAGCTGATGATGGCGCTGGGCGATCCGCGCCGCCCGGCCTGGAAGTGGAGCGAAGCGCCCGGCCAGGTCCCTGAAACGCGAATCCACCTGCTGACCCACGACGCCGAACGCTATGCCGACGAGCTGTGGTGGCGCGATCACCGGCCTGCGCTGGTGATGGGGCCGGGCAGCTGGGGCTGGGTCGAGCGCGGCTATGCCTCGATGCGGCTGCTCGAGGAGCCGGGCATGCTCGAACGCGTGACCATGCCGGTGGTGTTGGTGGCGACCGACGATGACAAGCTGGTCGGCTGGAAACCGATCGCCCGCGCGGCCCTGCGCCTGCCCGATTGCGAACTGGTCCATTTCGGCAAGGAAGCCCGTCACGAAGTGCTGCGCGAGGCCGATCCGGTGCGCGACAAGGCGCTCGCCGCTATCGACGCCCTGCTGGCGCGGGTCGCCGCGACCTGACAGCCATGGCAGCACGGTTCGATTTCGCGATTGTCGGTGCCGGGATGGCCGGGGCCTCGCTGGCAGCGGGGCTGGCGCCGCATGGCCGCGTGCTGCTGCTCGAGGCTGAGGAGCGGCCCGGCTACCATGCCACCGGGCGCTCGGCGGCGTTCTGGACCGAAAGTTATGGCGGGCCGCTGGTCTATCCGTTGACCGCCGCCTCGGGGCCGTTCCTCAGGGACAATGACCTGCTGCGCGAGCGCGGCGCGTTGACCCTGGCGCGTGAGAGCGAGGCAGCCGCGCTGGATGCCTTCGCCAGCGATTTCGCCCGCCTTGGGGTCAGGACCCAAAGGCTCGATTTCGCAGAGCTGCAGGCCCGCATCCCCGGCCTGCGCGACGGGTGGCGGCACGGCGTGCTCGAACCCGATTGCAGCGATATCGACGTCGCTGCCTTGCACCAGCTTTACCTCGCCCAGGCCCGGCGCGGCGGGGCAGAGCTGCTGTGCCGGGCCAGTCTGGCCGCGGCCTGGCGCGAGGGCGGGAGCTGGCAAGTGACGCTGGAAGATGGCCGCGCGTTCGCCGCCGAAGTGCTGGTCAACGCCGCCGGGGCCTGGGCCGATCCGGTTGCCGCAATGGCCGGAGCCAAGCCGCTGGGCGTGCAGCCGTACCGGCGGACCATTGCCCAGCTGGCGATGGGCCTGCCGGTTCCGGCTGACTTGCCGCTGGTGCTGGCCTTCGACGGCAGCTTCTATTTCCGGCCCGAGGGCGACAAGCTGTGGCTCAGCCCGCACGATGAAACGCCCAGTGTCCCTTGCGATGCCGCGCCTGAGGAAATCGACGTCGCCACCGCGATTGCCCGGCTGGAGCATGTCGCCGACTGGCCGGTGCGTCGGCTCGAACACAAATGGGCCGGCCTGCGCAGCTTCGCGCCCGATCGGCTTCCGGTCTATGGCTTCGATCCGGCCACGCCGGGGTTCTTCTGGTTTGCCGGGCAGGGCGGCTTCGGCATCCAGACTGCGCCTGCAGCGGCCGATCTGGCCGCGGCATTGCTGCTGGGCAGGCAGGGCGGAAAAGTCGATCCCGCGCCTTACTCCCCGGCCAGATTCCGCTAGCGAATCGCTGCAATCAGAGTAGCTTGGCGGCTTCGCAATCAGGAGACCTGCCATGGCGCACAAGTTCGAAATCTATAAGGACAAGGCCGGAGAATTCCGGGTCCGCTTCAAGCACAATTCCGAAGTGATGTTCTCGACCGAGGGCTATTCGAGCAAGGCCAGCGCCCAGAACGCGATCGACTCGATCAAGAAGAACGGGCCTGACGCTGCGGTTGAGGATAACAGCTGAGGCGACGCACCGCCTGACGTGGCCACCAGAACCCCTCCCCGGCGGGGAGGGGTTGGGGTGGGGGCTCCACGCCAGCGTCGTACCCCATCCCAACCCTTCCCCAATGGGGAAGGGCTTTTTGGTTAGCCTATGTGTGCGAGCCCCCGCTCAAAGCCGCATCGCTGGCCAGCTTGTCGGCGCGCTCGTTTTCCGGGTGTCCGTCATGGCCTTTGACCCAGTGCCAGCTAATCTTGTGGCGGCGCTTGGCATCGAGCATGGCCTGCCACAGGTCGGCATTGAGCACGTCTTTCTTCTGCGAATTCTTCCAGCCGTTCTTCTGCCAGCCGAAGATCCATTTGGTGATCCCGTCGATGACGTACTTGCTGTCGGTGTAGAGCTGGACCTCGCACGGACCTTTCAGCGCGTTCAGCGCCTCGATAACCGCGGTCATTTCCATGCGGTTGTTGGTGGTGGCGGGGGCATGGCCGGACAGTTCCTTCTCATGCCCGCCCGCGCGCAGCACCGCGCCCCAGCCGCCTGGGCCGGGATTGCCCTTGCAGGCCCCGTCGGTGAAAATCTCGACCTGCTTCACCGCGCCAACCCCTCACCCAAACCCGACTGTCCTGAGCTTGTCGAAGGACTGCTTCTCTTTTCCACCGCCGCAGGAAGAAAAGGACAGTCCTTCGACAGGCTCAGGACGAACGGGGTGGTGGGGGCAAGGTACGGGTTCATTCGAATGCCGCTGCGCCAGCCTTGGCATAGAAGGCCGTGCGCCGCGCGAAGGCCAAGGGGTCTTTCTTGACCACCAGCGCACCCGCCGGGGTGTTGATCCAGTCATAGGCCCGGCTCATGGTAAAGCGCAGCGAAGCGCCGCGGGCCAGCAGCGGAAGGGCCGCGCGCTCTTCCGCGCTGAGCGGGCGCACGGCCTCGTAACCTTCAAGCAGCGCGGCCGAGATCGCGGGATTGAACGTGCGTCCGGCACCGTCAAAGCACCAGGCGGCATGGGTCACTGCGACGTCATAGGCAATCAGATCGGTGCAGGCGAAGTAGAAGTCGATCAGGCCGGTCACCTTGTCGCCCAGCATCAGCACATTGTCAGGGAACAGGTCGGCATGGATTACTCCGCGCGGCAGGTCCGTGGGCCAGCTGGACGCCAGCAGCGCAAGCTCGCGTGTCACCTGTTCGGCCAGTTCCGGATCGATCGCGGCCAATCCGTCATGCCCGCACGCATCGGCCAGCCGCTGCCATTCAGCGAGGCCCATCCCGTTGGCGCGGGCTTGCGGGAACGAGGCGGCGGCGAGGTGCATCTGCGCCAGCGCCCGGCCCACCGCGCGGGCCTGGTCCGCAGTCGGTTCGCTCAACGAAACGCCGGGCAGATACTCGATCAGTGCCACCGCCTTCTCGCCGATCATCCGGTAAAGCGCGCCCGACCGGTCGTGGATGGTGCGCGGCACCGGACAGCCGTGTGCGGCCAGATGATCGAGCAGCGAGAGGAAGAACGGCAGGTCCTCCAGCTCGATCCGGTATTCGTACATCGTCAGGATGAACCGCGCTCCCGCGCCGTGCTTGCCGGTGGTCTCGATCAGCCAGTTGGAATTGGACACGCCCTCGGCGATCCCCTTGGCCATCACCAGTTCGCCGACATCGAAGTGGCCAATCAGGCGGCAAGCTGCTCCGCGCCAAGCTGCGTGTAAACCGCCACCGGCTCTAGTCCACCAGTTGCCGGGGCAGTTTGAAGACCATCTTTTCCTCGGCGGTGACGACCTGTTCCATCGTCACTTCGCGAAACTCGCCGATCCGCGCGATCACTTCCTGGATCAGTTCTTCCGGCGCAGAGGCCCCGGCGGTCAGCCCCAGCACTTCGACCCCGTCGAGCCAGCTGCCCTCAATCTCGGCCCCGCGCTGCACCAGCCGGGCCTGGGCACCGCAGCGTTCGGCCACTTCGACCAGCCGCAGCGAGTTCGAGCTGTTGGGCGCGCCGATCACCAGCACCAGCTGGCACTCGGGCGCGATCGTCTTGACCGCGGCCTGGCGGTTGGAAGTGGCATAGCAGATGTCCTCGGCCTTGGGCCCGACGATCTGCGGGAACCGCGCGCGCAGCGCCGCGACCACTTCGGCGGTGTCATCGACCGACAGCGTGGTTTGCGTCAGGAACGCCAGCGGGGCATCATCGACAAAGTCCAGCCTGGCAACATCGGCGACAGTCTCAACCAGCGTGATCGCGCCATCGGGGACCTGGCCCATGGTCCCGATCACTTCGGGATGGCCCTCGTGGCCGATGAACAGGATGTGCCGCCCGGCCTCGATCTGGCGTTCGGCCTGGCGGTGGACCTTGCTGACCAGCGGGCAAGTGGCGTCGAGCCAGTCGAGCCCGCGCTGGCTGGCCGCTGCCGGGACCGCCTTGGGCACGCCATGCGCGCTGAAGATCACCGCCGCGCCGTCCGGAACCTCGTCCAGTTCCTCGACAAAAATCGCGCCTTTGGCTTTCAGGCTGTCGACCACATAGCGGTTGTGGACGATCTCGTGCCGGACATAGACCGGCGCGCCATAGCGCTGCAGCGCCAGCTCGACGATGTCGATCGCGCGGTCAACACCGGCGCAGAATCCGCGCGGCGCGGCCAGCAGCAGCCGCAGCGGGGGCTTTTCTGGGGTTGGAAATGGGGCGTTCATCTTGGCCCCCCTAGCGTTTTGAACCGAGCGCCGCTAGGGCGTGCACACGAAGACCACAGTGTTACCCCAAGGACACCCCTGATGACCGCTCGTTTCCGCCTGATTTCTGCCGTCGCGCTGGCTGCCGCGCTTGCCGGGTGCAAGACCAAGGGCGATATCGTGGTCGATGAAGGCGTGGGGATCAGCGCGGTGCGCGGGGTTTGTCCGTCGGTAGGGGTTCCGAACAACACCGGCGATGTCACCCTGTTCCGCACGCCTGGCGATACCACCGCGGGCAATATCGATGTGGTCGCCGCGATGACCAACGTGCGCAGCACCTGCAATGACAGCGGGGAGAAGGTCTATACCGCGGTCACTTTCGACGTGCTGGCCCGCCGCAGCGATACCCGCGGCGCGCGCGCAGTGACGGTGCCCTACTTCGTTACCGTGCTGCGCGGCGGCCGGGCGGTGATCACCAAGCGGATCGGGCAAGTCACGCTGAACTTTTCCGACGGCCAGGAACGTGCCCAGGCCAGCGGCCAGGGCGGTGCCTATGTCGACAAGGCCGAAGCCTCGCTCCCGGCCGACATCCGCGAACGCCTGATCCGCAAGCGCCATGCAGGCAAGGAAGACGCTGCGGTCGATCCGCTGTCGGACCCGGCGGTCAAGGCCGCGGTCGCCCGCGCGACCTTCGACGTGCTGGTGGGCTTTCAGCTGAGCCAGGAGCAGCTGGTCTACAACGCCACCCGATGAGGGTGCGGCCTTAGATCCTCCCTTCTGGGGGAGGTGGCAGCGCGCAGCGCTGACGGAGGGGGCCCCGTGTGCCAGCCCTCCATTCCCCCACCGACCCGCTTGCAGCGGGCCACCTCCCCCAGAGGGGGAGGATTTTCAATTGCTCACAAACAGGCTAACCGCGCCGCCATGACCAGATCGCAGACCCTCTATGCCGCCTATGCCGGGCACCTCCACACCGCGCTCGATGCGCTCGAAGCGGCGGGGATGCTGCCGGCTGGGCTGAACCGCGCACCCGTGACGGTAGAGCCACCGCGCGATCCTTCGCATGGGGACCTGGCGACCAACGCGGCGATGGTGCTGGCCAAGCCGGCGGGGCTGAACCCGCGCGCGCTGGCCGAGGCCTTGGTGGGTGAACTGGCCAAGGCACCGGGCGTGACTTCGGCCGAGATTGCCGGGCCGGGGTTCATCAACTTGCGGCTCGATGCCGCGGCCTGGCTGGCCGAACTCAAGGCCATCGCCGCGCTGGGGGCAGACTATGGGCGTTCGGGCATGGGCGCTGGCACCACGGTCAATGTCGAGTACGTCTCGGCCAATCCGACCGGGCCGATGCACATGGGCCACTGCCGCGGCGCGGTGGTGGGCGATGCGCTGGCGAGCTTGCTGGAGTACGCCGGGCACAAGGTGATCCGCGAATACTACGTCAACGATGCCGGCGGGCAGGTCGATGTGCTCGCCCGCTCGGTCCACATGCGCTACCGCGAGGCGCTGGGCGAGAGCATTGAAATCCCGGAAGGACTTTACCCCGGCGACTACCTGGTCCCGGTGGGGCAGGAGTTGGCCAAGGAATTTGGCGACAAGTATGTCGGCACGCCCGAAAGCGAATGGCTGGTGCTGTTCCGCACCCGCGCGGTCGCGGCGATGCTGGTGGAGATCAAGTCCGACCTCGCCCTGCTCGGCATCCACCACGACCTGTTCTCGTCCGAAGCCGAACTCCAGGCCGCGGGCAAGCCGGCCGAGGCCGAAGCCTGGCTGCGCGCGCATGACCTGGTCTATGACGGCCACCTCGAAGCGCCCAAGGGCAAGACGCTTGAAGACTGGGAGCCGGTCGAACTGCCGCTGTTCCGCTCGACCAGGTTCGGCGACGATCAGGACCGCCCGATCAAGAAAAGCGACGGCAGCTGGACCTATTTCGGCGCGGACCTGGCTTACCACTTCCAGAAGGCCGCCACCGCCGACGCGCTGGTCGACATCTGGGGCGCGGACCATGCCGGTACGGTCAAGCGGATCAAGGCTGCGGTTGCCGCGATGACGCTGGGCAGCGGCAAGGAAAAGCCGTTCGAAGTCAAGCTGGTGCAGATGGTTCAGCTGCTCAAGGGCGGTGAGCCGTTCAAGATGTCGAAGCGGTCGGGCAATTTCGTGACGCTCGCCGATGTGGTCGAAATGGTCGGCAAGGACGTGGTCCGCTTCACCATGCTGACCCGCAAGCCCGAAGCACAGATGGACTTCGATTTCGATCGGTGGTCGAAGCATCGAAGGACAACCCGGTGTTCTACGTCCAGTACGCCCACGCCCGGATCCGCTCGACCCTGCGCAAGGGCGAGGCCGAGGGTTTTGCGCCCTCCGCCGAGGGGCTGGACCTGCTGGGCCCCGAAGAGCTGGAGCTGATCAAGCTGGGCGCGCAGTTCCCCCGGCTGGTCGAAGGCGCGGCTGCCGGCGCGTGAGCCGCACCGCGTGGCCTTCTTCCTCCACGATCTTGCTGCCGCGTTCCATGCTTACTGGAATGTGGGCAACGACCGGCCGGAAAAACGCTTCATCGTGGCACAAGATGGTAAACTCAGCGGGGCAAGGCTTTATCTTGCGTCCCAAATCGGGCAACTTGTGAAGAATGGCCTCGCCATCCTGGGCGTTGAGGCGGTTGAGGAAATGTAGCCATGACGGGCATTGACAGGGATCGCGACGACAACTGGGAAGACGTTGCCGGCGGCGAGCCGCTCGAAACCGAGCAATTGGCGCTCAGCGACGAGGACGAGAAGCTGCCCTGGCTTGAGAGCTCGGACGACGACTACGAGGAAGAAGGCAGCGACTGGGGCCAGACCGCGCGGCTGGCGATCCTGGCGATCATCGCGCTGGGCGCGATCGTGGGCGGAATCTACTGGGCAACGCACCGCAATCCTGATCCGGCGCTGGTCGCCGATGGTTCGGTCGTGCCGGCCGACGACAAGCCTTACAAGGAAGCCCCCAAGGACCCGGGCGGCAAGACTTTCGACGGCACCGGCGATACCAGCTTCGCGGTCTCCGAAGGCCAGACCCGCCCCGGCCAGATCGCCAGCGGAGCGCCTGCTCCGGCTCCGGCCCCCGCCGCGCCGAAGCCCGGCGTCGCACCGGCTGCTCCAGCAACCGGCGGGGTTGGCGTGCAGGTTGGCGCCTTCTCGTCCAAGGACAAGGCCGAAATGGCCTGGACCCAGCTGGGCACCAAGGCCGGCGGGGTGCTGTCGGGCGTATCGCACCGCGTGATCCAGGGAACGGCCGAGGCCGGGACGGTCTATCGGCTGCAAGCCGTGGCCCCCGATGCCGGGGCAGCGCAGGCGCTGTGCGGCAAGCTCAAGGCCGCGGGCATCTCCTGCCAGGTCAAATAGCGCGATAATCCACACGAGTCGGCTTCGCGGCGCTTGCCACAGCGCTGCGTTGCTGCGACTTTCCCGATGTTATGACACCCGCAATCTTCGGCCTTTCCGGATTGACGCTGAGCGCGGATGAACGCGCCTTTTTCCATGCGGCGGATCCGGCGGGTTACATCCTGTTCGGCCGCAACATCGAGAGCCGCGAGCAGGTGCGCGCGCTGACTGATTCGCTGCGGGCGATCCACGGGCGCGAGCGGCTGCTGATCACGATCGATCAGGAAGGCGGGCGGGTCCAGCGGATGAAGCCGCCGGTCTGGCCGGCCTATCCGGCGGGCGGGGCGTTCGACCAGCTCTATGACCTGGCCCCGGCCAGCGCGATCGAAGCGGCGCGGGCCAATGCCCAGGCACTAGGCCTCGATCTGGCCGAAGTGGGGATCAGCTGCACCCATGCGCCGGTGCTCGATGTCAGGCAGCAGGGTGCGCACGATGTGATCGGCGACCGCGCCTATGGCCACGAACCGCTGCGCGTCGCGGCGATGGGCCGCGCGGTGCTCGATGGGCTGGGGCGCGCCGGGGTCGTCGGCACGATCAAGCACATGCCCGGCCACGGCCGCACCCACTGCGATACGCACAAGGCGATGCCGACGGTCGATGCCAGCGAGGCGGAACTCGAATGGGATCTCGCCCCGTTCAAGGCGCTCAACACGGCGCTGACCGGCATGACCGGGCACTTGCTGTTCACCGCCTGGGACAAGGAAAACCCCGCGACCCAGTCGCCTTTCATCATTGAGGAGATCATCCGCAAACGCATCGGCTTCGATGGCCTGCTGTTTACCGACGACCTTGATATGGAAGCGCTCAGCGGCACGGTACCCGAACGCGCCGAACGCTCGGTCGCGGCGGGCTGCGACATTGCGCTCAATTGCTGGGGCAAGATGGACGACATGGTGGGCATCGCCGAGCGCCTGCCGACGATGGGCGCGGAGACCAAGGCTCGGCTTGACCGCGCGCTGGCCGGGATGGGCATGGCTGGCGACATTGGCGAGCAGGCCGCCTTGCTGGCCAAGCGCGATCAACTGCTGGGGCTGATGGCGGCATGAAGCGGACCTCTCTTACTCCGTTCGTGTCGAGCGAAGTCGAGGGATCGCATTTCCCAACACCCGTTCGCATCGAGCCCTTCGGCTTGCGGCTTAGCAGCCGCGCTCAGGATAAACTTCGGCCTGAAGGCCGAAGTCGAGATGCCGCGCCCGGGTGTCTCGACTTCGCTCGACACGAACGGAGGTTGGTGTGCGTTCGCGGTCCCTCGACTTCGCTCGGGACGAACGGAGTTTGTGTTGATGTGCTGGGGGCTAACCCATGAACGAGGAAGGCCTGATCGACGGCCCCGCGGTCTCGTTCAGCGAGGACGAATGGCAAGGCGTGGCCAGCGCCGCGACCGAGGACCAGGCGCTCTACCTTGAGCTTGATGGCTGGGAAGGCCCGCTCGACCTGCTGCTCGATCTCGCCCGGCGGCAGAAAGTCGATCTGCGGCGGATTTCGATCCTTGAGCTGGTCGATCAGTACCTTACCTATATCGAACAGGCCGAGGCGCTGCGGCTGGAGCTGGCGGCGGACTATCTGGTGATGGCGGCCTGGCTGGCGTACCTGAAGAGCGCGCTATTGCTCCCACGCGAGGAACAGCCTGATCCCAGTCCTGAGGAGCTGGCGCTGCGCCTGCAACTCAGGCTCCAGCGGCTGGCGGCGATGCGCGATGCGGCGGCGCGGCTGATGGGGCGTGATCGCCTCGGCCGCGATGTGTTCCAGCGCGGCGCGCCCGAAGGGCTGCGGATCGACCGCAAGAACCTGTGGCAGTGCGATTGGTTCGCGCTGGTCCAGGCTTACGGGCAGGTCAAGGCGCGCACCGTGCCGGTGGTGCACATGGTCCGCGACCGGATGGTGATGACGCTCGATTCGGCGCTGGCCCGCGTTTCGGCGATGCTGGGGGTCAATCTCGACTGGATGGACCTGCGCGATTTCCTGCCGCCGCAGGCCGATCCCAAGCTCAAGCGGTCGGCCTTGGCCTCCAGCTTTGTTGCCGCGCTCGAACTGGCGCGATTGGGTAAGGCCGAGATTGCGCAGGAGCACGTGTTCGGCCCGCTCAAGCTCCGGGGGATCAAGGCATGACCCGGCCTGCCCTTCGACAAGCTCAGGGTGATCGGAATGGATGAACTTGTCCGCGCGGTCGAGGCGACGCTGTTCGCCGCCGAAGAGCCGATGAGCGCCGAGGCGATTTCCACCCACCTGGGCGGTGCCAACGTGAAGGACGCGCTGGCCGAACTGGAGGAGCAATACCGCGAACGCGGTGTGCAACTGGTCGAACGCGGCAAACGCTGGCACTTCCAGACCGCGCCCGATCTGGCCCATCTGCTGCGCCGAGAGCGCGAGGAAACGCGCCGCCTCTCGCGCGCAGCGACCGAAGTGCTGGCGATCGTCGCCTATCACGAGCCGGTCAGCCGCGCCGAGATTGAGGCGATCCGCGGCGTGCAGACCGCCAAGGGCACGCTCGACGTGCTGATGGAGGCTGGCTGGGTGCGGATTGTCGGGCGGCGCGAAGTGCCGGGGCGCCCGGTGATCTATGCCACCACGCCCCTCTTCCTGTCGCACTTCGGTCTCGAAAGTCGCAAGGACCTGCCGGGGATCGACGAACTGCGGGCGGCCGGGCTGCTCGATCCGGTCGAGGATGCATTGGCAGCGGCGATGGACGTGCCAGATGTGGGTGAGACCGAACCGGCCGAGCAGGAATCGACCGACTGACTCGCATCTTCGCGGCAAATGGCCTACATGACACAGCGAGGGGCTGGTTCCCCGGCGGCAGGCCTTGGGCCGACCGCCCGTATCAGGAGTAACGACAATGGGTTTCGGGTCTGTCTGGCACTGGGTAGTGGTGCTGGTGATCGTGCTGGTGCTGTTCGGCCGCGGCCGGGTTGCGGATATCATGGGCGAATTCGGCAAGGGCCTGAAGAGCTTCAAGCAAGGCATGAACGAAGCCTCCGAAGTTGAGCCCAAGGAACCTGCCAGCCAGATTCCGCCGCCGGCCAGCAAGGCCACGCTGAACGGCGAAGAGATCGTCGATTCCAGCCAGAACAAGCCGCAGTAACGCGCCGTCAGCGCGAAGGGGCGCCATGTTCGATATCGGCTGGGATGAAATGCTGCTCACCGCGATCATTGCGATCGTGGTGATCGGGCCCAAGGAACTGCCGCGCGCGCTGCGCACGGCGGGGCAGTGGATCGGCAAGGTCCGCCGCGTTTCCGGCCATTTCCGCTCAGGCATCGAGAGCATGATCCGCGAGGCGGAGCTGGAGGAAATGGAGCAGAAGTGGCGCGAGCAGAACGCCGCGATCATGGCCGAGCATCCGCCCGCCGACATGGGGCTGGTTGAGGACGCCCCTGCCGCTGAGCCGGATCCTCCCGCCAAGCCCGCCCCCAAGCGCAAGCCGCGCAAGCCCAAGGCGGCGGTCTGATGGCCTTCAACATTTCCGACATCGACGAGAGCCAGGCCCCGCTGCTCGACCATCTGGTCGAACTGCGCACCCGGCTGATCCGCGCGATCGGGGCGCTGGTGGTGGCTTTCGCGGTGTGCCTCTATTTTGCCAAGCCGATCCTGGCCTTTCTGGTCCAGCCGCTGCTCGAAGCCGGACAAAGCAGGCTGATCTTCACCAAGCTCTATGGCCAGTTCTTCGTCGAGCTGAAGGTTGCGCTGTTCGCAGCCTTTTTCTTCAGCTTTCCGGTGATTGCCAACCAGCTGTGGGCCTTCATCGCCCCCGGGCTCTACGCCAAGGAAAAGAAGGCGTTCCTGCCGTTCCTGCTGCTCACCCCGTTCCTGTTTATCGGCGGGGGAGCCCTGGCCTATTACCTGGTCATGCCGGTGGCGTTCCACTGGTTCCTGGGCTTTCAGGGCAATGCCGGCGGTCTTTCGATCGAAGCCTATACAGATTCTGAAAGCTATCTGGGCATGGTGATGCAGTTCATCCTGGCCTTCGGGTTCTGCTTTCTGCTGCCGGTCTTGCTGCTGCTGCTCAACAGTGCCGGGATCGTCAGCCGCGAGCAGCTAAAGGGCGCTCGCCGCTATGTGATCGTGGGAATCGCAGTTATCGCGGCGATTGTCACCCCGCCTGACGTGGTCTCGCAGCTGTTGCTGCTGGTGCCGATGTGGCTGCTGTTCGAAGGCAGCCTGCTGATCATGTGGTTTGGTGAGCGCAAGGCGGCCAAGGCAGCGGGGAGTGAGATCACTCCGCCGCTCGCTTAGAAATTCCCCAAATCCCGTTCGTCCCGAGCGAAGTCGAGGGACTGCCCCACTCAAAACCTCCGTTCGCATCGAGCCCTTCGGCTTGCGGCTGCTAAGCCGCAAGCCGAAGGGCTCGACACGAACGGAGGGTGGACTGGGAACTCGGTCCCTCGACTTCGCTCGGGACGAACGGAGTATCGGTGGCTACTATTCCGCCTTCTTCGCGGTCTTGGCGTCCCAGACCAGCCGGCCATTGACGTAAACTTGCAGCACCTTGGTCGCCGCCAGTTCGCGCGGGCTGGCCAGCATCGGGTCGCGGTCAACGAACAGGAAATCGGCACGTTCGCCCACCACCAGGCGGCCGAAACGGCCTTCGGCGAACCCGGCATAGGCAGCGCTCACGGTGTATCCGGCCAAGGCTTCCTCGCGCGTGACCTTTTCCTGCGGTTGCCAGCCGCCCGCCGGTTCGCCGTCAGTGCCCTGGCGGCTGATCGCCGCGGCCCAGCCGACGAAGGGATCGGCCAGCTCGACCGGGGCGTCCGAACCGAAGGCCAGCTTGGCCCCGGTCGCGGCAATCGACTTCCAGGCATAGGCACCCTTGAGCCGGTCCGGGCCAAGCCGCTTTTCGGCCATCAGCCGGTCGCTGGTCTGGTGGACCGGCTGCATCGAGGCGATGATGCCGTGCTTGCCGAATTTGGGGATATCGACCGGATCGACCACCTGCGCATGCTCGATCCGCCAGCGCCGGTTGCCCTTGTAGGTCGCCGCCAGCTCGTCAATCGCCGCCAGCATCGCGGCATCGGCCTCGTCCCCGATCGCGTGGACCGCGACCTGGAAATTGTCCATCGCCGCGCGGCTCATCATGTTCTTGAGCGCGGTATCGTCGGTCACCCTCAGGCCCCGGGTAGCAGGCGCATCGCTGTAGGGCGCCTTCAGGCTGGCCCCGCGCGATCCCAGCGCGCCATCGGCATAGAGCTTGACCCCGTTCAGCCGCAACCGGTCCTGATAGAGCCAGGGCGTGGGGCCAGGGCCGCCGATCAGCGTCATGTGCTCGACACCCGCAGCATAGCCCATCACCCGCATCCTGAGCGTGCCGTTGTCGCCCGCGCGGCGGAAGGCCTGCCAGTCGTCGATCGTGGTGCCCATGTCGGCGGCGGCGGTGTTGCCGCGGCTGAAGAAGATATCCTGCGCCAGGGCGAACGCAAAGTCGCGGTCTTCGGGACGCGGGGCGGGGATGACCTTGTCCACCAGTTCCTGGGCATTATCGACGAAGACCCCGGCGGGCTTGCCGCCCGGTGTCAGGCGCTCGATCTTGCCGCCGGCCGGGTCCTTGGTGGCGGCGGTGACCCCGGCGGCCGTGATTGCTTTGGTGTTGGCCCAGGCCGCGTGGCCATCGACCCGGCCCAGCCAGACCGGGCGGTCGGGTACCACCGCGTCCAGATCGGCGGCGGTCGGGAAACGCTGGTCGGGCCACAGTTCCTGGTTCCAGCCGCGCCCCAGGATCCAGGGGCGGTCGGGGTGGGCCTTGGCATAGGCGCCGATCCTGGCCAGCGCTTCGGGCAGTGACTTGGTTTCCGACAGGTCGAGCGTCATCGCCGCGAAGCCCACGCTCATCACGTGGGCGTGGCTGTCGATCATCCCGGGCATCAGGAACTGGCCTTTGCCGTCAATCGCATAGTCGGTGCGCGGGCGCTTGTCGCCGCGGCGCAGCACCTGTTTGATCCGCCCGTCGCCGGCGATCACCAATCCGGTGAAGCGGTCGATCGCGTTGTTCGCATCGAGCGTAACGCCATCGACATTGTCGAGCAGCGTGTCGGCCAGGGCCGGGCTGGCCAAGGCAATCAGCGCGGCCCCCGCCGCCAGTATCGAACGCAGCATCATTTCCCCTTTCGCGGCAAGCGCCGGACCAGCGCGGAAGTATCCTGCCGCCCGCCGCCCATCGCCTGCACTTCGGCATAAAACTGATCGATCAGGGCCGCGACCGGCAGCGAGACGCCCAGCGAACGGCCCTCTTCCAGCGCGAGACCCATATCCTTGCGCATCCAGTCAATCGCGAAACCGAAGTCGAAGCTGTCTTCGCACATCGTCTGCCAGCGGTTGTCCATCTGCCATGACTGCGAGGCCCCGCCCGAGATCGCCTGATAGACCTTGTCGAGATCGAGGTGCGCGGCTTCCGCAAAGCGCAAGGCTTCGGACAGCGTGGCCAGGATCCCCGAAAAGGCGATCTGGTTGACCATCTTGGTGGTTTGCCCCGCGCCGGCCTTGCCGACATGGACGATCCGCTTGGTATAGGCTTCCATCACCGGCCGCGCGGCCTCGATCGCTTCGTCGCGGCCGCCGCACATGACGGTAAGCGTGCCGTTCTCCGCCCCGGCCTGTCCGCCGGTTACGGGCGCATCGACGCAGTTGACCTGCAAGTCGCGCGCCTCGACCTGGATCTGCCGGGCGATCCGCGCCGATACGGTGGTGTGGTCGATAAAGGTCGCGCCCTTGCGGATCGCCGAGAATAGGCCGGTCGGGCCCAGCACCACGTCGGCCAGGTCATCGTCGTTGCCGACACAGGTCAGCACCACGTCAGCGCCCTCAGCCGCCTCGGCCGGGCTTTTGGCGACCCGCGCCGCAAGTCCGGGGTTGGCTTCCTGCCATTTGACGGCGCGCGCGGGAGTGCGGTTGAAAATGGTGAGCTTGTGTCCGGCCTGGCCGATATGCCGCGCAATCGCGCCGCCCATCACGCCCAGGCCCAGGAACGATACGTTGAGGGGTTTGGTCATCGCGGCACCTTTTACCTGCTTTGCCCACCGCCGCCAGATGCATATTGCCTGCACCGCATAACCATTTGCCTTGGCCCGCGCAGTGTCTATCGGTTTCGCCATGATTGCGCTGACCCAACGCCTGTTTTCGCCCCAATTGCTGCGCCCGCTGTTCTGGCTGCTGTTCGCTTTTGCGCTGGTGATGGCGGTGCTGCCCAAGCCCCCGCAGACCCCGATCCATGATCTGGGTGACAAGTTTGCGCATATGCTGGCCTTTGCGGTGCTGACCGGGGTGGCCGCGCTGGCCTGGCGGCAGGCTTCGCGCTGGGCGATCATGCTGCGCCTCGCGCTGTTCGGCGCGGCGATCGAAGCGGTCCAGGCGCTGCCCAAGCTCAACCGCACCGCCGACTTGCGCGACTGGGTGGCTGACTGCGTGGCGATTGCGCTGGCGATGCTGATTGCGCAATTTTTGATCCGAATCCTCCCGATGCGCGAAACAACTTAGGGTTTGCGGGGCTTGGCGCTTTGCCCTAGGGCGGCCCGGCGATGAACATCCAGACCGACCCCAGCCCGCTTTTGACGATCGACGACGTGCGCGCGGCCGCCGCGCGGATCGAGGGCGCTGTGATCCGCACCGCGATGGATCACAGCCGCACGCTGTCGGCGATTACCGGGGCGGAAATCTGGCTCAAGTTCGAAAACCTTCAGTTTACCGCGGCTTACAAGGAGCGCGGCGCGCTCAACGCGATGCTGCTGATGGGCGGGGAAAAGGCCAACCGCGGGGTGATCGCGGCTTCGGCCGGCAATCACGCGCAGGGGCTGTCGTACCACGGCAAGCGGCTGGGGATCCCGGTCACCATCGTGATGCCGCGCAACACGCCCACGGTGAAGATCCAGCAGACCGAAGCGGTCGGCGGTACCGTGATCCTGCATGGCGAGACTTTTGACGAAGCCTATGCCCACGCCCGCGGGCTTGAGGACGAACTGGGGCTGACTTTCGTTCATCCCTTCGACCATCCGCATGTTGCCGCCGGGCAGGGCACCGTCGCGCTCGAAATGCTGGAGCAGGTCCCCGATCTCGACATGCTGGTGATCCCGATTGGCGGGGGTGGCCTCGCCACCGGCATGGCGGTCGCCGCGCGCGCGATCAAACCGGAGATCGCGCTGATCGGGGTTGAGGCGGAACTGTTCCCCTCGATGTACAACAAGCTGCGCCACAACGAACTGCCCTGCGGCGGGGACACCCTGGCCGAAGGCATCGCGGTGAAAGAGCCGGGCGAGTTCACTTCGGCGATGCTGCGCAAGCTGCTCGACGATGTGGTGCTGGTCAACGAATCTGCGCTGGAACGCGCGGTCTCGCTGCTGCTGCAGATCGAAAAGACCGTGGCCGAAGGGGCGGGCGCAGCGGGCCTGGCGGCCGTGCTGGCGCATCCGGCGCGGTTCAAGGGCCGCAAGATCGGGATCCCGATCACCGGCGGCAATATCGACACACGCCTGCTCGCGAATGTGCTGCTGCGCGATCTTGCCCGTTCGGGGCGCCTTGCGCGGCTGCGGCTGACCCTGCAGGACCGCCCGGGTGCGCTGTTCAAGGTGATGAGCGAGTTCGACGCGCACAACGTCAACATCATCGAGATCTACCACCAGCGGATCTTCACCCACCTGCCGGCCAAGGGCCTGATCACCGACATCGAATGCGAAGCCCGCGACCGCGAGCAGCTCGATGCGCTGGTCGAGAGCCTGCGCGAAAAGGGCTACTCGGTGGATACGGTGGAGCTGGCTTAGGCGGCTACCCCGCCGCCCGCCGCAACACTTCTTCGGTCCACTGGTTGAGGCTCTTGCCTGCCAGCTCCGCCGCCTCGACTGACTTGGCGTGGACCGCCGGATCGACCCGAAGCATCAGCTTGCCCGAGAACGGCCGTTCGGGCGTCTTGCCCAGCTTGGCGCAGGTTTCGAGATAGTCGTCCACTGCCTCCTGAAACGCCTGGACCAGCGCGGGGACGGTATCGGCGTGGAAGGTCACGCCGTCGCGGATCGCGGCGATGCGGCCAAAGAACAGCCCGTCTTCGGCATCGAATTCCACCCGTGCCTTGTAGCCGCGATGGCTCAGAATGTTGCTCATGGCTTTACTCCCAGCCGGATCAGATAGTCCCGCGCCGCGCGCACCTGATAGCGCTTGGCCTCTTTGGCCGGATGCGGGCGGTGGAACGTCTCGATCATGCCATCCTTCACAAACCGAACCCGCGACCCACTGCCTTCGACCAGGCTGCACCCGACCGCGACCAGCAGCGCTTCGACAGCCGCCCACTCGACATTCGCCAGAGTCGGCTGCTTGAAGACCGCCGCAAGCGTCCTGGCATGGCGCGCGTTCATGATAGCAATTTATGCTATCACTTTGGGAATGGCAAGGTTAGTCATGCCGGAGTTGGCGCTATCCCCGCCAACCGCAACCCTTCGAGGATTTTTGGCTTCAATGACCCGTCGCGTACATTGTCAAAGCATGCCTCATCAAAAGTCAGCAAGGGATAGCTGACGCTGTCCAAGGTTCTGGCCTCATCCAGTCTTCCGAGATAGCCAAGCGCGGCAGCCTGCATCGTTTGGCAAACTGAGCGGACAGCAGCATATTCATCGGCAGCGTAGCGAGCCAACGGGATCACTTCTTCGAACCTGTCGAGTTGCATCAAGGCCGTCGCTTGACCAGCATGGAACGCTGCGCGCCAGGGTGAGTGCGGATCGAGTCTCAGCCCGACCTCAAAGGCAGACAACGCCTTCACAGGATCGGGTGCGAAAACGTTGTTCCATCCTGAAAGCCAGTGCGTGACGGAGTCACCGGGATTCATCTCCAGCGCCCGTTCGATCAATGTATTCACGGCGGCAATCGGCTGACCGCATTGCAAGAGGCTATAGGACGCCCAAGCCAGCACCCGGTAGTCGGACTTGTCTATCTCCACCGCCCGTTTGGCCAGTGACAGGCATTTCGCCATGAGCTCAGTCTGGTCCGCACAGAAATGGAATAGCTGAAGATTGCAACAGGCATTGCTGCTGAGCACCATGGCGAGCGCAAACTGCGGATCGAGCGCAATGGCCTGATCGAACAGACTGATGGCCTCGCGCAATTCGGCCTCCTCATAACTCGCCCACATATTGTGCGAGCCACGCAGGAACAGGTCATAAGCACCTTGATCCTTGGTCAGCCGGGCGCTCGCTTGCTGCATTTCGTTGGTGCGAACAGTCGAATCAATCCGCGCCGCGACTGCGTTCGCCACCTCATCCTGAAGCGCGAAAATATCGTCGAGGACGCCGTCGAACCGCTGGGTCCAAATCGGCGTGTGGGCATCGCCATCGAGCAGTTCGACCGCGATGCGCACGGCATTGCCGCCCTTGCGGACGCTGCCCTGAAGAACGTAACGCACGCCCAGCGCGCGCGCGATCTCGCCGCTGCTGCGCACATCGCCGCGCAGGTTGAGGCTGGACCCGCTGGAAATGACGAACAGTGAGGAGAAGCGCGATAGCGCCGAGACGATCTCGACCACCATCCCGTCGGCGAAATAGTCCGCCTCGCCCGCACCGGCCATGGTGGCGAACGGCCTGACCACGAGCGAAGGTTTGGCGGCGAGCGGCGGCGGCGCGATTTGCGCTTCGGGGGCAGGGGCGGCGCTTTCAGGCTGCACCTCCCGCCCCAGAAACCGCCGCACATCACCAAGGAAAGCCAGCCAAGCCCGTTCCCCCGCGTCCCCGGTCCAGTGCGCCAAATCCGCCGTCTGGGTCAGCTCGAACATGATCGGGCGCTCGCACGGCTCAATTGTCACCGGCACCAGGGTCTTGCAGCGATCCGCGATCGTCGCCTCGGCCCGCACCCAGCGCGAGACCACCGAGCGCGGCGACCACAGCACCACCTCCGCCTTGGCCCCGCGCAAGGCCGCCTCGGTCACCTCGTCATAGGCCTCGCCCGAACGCAGCGCGGTGTCCCACCAGAC
This sequence comes from Novosphingobium sp., assembly GCA_013822005.1. GTDB lineage: Bacteria > Pseudomonadota > Alphaproteobacteria > Sphingomonadales > Sphingomonadaceae > Novosphingobium. The sequence goes on along the minus strand of PNJT01000003.1, from coordinate 3,591 downwards.
GTTGAGGCCTTCCGCCGCGAAGGCATCGGCATAGAGCCGCGCCTTGGCGGCGTCCTCGCGGTTGTAGGACAGGAAGATGTCGGGACTTGCGTTCAACCGGTTTACTCCCCCGGGCGGCGACTGTGTTGCCACCTGTGCCACCGCCTTGGCGTGCCCGACCCGATTGGCACTATGGGCGATGCCGCGCGGCGGGCAAGACCATTAATGGCTTCGCGCCGGGTTAACCGCTGAGGCGCAGCCTGTCCCGTTTTGCGATTGGCAGCGGGGGTGAACCTTCCCGCCTGTGCATATTTACACCTTGTTCACCGTGTTTCGTGGTTAAAGTTCTTTCAACGCCGCCCCTGCCCATGCATAAAGCGCAGGCAACTCCAGCATAGGATTAATGGCGCGTCGTGACGGCACCCGTTCGTTTTCCCCGGTTCTTCGTCACGAGCCCCAGCCCGTGCCCGTACCTTCCGGGCCGCAGCGAGCGCAAGGTCTTCACCGAACTCAAGGGCCCGCACGCGGCAGAGCTGAACGATGCGCTCAGCCGGATCGGGTTCCGCCGCAGCCAGACCGTGGCCTATCGCCCCAGCTGCGTCGATTGCTCGGCCTGCGTTTCGGTGCGGGTCCTGGCGGACCTCTTTCGCCCCTCAAACACCCAGCGGCGCGAGCTGAAACGAAATGGCGATCTGGTCGCCAGCATCTGCCGCCCCTGGTCCACCGTCGAACAGTTCGAGCTGCTGCAGCGCTACCTGGGCGAACGTCACCCCGGCGGCGGGATGACCAGCATGGACGAAGTCGATTTCGCCGACATGGTCGAGCATACCCCGGTCGACAGCTGGCTGGTCGAATACCGCGAGCCGACGCTGGATGGCACCCCCGGTCGGCTGGTCGGCGCCTGCCTGACCGACCGCCAGGGCGATGGGCTGTCGATGATCTACAGCTTCTATGAGCCCGACCATGGGAATCGCAGCGGGCTTGGCAACTACATCATCCTCGATCACATCCGCCGCGCCGCCAGCGAGGGCCTGCCCTATGTCTATCTCGGCTACTGGGTCGAAGGATCGGTCCGGATGCAGTACAAGATCCGCTACCGCCCGCTCGAACGCCTGACCCGCGCGGGCTGGGTCCGCTTTGAACCCGAAGCCCAGGACGCGCTGATCGCCAAGGCTGCCAGCATGCGCCGCAAAGAAGCCCAGCCGCTCGATGGCAGCACCAAGGACGGCGTGCCCGGCGTGCAGGAACAGTACCGGGTCGAAGTTTAGGCCAGCCGTCCGGGGGAGTTTGCATCTTGGCCGAATTCTTCCGAACTGAGCAGCACGGCGAAACTCTGCTGATCGCGATTGATCGCCCACCGCTCAACGCCCTGACCTTTCAGCTGCTGGAAGAAGGCGCGGCGTTGCTGGAAGAGCTTGCCAAGACACCGCCCGCCGCCGGGGTAGTGATCACCGGGCATGGCACCGCATACACCGCCGGGGTGGATACCAAGGCCGCCGCTGCCTTGCTGCCGCCCGAGCGCACGCGGCTGCTCCGCGCGGTCAACAGCTTTGCCGCCGCACTCTATCGCTTGCCCTGCGCAGTGGTTTCGGCGGTCAACGGCCATGCGATCGGCGCGGGCGGGATCATGTGCCTGGCGTCGGACTGGACCGTCATCGCCGACACGCCGCTCAAGATCGGCCTGCCCGAGGCCAAGGCCGGGCTGCCGTTCCCCGCCGTGCCGACGCTGATCATGGATCACCAGCTCGGCCCGGTCTGGCGGCGGCGGCTGGCACTGTCCTCGATGCTGCTGGCCCCGCAGGAGGCCATCACGGCCGGCCTCGCCGACGAACTGGCCGCGCCCGACATTCTGGTTGAAACCGCCCTGACCCGCGCCCGCGAGCTCGATAGCCAGCCTTCCTTCCGCCAGATCAAGGCCGACCAGCGCCGCAAGGCCCTGGCCGAACTGGCGGCGATCGAAGACGAATAAGCAAACCCCCTCCCCGCGCGGGCGGGAAGGGGGCTGTGCCTTGCTTCAGATGAAAGCGATCAAGCCGGCAGGCCCGAGATCGCCTTCATTTCCATGAAGTCCTTGAGGCCCGCCAGGCCGCCTTCGCGGCCGTTGCCGGACTGCTTGTAGCCGCCAAACGGCGCGCCCGGGGTGGGGCCCCAGTTGTTGATCGCGACCATGCCGGCGCGCAGCTGGCCGGCGACGCCTGCGGCCTTGGCCGGATCGCCGGTGATCGCGGCGGAGAGGCCGTATTCGGTGGCGTTGGCCATTTCGATCCCGTCCTCGAGGCTGTCATAGGTCAGGATCGTTGCGACCGGGCCGAAGATTTCTTCCTGGGCGATGGTCATGTCCGGCGTCACGCCCGAGAACACCGTCGGCTGGATGTAATAGCCACGATTGACGTTGGCGGGCAGGTCGGTGCCGCCGGTTTCGAGCTTGGCACCCTGGTCGATCGCCGACTGGATCAGGCCCTTGACCTTCTCATACTGCGCCTTGTTGACCAGCGGCCCCAGGTGCTGGCCTTCGGCCATCGGATCGCCCACCGGGGTGGCCGAATACATGTTCTTGTAGAAGGCGACCACTTCGGCCTCGCGGTCCTTGGCGACCAGCACCTTGGTCGGGCTGATGCAGCTCTGGCCGGTGTTGACCAGCGGGCCCATCGCCACGGCGGGCAGGTGCGCGGCCAGGTCGGCATCGGGCAGGACCAGGTTGGGGCTCTTGCCGCCCAGTTCCTGGTGGACCCGCTTGACCGTCGGCGCGGCGGCGATTGCCACCTGGATCCCGGCGCGGGTCGAGCCGGTGAAGCTGACCATTTCGACATCGGGGTGGCTGGAAATCGCGTTGCCGGTGGTCGGGCCATCGCCCTGAACCAGGTTGAAAACGCCCGGCGGTACGCCCGCCGCATCGAGGATCTCGGCAAAGATCTTGGCGTTGGTCGGGCATTCTTCCGAGGGCTTGAGCACCATGGTGTTGCCGCCGGCCAGCGCCGGGGCAACCTTGAGCGCGATCTGGTTGAGCGGCCAGTTCCACGGCGTGATCATGCCGACCACGCCGATCGGCTCATAGGCGACCTTGAAGCCCGGACCGTCTTCCATGAAGTTGAAGTCCTTGAGCGCGGCAATCGTGCTCATGAAGCCGCCGATCCCGGCGCCGACCTGGGCAGTGATCGCGAAGGAAACCGGCGCGCCCATTTCCTCGGCCATCGACTGGGCCAGATCGCCGGCGCGCTTCTTGTATTCCTCGACAATCCGGCCGAGCAGCGCGAGGCGCTCTTCGCGGGTGGTCTGGCTAAAGCTCTTGAAGGCGCGGCGGGCAGCGGCCACGGCCTTATCGACATCGGCCTTGGTGCCGACCGAGATGACCGCGCAGGCCTCTTCGGTGGCCGGGTTGATCACTTCGCGGCGTGCGCCGCCTTGGCTGTCCACCCACTTGCCGTCGATGTAATGTTGCAGCAGCTCGCGCATCCTCGAATCTCCTCTTAACTGGACGATTAACGAGGCCCTATGTCGGAGTGCGCGGGACGGATTGCAAGATGCATTGTTGTCAGGTGCGGGAAGGCCATCCGGCCTTCCCTTGCAACACCGGCCCGCTCCCCCTCCCGACCACCCATTAGGGTATCCCTA
>PNJT01000002.1 GCA_013822005.1 Novosphingobium sp. | reverse complement strand
CCCCGTTCGAGCTTTCGAGATACTCCTTGTAGTTGGTGATCCGGCCAGAGGCGTCGCGGGTGGTCGAGGCGCGCAGCTCATAGGCTCCGAAGACCTGGGTAGCAGTGAGCGTGCCATTGCCATTGTCGACATAGCCGGTGGTGGCCGATTCCATCGTGGTCAGCTGGCCATCGACATTGTAGCTGTACTTCTCGCGCCGCGCGCCGGTGTAGGTCACGTCGACGTACTGGTACTCACCGTTTATCCCTTCACCGGGAAATTCCGGTGGCGCGCCGTTTGCCGGATCGCTTTCGGGATACCAGACCCAGACCCAGGCCTGTCCGGTAAAGCCGGTATTGCCCTTGGTCTGGGTCGCGCGTTCACCGGCCTGGTTGTAAGTCACCATTTCGCCGTATGTTTCGGTGACATTGGCGGAAACGGTCTGCCCGCCATCGGCCATGACCATGCGGTTGAGGCTATCGTACCTGAACCATTTGGTCGCCGTCATCGAGCCATATTGCGGATAGGCAAGGTTGGGATAGGTGCTGGTGGTGCGCCGGACATTGCCGTTGGCATCGTAGACATTGTCGATCGCGACATCGACCGTGCCCGCCGCGTTCTTGTTGGTATAGCTGACGACCCGCCCCATCGTGTCAAAGGTGGTGGTGGCATCCTGCAGCACCTGGGTGCTGAAGGTGGTGGCCAGGATATCGAAGCTGTAGACCGTGCCGGCGTGCTTTTCGCCCGTGCGGTTGCCGTCCTTGTCGTAAGCGAAGGTCGCGGTGATCTGGTTGAGCCCGGTTCCCGCCGTATCGACGCTTGAGGCCAGCTGGCCGGTGTTGAAGTAGGTGTAGCTGACCGAGCCGCCCGACGGGGCCGATGTCAATGTCAACTGGCCACCTCGGTTGTAAGTCGTGCTGGTGGAAAGCCCGCGCATGTCGGTGCGGCTGAGCATCCGGCCGAAGTAATCGCTGTTTTCGCTGATCGAGCGCCCACCAGCATCGGTGGTGGTCTTGGTCCACCCGCCGCTGAGCCCCATACCGCTGTTGGCCAGAGTGTGGAGCGCGTAGCTGGTGGTGGTCAGATCACCCGCATAGGAGCGGCTGGCGACGACCCGGCCCATGCTGTCATAGTCGGTCTTCTCGATCGTCGCCGCGCCGTAGAGGACGATGTAGAGGCTGTTCCAGCGCTGGATGCGCTGGCCCAATTGGTCATAAGCGTAGAAGTCGCTGTAGCCCGACGGCCTGGTCACCTGGGTGATGCGGCCAGCCTTGTCGAAGCTGTTGGTGGTGGCGCGCTGGAGCCCATCGAGCGAGAGGCGTTGCTGCCCGAAGGCGTCGTAGCGCGATTCCCAGACTGAGACATCAGGCCGGAACTCTTTGAGCACCTGGGCTTCACTGCCGCCATAGCCGGTTCCGGCGAGGAGTTGGCGGGTGGTGAGGTTGCCTGAGTTGGCAGCCTTGATCGTGCCCGCCGTGCTCGTCCCGCCCGCAGCGTAGGTCCCATTGGCATCGCGGGAGGCGACCAGGCGGCCGCTCTTGTCGTAGTAGTAGTCGCTGGTCGGGCGGACCCACTGGGTACTGCCGTCCTCGTTGGTGATCGAGACGGTGGGGGCGATGCTGCGGGTCGCTTTGCCCATGGTGTTGTAGAGATAGTTGGTGGTGTTGCCGCGCGCGTCGGTCTCGCTCGCGACTTCGCCGAAGGCGGTGTAGGTGCGGGCTCGCGTGATGGTGTAGCGGGTGGCGGTGGCGTCGATTGCACGCATTGGCTCGCGCGTGGCACTTGCCATGTTGCGCTTGTCGTAGAGGCTGATGGTGGCGGCCATGGTCTGGTTGGCCGAAGTATCGATGGCACCGAAGGCGGCCAGCGCGGTGTCGATGGTGTAGGTGGCCGCCGACATGTCGGCGCTGATCGCACTGAGGCTCAGCGTGGCGTTGCCGTTGGCGTCGTAGACCATGACTTTCCAGACGCCGTCGCCGGCATTGGTCTTCACCACGCGCCCGGCGTTGTCATAGACCATCTGTTCCTGGGTGAGCGGAGTGGTATCGGCGGCCGAGGCCTTGATCGCGCGGGCGGTGACTTCGCCATAGGTATTGTAAGTGAGCAGCGTCTGCGGCCACAGCGCGGTCCAGGTGGTGCCGCTGCGGGTCGCCTGCCACTGGCTGGTGGCGCGCCCCGCAAGGTCGTAGCCGGTGAACTGGCCTTCGGTGACGGTGGTCGCGTCGCTCTTGGTGCGAGTGTAGTATTCGCCCGTCTTGCGGCCGGCCACGTCATACGTGTAGCTGCGGGTGAAGCCCATCGCGTCGGTCATCCCGGTCAGCTTGCCGCCGGTGTAGAGATACTTGGTAGTGCGATCATCGCCAAGGGCATAGCCGCTGGCGAGCGCGCCCATCGCATCGGGGGTGATCGCAGCGGTGGACACCGCGGTCCCGGCTTCGGCGCGTTCGGTGGCCACGACCAGGTTGTTGGCGCCGTCGTACTTGAAGTAGCTGACGTGGCGCACGCTGGCAGTGCCGGATGCGTTGTAATCGGCCTGGACCGCATCGAGCTGGCGGATCAGGCGGCCTTGCAGATCGTACTGATAGTCGGTTTTGTCGCCGGTCGCCTCGGTCTTGCTCAAGACCTCGCCCAGTGCGTTGTAGGCATAGGCGACGGTGACGTCCTGGCTGGCGGTTGCAACGGTGTTGCCGGTGACCGTTGCCACCAGCATGGCCTTGCGCACCTCGGTCAGGCGCCGGCCCATCCGGTCGTAAGTGAAGGTGGTGGTGCGATCGTTCAGCGCATCGGCGCTCACGCTTGGCGCGGCCGCCGTGACGGCCCCGGTGTATTTGCTGGCAAAACGGGTTTCGCTGGTGACATTGCCATCTGCGTCCCGGACCCAGGTGGTCAGGTACTGTTCCTGATCGAGCTTGGCGACTTCGCGCCCGTTGCGATCGTACCAGTGGAGAATCGCGTTGCGGTTGGCATCGATCTCCTTCACCAGGTTGCCCAGGCCGTCGTATTCGTTGTTGCTCTGCAGGTTCTGCGCGGCGCTGGTGACATAGGCGCTGCCGTTGAACGCGCCGGTACGCACATTCATCACCAGCGACTGGGTCAGGCGACCAACCTTGTCATAGCTGAGCCGGGTTTCGCGCACGGTCCCTGTCTGCGTCGGCTGGGCCACGCTGGTCGAACCCGGGATCGCCACCGCGGTGGCCCAGATCTTCTGATTGGTCAGGTTGCCGTTCGCATCGTAGGCCCACTCGCTGAGCGTGCCGACCGGCGAGACTTCGGCCTTCTTGCGGTTCAGCGCATCGTAATAGGTAAAGGTCTTGCCAAGGTCGGGCGCGGTTTGCAGCCGGACATTGCCGCGCCGGTCGTATTCCCAGGTGGTAACCGGGGTCAGCGTGGTGCCCGGCAGGTCGGGATTGAAGAACGCAGGATCGGTCTGCGAGATCAGCCGGTCGAGCTTGTCATAGCCATAGCTGGTGGTCAGCGCATTGGCGCCCAGGTTGGCGGCGACGACCTTGGCTTTGAGGTTGCCGCGCAAGTCATAGGTGTAGCTGGTGACCAGGCTCGTCGCCACCGCGCCGCCATCGAGCAAGGCAGTGCCGTTGGCATCGTAGCTCTTCTGGTCTTGGGCGGTCTCGGTCTTGAGCAGCCCGGTCTTGAAGTAGCTATAGCTGGTCACCCCGCCCAGTTTGTTGGTGAAGCTGATCCGCTGGCCCAGCGCGTCGTAGCTGTAATACTCGCTCTTCAGTTCGGCGTCGGTCGATTGGATGACCCGGCCGTTCCGGTCGTAAAGGAATGTGCTGGAAGCATCCTTCACCGCGTCGATGGTCACCGTCGGCGTGGACGTCAGCGTCAGCGTCGCGAAACTGCTGACCGGGTTGGCGAAGCGAGTGACCTTCGAAATCTCTCCGCCGAAGCCGTATTCGGTCTTGACCGCATTGCCCTCGCCATCGACTTGCCAGACCACCCGGTCGAGCTTGTCGGTATAGGAGAATGTAACCCGGTCGCGCCCGTTGGCATCGGCGGTGACCACCGGCAGAACCGTCGGGCTGACCGACGCGGCATTGCTGGCAGCATTGAGGTAGCGGGTAACCTTGGCCCCAGCTCCGGTCAGGTATTCAAACCGGGTGACATAGCCCTCGGCATCGACCTGCCAGGTCGTGCGGTCGAGATTGTCGTAGTACGCGAACGAGGCATTGCCGCGCGGATCGATCGTTTTGACCAGGCGGCCCAGCGCGTCGTAGGTGAACTGGGTCGTGGCGTTGAGCCCGCCAAAGTCGCGCACTTCGCTCAGCACCCGGCCCAGCGCATCGAAAGTGCGGCGCGTGGTCACCGCATCGCTCGTGCCATAGGCCACGGTTGCATCGGTGACCTGCCCCAGCGCATCATAAGCGTAGCGCGTGGTTACCGCTTCGCTCGTGCCATAGGCGCGGATTTCGTCAATCGTGCGGCCCAGTGCGTCGTAGGTGGTGCGGGTGGTGACCGCATCGGCGGTTCCCGAAGCGCGGATCGTGTCGGTATATTGCCCCTGCGCCTGGTACGCGATGAGCGTGATCACGTTCTCGGGATCGGTGACCCTGGTGACCCGGTTCAGCGCGTCGTAAATATAGCTGGTGCTGGCCGCGATCTGGGGGCTGGTGCCCAACCAGGCGGTAAGGCTGGCTGCGGTGCTGCTATCATCGACTGTCGGCTTGGCCGCATAGCGGATCGACTGCAGGACGTTGCCGCCCGCATCAAGGACGTTGCGGGTGGCATAGCCTTCGCCGTCGATGGCAAAAGTCGCGCGGCTATCCTTGTCATAAAGGGTCCGGGTCTTGCGGTCGGTAGCGGTGACAGTGATCGTGGCCACATTGGTCGATGTGACGTTGGTGGCGCTGTCGTGGTTGGCGTAGTCCCGGACCTTTTTCCACAAGGTCACGTCGCCATTGCCCGCCACAGTAATCTCGTTCCACTGCGCGGGGGCGGTCAGGCTGGCCAGATTGCCGATTTGGACGCTGCCCAGCGCGTTGACGAATTGGCGAGTTGCAACCAGCCGGTCTTCGGCATCGTAGAAATTCTGGATCAGTCTGCCTTCGGCATCGATGGTCAGGACCAACCGGTTCTTCTTGTCGTAGATGAACCTGGTCTCGCGCATCTGCGCGGTGCCGACGGCGTCTTTTTGGGCGACCAGATTGTTGTTGATGTCATAGAAGTACTGGGTGGTAAGGCCCAAGCCGCCCTGATCTTCGATCTTTTGCGTCAGCCGGCCATAGCTGTCATAGGCGTAAGCGGTGACTCGCGCCTGGGCTGTGCCAACTGCCTCGGTCTGCTTGGTAACCTTGCCGTCGGCGCGGGCATATTCATAGGTTGTGGTCAGGTTGAGTTTGCCGGCCCCGGAATCCTGGACCACGGTGAGCACCTGCCCACCGCGATTGAACGCATAGGTCGTGACCATACCGCTGGCATCGGTGACCTTGGTGCCCTGGCCCTTGGCATCGTATTCGTACCGGGTGGTCAGGTTGAGCCTGCCGGCACCGGCGTCGCGCACTTCGGTCAGCACCCGGCCCAGCGCATCGTATTTGTACTGGATCTTGGCACCATTGGCACCGGTCACCTCGATCAGGCGATCGGCCTGATCGAAGGCCTGCGTGGTGATCTGGTTGAGATAGTTGGCACCGGTGATCGCGTTGAATCCCGTCCCAAAATCCTCGGTAGTCTTGGTGAGATTGCCGTCCTTGTCATATTCGAACCGGGTGACGATCCCGCGCCCGTCGGTCAGCGAGATCACCTGGCCCCAGGCGTTCTTCTGAACCGAAGTGGAGACCCCCTCGGCGCTGGTGGTGGTGACCGTGCGGCTGAACAGGTCGTACGACATGTTGGCCGTATTGCCCGCGCGATCGGTGCGGGTGATCGCATTCGATCGCGAATCGTAAGTCCAGTATTCGGCGTTTCCGATCGGATCGGTCGCCCACACCATGCGATTGGCACGGTCGTACCCGTATGTTGTTGTTTTGAAGTTGGTGAAACTATCGAGCCGGACCTTCGTGTTACCGAATGCGTCGTAGCTGAAAACGGAGCGGACAATGCTGGTTGGATCGGCCCAGTCTCCGATCAGGTAGTCCGTCAAGACTTGTCCCCGCCTTGTGTAGAGGATCTGCCGGGAAACCGACGATGCGGGGCTGGTGGTCAGGGCTGTCGTGGCCAAAGTCAGCTGACCGAAGGCGTTATAGCTGTTGGTCGTGATCCAGCCATTGGCGTCAGTCGCCTGGCTGACCAGACCACGCACATCGTAAGCCCACTGCGACCGGCTGTCCGCTGCTGGATTCGCAATTGCCGCCACCGGAGTGGTGATCGCACTGCCAACCAAACCGCCGGTCAGGCTGGCCAGCGTCCCGGCCGGCAGCCAGGCCTGATAGACCACCATATCGGTGCGGTCTTCGAGCACGTTGTAGCGGTATTCGGTGATCGCCCCGCCTTTGGTCACCCAGGCCGGGGTGGTCAGGCTGGTGTCCCAGTACTTGTCCTCGGTAATTGCGAAGCGCAGCTGCCCGTCGCTGTCGTAATAGTAGAACGTTGAGACCCCGGTGCCGTCGATGCCGTTGGGGTTGATTGTCTGCACCAGCCGGTCGGCAATGTCATAGACATAGCGCGTGCCGTAATTGGCGTAGATCCCGTCGATCGCTGCCTGGCTGGGGCTGGCGCCCAGCGCCGCCAGCGCCGCGCTGCCCACACCCGAAAGCTGGCCGATCAGCCGGCCCCTGGCGTCATAGCGGAAGCTGTCGGTGCGGGTCACGGTGTTGGCACCCAGCACGTCAGTAACCGTCTGGGTCAGCAAGCGTCCGCGGGTATCGTAAGTGAAGGTGGTGGTCTCACTCCCGCCGCTCAGCGCGCGCACCTGGGTCAGCACCTGGCCCGCGGCATTGCGGGTAAAGGTGGTAGTCTCGAGCACTTGCCCGGCCATCAGCTTGGCATCGAGGTTGGCCAGCAGCGGCAGCGCCGAAGCTGCGTGCGGTTCGGTGGTGATCGCGCCCAGTTCAGCCGCGGTCAGCTTGTTGCCGCGCACTTCCTGATCCAGATCGCCGCGCGCGGTATAGCGATAGCGCGTGACCTGGCCTTCGCCGTCGATCGCGGCCATGACCCGGCCGCGCCCGTCATAGACCCAGAAGTTGTGGATGTCGTAGGCCTGCGAGGCGGCAATGCTGGCTCTGAGCTGCGCGAAGGTCCCGCTTGCCCACAAGGCACTGCTCGTGACCGCCGAATAGCCAACCGTCTCAACCTTGCGTCCGGCCTTGTCATAACGGATCTCGACCAGATAGCCTTCTTCGTCGAGCGTGCCGGCAAGCAGGCCGTCGTTGTCATAGAAATTGCGCGCAACCCGGTCGTTTGCAGTTTCGGCGGCGGGTAGCACCAAGGCGCTCGGCGGCGCGGTGCGATAGCCACTGACCCCGTCCGCGCCGTTGACCGTTGTCGCAGCGATCGTGTTGTAGAACCTTGTGGTCCCGATCAGCCTTCCGGCCCCGTCGTAGTCGAACTTGACCACCGCGCCGGCGGCATCGATCGTTTCGATCACTTTGCCCGACTTGTCGTAAATCGTCCAAGACCAGCGGTCGCTCGCCGATGCGGTGGGCCGGATCGCGGCAATCTCGGTATTGACCGTGACATTGCCCAGCGCGGTCAGGTTCGCCGCCGAAACGGCGGTGGCATAGCGGACGGTGGCAATCACCCGGTCAGCCGCGTCGTACCTGATCTCGCTGATCGACCCATCGGCATCGATCGTCGCGGTCAGGCGGTTCTGGCGGTCATAGGTGTAATACGTGCTCAGCCCCGAAGGATCGGTCGCCTTGCGCAGTCGGCCCAGCGCATCGTAGCTGTAGTTGGTCGTCGCGGTTGTGGTGCCTGCAGCGCTCACCGCTTCGGTCTCAAGCCCGCCGCCGATCTTGAACCCTTGCGTGCGCGTTGCTTCGCCCGGCGTCTCGATGATCGTCGTGCGGGTGCTGTCGATAATCGTGATTGTGGCAGTGACTCCATAGAGGTCGGTCGCCGAGATCATCCGGCCCAGGCCGTCGTAGACGAAGGTCTCGGTTGCCAGCGGCGGTTCGCCGCCTTGCGAATTGTACCCCGATGTCCGGCGCGAGATCAGACGCCCGGTCTGGTCGTAGTCATAGGTCAGCCGTGACCAGTCATCCACCAAACTGCCATTGCCTGCGGCGTCGGTCTTTGAGTAGCTGGTTGCAGTCGAGACATTGCCCCGAAAATCGTAAGCGGTATCAACGCGCTGGGCGTGGCTCTTGTCCGCGCCCGCGACCCAGGTCCCCAGTGCCGCCTCGGTCCAGCTCGTTCCGGTATAGGCGCTGCCGCCATAGTTGATTGTGGCGACCAGCTGGCCATAATCATCATAGCGATACTCGGTAACACGGCCCTCGGCACTGACCGTAAAGCGCAAATGATTTTCAGCAACATCGGCCGGGTTGCTGCCGGAATATGTAGTGCCATCGTCGTTGACGCCGTTGTTGGCGGAATCGTCATAGATGTAGCGAGTGACCATTGCCCCGCTCGCCGGATAGGTCCCGCCCAGAAAGGCATCATACTCTGCCTGCGTGACAAAGCCGTCGCTGTCGAAATCGCTTGAGGTGAAAGGATTCTGATCGGCAAACCGGGTCACACTCAGCAGCTGGTTGGAAGCGCGGTAGGTATAGAACGAGATCGAACGATCACCGTTCACGCGCGCGAGCAGATTGGAAGCTGCATCGTACAAGCTGCGCACAGCCTCGATCGCCAGACCAGGGTTCGAGACACTAGCCTGACTATCGAACGTAAGTGCCTCGGTCACATTGCCATAGGCATCGTATGCGAAAGTCTTGATCGTCGCATCGCCCCCCGCCACCGGGGCCGGCTCTTCGAGTCTGGTAAGCCGGCCAGAGGCATCGGCCGTCATCTTGTAGACGTAGTTCAAAGTGGTGCTGTTGATCGAAATGACCGTTAGGGTCTTGGTGGCATCGCTGGGATCGGGGCCATAGGTAAACTCGGTCGTCTGAGTTATCCCGGCATCCATCGCCTGGGTCAGCTTGGTAACCCGGCCCGAGCCATCGTAGTCGATGGTCAGGCTGGTCCCATCGCTCTGGGTGATCCCGGTGATCAGCTTTGATGAAGGGTCGTTTGCGACGTAAGGCTTGTAGGTATAGTCCATCCGGTAGGTCGCTGGCGGTTGATTGCTGTTGAGCAGCTTGAGATCGGTAACAACCGAAATCAGCCGGTTGTCGGTATCATAGCCGTATGTGACACGCGATATCGTCTGGTTCGCGGCTCCATCGAAGAAGTAAGTGGCGAGCGTCTGCAGTCGGCCAGAACCATCGTAGCCGTAATCGACATAGCCATTCTGCCCGGCCGAGCTGTTCGCGGTCGTAACGCGGGTCAGCTTTCCGCTTGTCGTATTGGTATCGTAGGTGAAGGTCACAAGGTTGACTGGCTGGTCGTACTGATTGCGACCGGCATCGTACATGCTGACTAGCCGGCCGCCGATATTGGAGGCGAAGGTCTGAACAATCCAGCTCTTGCCTTCGGTGTAAGTAAAAACGTCGCCCGACCAGGTTAGAATGTCGTCGTTATAGGGCTGCTCGTCGGCTTCGTACCGGCCACTCAGAGTGTTGTAGGTGAAGGTGACGATCGACCCGTCCCAGTCGGTCATCTTCGCCGCACTTCCAGCAGTATTGGCCGTACCGACCAACTCGATCTTGCGCTGCGTGCTCAGTAGCCAGCCATCGGCATCGGGTGACAAGTCCAGATTGGTGTAGTTGCCACCAAAGGCACCTAAGCTGTTGTAGCTTGATACAAAGGCCGCATCCGGTCCGCGTCCGGTCAGGAATTCATCCTGGCTCTGGATGATCAGATTACCGTTCGCGGCATTGACCGTAACGCCCTGCGCAGCCCGCCCCAGCGAAGCGCTGCCCAGTTGCCCGCTCGCGCCAATAGCACCCGTCGAAGTCCCCTGCAGCCCAAGCCCGGCACCACTGACAATCGCAACCATTGTCCAGATTCCTCACAGATCCAATCCGCACGCAGTTACGCACGCCTGTAAGTGTGATCGGGCGGTTCGACGCAGAGTTTAGGAAAAACTGCGCCAGATGTCGATGGCTTCCGGTAACTGTCTCAAATTTTGTGAAACTTTCTGCACTGGCGGGGATGTCACTGGGCGTGGAAAAGCCTTCAAGGGACAAAGAGTTCCGACACCGCAACCAGCATGTCGTGGTCGCGGTCTCGGTCAACCGGACGCTTTGGGCCAAGTTCGCGCTTGTCCCCCTTGGGCCGCAGGGCTAGCCCCTGGCCGCAAATCCGAATCCGCCTGAGGGGGCCTTATGTCTGACTGGATCGAACAGCTTGAACGCCTGACCGCGCTGTACAAATCGGGCGCGCTGACCGACGCGGAGTTCGCGGCGCAGAAAGCCAAGTTGCTGGAAACCAGGGACCAGGCTCCCGCGGCTGCGGCACTGAAGCCCGAGCCGGAAATGGAAGCCGCGCCCGCAGGCGGGCTGCCCAAGTGGGCGCTGATCGGAATTCCGGCGGCGATCATGCTGGCCGGGGCTGCGTGGTTCGGCTCGACGCTGGTTGGCGGCGGGCCCGATCCGGAGATTTCGGCCAGCGCCACCGCGACCGATGCGGCTGTTGCCATGGCCACCCCCAGCGAGGCCCCGCCGATGCCGGTCGCGCTCGATGGCAGCCTCAAGTTCGGCTCACCCTCGCAGTGCCTGGCGACCGGCGCGCTGGAGGCGGTCTACAAGAAGCTCGACGCCGCCGCCGAGCTGGGTAGCGGGCGGGGCATGACGATCAAGTTCGACGCCTGGGATACGCCGCTTGCGCTGACCGCCAAGTCGAGCATCGACAAGGACGGGATCGAAACCCGCGACGGCTGGGTCAAGTTCCCCGAGGCGACGACCTGGCACGGGCTGAAGCTCAGCCGGGTCACGGTCCAGACGATCACCGTGCCCGACAGCGATGGCAGCTACAGCCGCATGGTCAATTTCCTTGAGCCGGCCGACAAGGTCCAGAAGACGCTTGCCCGGCTGGGCTTTGGTGTGCCCAAGGCTCCGGATTTCTCGGAACTGAGCGACGAAGGTTGCGGGGGTTCGGCGCAGATCATCACGCTCGACGGCGGCTCGGCGCTGTCGTGCAGCTGGGGGTGCTGAGACCGCTCGCTTGCCTCAGGCGGTGGGCCGGTAGAGGTCGTTGAAGTATTCGGTCATGACCTTTGCCGCGACTTCGGGTTTCATCGCGTTGAGCATGGCATTGATCGCGGTGGTGCCTTCGGGGAGGCCATCGGCGGTACCGGCCGCGGTCATCAACTGCTGGTAGGCCTCAGGCGTGAAGTTGTCGGCCTCGATCGCGCCCAGCATGGCCTTCATCTCGGCCGGCAGGTCGGCGCTGTTGCTGCGCTTGGCCTCTTCGATCGCGGCGTCGAGATCGGGCAGGAAGCGGTCCAGCACGTCGAGAGTGGACTGGTCGATCGACAAGTGGATGTTCTGTTTCGAGCCCATGTAGCCCAGCTGCGGCTGGACGAACCAGCCGCGCCGCCGCATCGCATCGACGATCGGGAAGATCGAGAACTGGTCCGAAGTGAAGGCCAGCAGCGTGCTCTCCGGCTCGGCCATCAGCCGCACATCGGGGTGCGCGCGGATCATTGCGGCAATCGCCTGAGTGGCCTGCAGCTTGCGCTCGGCGAAGCGCAGGTAGCCTTCGTCGCCAAGGAAATTGAGCAAGGCCCAGCACGCGGCGAGCGGCCCGCCCGATTTGGTCGACTGGATCGTCGGGTTGATCACCGAATAGCCGGTCCAGGTCGCGGCGGTGAAGATCTGGTGGCGGCGCAGTTCCTTCGAGCGGTAGAGCACCACCGAGGCGCCCTTGGCGGCATAGGCATACTTGTGGAAGTCCATCGAGATCGAGGTGACGCCCGGCACGGCAAAATCGAAATCGGTGACCTTGACCCCAAGCCTGCGGAAATAGGGCAGCACGAAGCCGCCGATGCAGCCATCGACGTGGAGCAGCACGCCCTTGTCGAGCGCGAGCTGGCCCAGTTCGGGGATCGGATCGATCACCCCGTGGGCATACTGGCAGGCCGAACCGACGATCAGCGCGGTGTTGGAGTTGATCGCTTTGGCCATGTCTTCGGGCCGGACTTTCCAGCTATCGGGATCGACCGGGACCAGCCGCATCGGCATGTCGAAATACTGCGCGGCTTTCTGGAAGCAGGCGTGGGCGGTCACCGGCAGGACCAGTTCGGGCTCGGCAATCCCGCGCACGCGGCGGGCATGGTCGCGCGCCGCCTTGACCGCGAGCAGGCAGCTTTCGGTGCCGCCGCTGGTGAAATTGCCAACGCAGTCGCCATCGCCGCGCAAGTGGCTGATCGCCATGGCGACGATCTCGTTCTCGAAGCGCAGCAGCGAGGGGTAGACCGTGGGATCGAGCGCATTCTCGGTCAGGAAGCGCATGTAGGCGTCCTTGACCAAGGCCTCGACCTCGCGCCCGGCCTCATAGACGTAGGCAAAGGTTCCGCCCTCGCGCCAGGGCAGGTCATCCGCGCCGAACGCGTCGAGCGCGGCCATGACCTCCTGGTGCGACTTGCCGTGAGCCGGAATTTGCATGCCTGTCCTGTGCCTAGTCGGCGAGCGTCAATGCCTCGTACCGCTCAAGGTGGTAGTCGGCGCTGCCGAACTGGTTTTCGATCATCGTGCTGCGCTTGAAGTAGTGGCCGATCCCCAGCTCCATCGTGATCCCGATCCCGCCGTGGGTCTGGATCGCGCTCTGGCCGACGAACTTCAGGCCGCGCGCGACTTTGGCCTTGGCAGCCGAGACGGCGGTCTTGCGGGCCACTGCCTCTTCGCCCAGCCGCAGCGTGCCCATCAGGCTCATCGAAGCGATCTGCTCGGCCTCGACCAGCATGTCGGCCATGCGGTGCTGGAGCGACTGGAACTTGCCGATCGGCTGGCCGAACTGCTTGCGCTGCTGGGTGTAATCCACCGTCTGGGCCAGCATGGTTCGCCCGATCCCGGTGGCTTCCGCGCACAGCGCCATGGTGCACTGATCAGCGACCAATTCGACCAGGTCGATCCCGCCGGGCAGCATGGCCTCACCGGGAATGGCGACGTTCTCAAAATAGACTTCGCTGGCGCGGAAGCCATCGACGGTTGGGTAGTCGCGGCGCGAGATGCCTTTGGCATTGGCCTCGACCAGGAACAGCTCAACCCCGCCGCGATCGCGCCGGGTGCCGCCGGTGCGGGCGGTGACCAAGAGGTGCGTGGCCCAGGGCGCGGCATAGACTACGGCCTTGTGGCCATTGAGCACATAGCCTGCGCCGTCCTGCTTCGCCGAAGTGCCGATATCGGCAAGGTTGTAGCGGCCTTGCGGTTCGGCATAGGCGAAAGCGATCAGGCAATCGCCGCTGATGATCTGCGGAATGGTGGCTTCGGCCAGCGCTCCGCCAGCGGCAGTCAACGCACCGCCGCCGGCGACCACCGTTTGCAGCCAGGGCTCGATCGCGATGACCTTGCCCAGCTCTTCCATCATGATCATGTTTTCGATCGCGCCGCCGCCCATGCCGCCGAGTTCTTCGGCAAACGGCGCGCAGGTCAGCCCCAGTTCGCTCGACAAGGCCTTCCAGATCCCCGGATCGCGGCCTTCGGGGCTGGCCAGCATCTTGCTGCGGGCATCGAACGAATAGGTATCGGCCAGGAACCGCGCGAGCGTATCGCGCAGCATATCCTGGGTTTCGGTGGTGCTCAGGTCCATCTCGTAAGTCTCCAGAAAGTAGGGACAGTCCCTACTTTTCGGTTTCGGTTGATTGTTGTTGGCGGCTCGCGCGTGAATGAAAAGTAGGGACTGTCCCTACTTTCACAGCCCAAGAACCATCTTGGCGATCACGTTGCGCTGGATCTCGTTCGATCCGCCGTAAATCGTGGTCTTGCGGGCGTTGTAATAGGTCGGCGCGGCGCGGTTGGCCCAGGCCGGGCCGATCGGATGCTCATTGTCGCCCCAAGGTTCTTTGGCGCCAAAGCCGCGGAAATAGGGCGCGCCATAGTGGCCGGCCATTTCCAGCGTCAGTTCGGTCAGCCGCTGCTGGATTTCGCTGCCCTTGATCTTGAGCACCGAGCTTTCCGGCCCCGGCCCGCGGCCCGCGGCCATTCCGGCCAGCGTGCGCAGCTCGGTATATTCGAGCGCGGCCAGGTCGATCTCCAGCTCGGCCACCTTGCGCTTGAAGAAGGGGTTGGCGAGCAGCGCCTTGTCGCCGTCCATCTCGGTCTTGGCGATGTCCTTGATCCGCTCGATCGAACGCTTCGAGCTTGCCACCCCGGCAATCCCGACGCGTTCGTGGGCAAGCAGGAACTTGGCGCAGGTCCAGCCCTTGTTCTCTTCAAACACGCGGTTGCTGACCGGCACGCGGACATTGTCGAGGAACACTTCGTTGACCTCGTGCTCTCCGCCCAGCGTTATGATCGGGCGGACCTCGATCCCCGGGCTCTTCATGTCGATCAGCAGGAACGAAATCCCTTCCTGCATCTTGGCGTCGGGATCGGTGCGGACCAGGAAAAAGCCCCAGTCGGCATGCTGGGCCAGCGTGGTCCAGGTCTTCTGGCCGTTGACGACGTAGTGGTCGCCCCCAGAGTCTGTGGCGCGCTCGGCCTTGGTGCGCAGGCTCGCGAGGTCGCTGCCCGAGCCGGGTTCGGAATAGCCCTGGCACCACCAATCCTCGCCTGACAGGATCCGGGGCAGGAAGTGGGCCTTCTGTTCGGGGGTACCGAAGGTGTAGATCACCGGCCCGACCATCGAGAGACCAAAGGGCAGCAGGCGGATGCAATCGGCCCGCGCGGTCTCTTCCGACCAGATGTAGCGCTGGGTCTGGGTCCAGCCGGTGCCGCCGTATTCGACCGGCCAGGCCGGGGCGACCCAGCCTTTCTTGGCCAGCACCTTGTGCCAGGCGAGGAAATCTTCCTTGCCCAGTTCTTCGCCCTCGTCCTGTTTGCCGCGCAGCTCTTCGGGGTAATTCTCGGCAATGAAGGTGCGTACCTCGTCACGGAAAGCGAGGTCTTCTGCGCTGAAATCAAGGTCCATGGCAGCTCTCCAAAAATGTCTGTTGCGCGCAGACTGGCGCAGGTTTGCGCACATCGCAAGCTTCGGTTTCAAGCTGAAACCCGAGAGCGGCACCCTTCATCCCACGGGTAACTCAGTCGTTATCCATCGGGCCTGCCGTGTGACCCTACGGCAAGGCGGAATGCCACCGATGGAGGAAGCGATGAACCGCGACAATGTGCGCATGCTGCGCCGGACCAACCGGCTGCAACTGGTGCTTCCGGTCCGCTGCCGTTCACGCTCCGGCTTCGTTGATCACGTGATGATTTCGGACATTTCCGAAGGCGGCTGCCGAATCGATTCGCTGGGCCTGATCATGGGCGCGGGCGAAATGGTGGTGGTCCGGCCCGAGCGGCTGCGCGAACTGCCGGGCAAGCTGCGGCTTGCGGCCTGACCGGCGCTTGATAAAGTGGCGAGCGGTGCGGGGCAGTGGTCCCGCCGCTGTGGGAGCCACCTGTCATGCGCACAACCATCGCCTTGCTTGCCCTTTCGTCTTTCGCCCTGGCCGCCTGCGGGCAATCGGGTTCCGACAGCTCCGCGCCGGTCCAGTCGGTCGAACCGGGCAAGAGTGCCGCCGAAGTGGCGTTCCAGTTCCAGCCCGGTCAGTACCGTACCACGATCAAGATCAACAAGTTCGACATTCCCGGCGTTCCCGCCGCCGCGCTGGAGCGGATGAAGGGCGCGATGGGCAAGCCGATCGAGATGACTTACTGCATGTCGCCCGAAAAGGCCGCGATGGGCACCGAGGCGATGAAAGAGAACATGGCCAAGGGCAAATGCCAGTTCGAGAAGTTCGAAGCCTGGGGCGGCACGGTCGATAGCGTGATGGTCTGCGACAGCGAGGGCATGAAGATCCGCAGCACCTCGCACGGCACTTATTCTCCGACCGGATCCTTGATCACGGCCACGGGCGACATGGCTGGGCCGGGCGGCCAGAAAACGCATGTGGAACAGACCATTACCATGGAGCGGACCGGCGACTGCGTCAAGTAGGTTCCTGTGGTTTCGCTTGACTAACCAGGCTGACTGGTGTGCCTTCGCACCAGCCCGCGCAGGAATGCGTGGCCTGACCTGAAGGGGAAGCACAATGAAATATCTCAGCATGGCAGCGATGGGCCTGATTGCGGGCGCACTGGCAAAGCTGTTTTACATCGGTGACAACGGCAACAGCTGGCTGATGACCATGGTGGTTGGCCTGGTTGGCTCATTCGGGGCCGGCTTCGTCAGTTCGATGATGGACAAGGAGCCGGGGACCCAGCTCAAGCCTGCCGGTTTCCTGATGTCGGTTGTCGGCGCGATGGTAACGATTTTCCTCGCCAAGATGTTCGGACTTCAGCTCTGATTGATTGCCGAATAGTGCAAGAGGGCGGGGCGCGCGCCTCGCCCTTTCGCTTGAGGACACAATGAGCCGTATCTTCGATTTCACCCATGCAATTGCCCGGCGTCCCGGCACCAGCGTGGTCAAGGGCCTGCGCGCAGGGGGCGGGGCCGATCCTTCGTTGGACGACGTGCTGGCCGAGCATGCCGGCTATCTGGCCGCGCTGCGCGCAGCCGGGCTGGACGTGACCGAGCTGGCCCCGCTGGAAGACTATCCCGACGCGATCTTTGTCGAGGATCCGGCGCTGGTCTTCACCCAGGGCGCGGTGCTGCTGCGCCCCGGCGCGCCCAGCCGCGAGGCCGAAGGGCAGTTCCTGCGCGTTGAATTGGCCGCGCGATTCCCGGTCTTGCTGGAACAGACCGAGGGCTATGCCGATGGCGGCGACGTGCTGGTGATGCCCGACAGGGCCTACGTCGGCCTCTCTGCCCGCACCGACCGGCGCGGGGCCGAAGTGTTGATCGGCCTGCTCGACCAGCTGGGGATCGCAGGGGGCGTGGCCGAAACGCCGAGCGAAGTGCTGCACCTCAAGACCGCCAGCTCGCTGATCGACGAGGAGAGCGTGCTCGCCACCCGGCCATTGGTGCAAAGCGGGATCTTTGCGCAGTACCGCGTGATTGAAGTGCCCGAGGGCGAGGAAGGCGGGGCCAATGTGCTGCGTCTGCGCGATCACTTGCTGGTCGGGGCGGGCTATCCGCGGCTGATCGAGCTGCTGGACGGATACGGCGCCAAGGTTGTGCCGATCCCCAATGCGGCGATCGCAATGATCGATGCGGGCTTTACCTGCATGTCACTGCGCTGGCGCGCGGAGAGCAAGTGACGTTTTCTGCCAAGACAAAGGCCCGGCACCGGGTCTAGTCTGGCCGCAAGGAATGCCCATTCGAAAGGTCACGCGATGAAACCCTTCAAAGCTCTGCTTCCGCTCGCGCTGGTCCTGTCCGGCGGAGCGCTGATCGCTACCACGGCCCAGGCCCAGTTCGGCGGAATCGGATCGGTGGTGAAGGCCTTGCCGGTCAAGGCTCCCGGGGTGCCCAATCTGCTGAGCGGACCTGCGCCGATTTCGACCAACATCAAGGACGCGATCTGGGGCGATCCTGCGACTGACCGGCTGACCCCGCCGATGGCAGTGCGCGATCTCACCAGCCTGCCGCGCAGCGCCACGGGCGGGTTTGTGCTGGCGCCGGGCTACTACCGGATGCATGCGCAAAGCTATTGTCTGCACGCCGGGACCTATGGGCCGGGCGGGGGCGATGGCTACCTGCTGGGGCCGGTCAAGGGCTCGGCCAGGGAGGCGGTGACTTCGATCCTCCAGAATTCGGTGGCCCACCCGGACATTCCCCAGCACGATATCCAGCTGCTGCTCTGGGCGATCGTGGCCCGCGCCAAGTTTGAGAACCTCGACACCCGGCTGAAAGGCGTTGCGGCCCGGCTACTCAGCAAGAAACAGCTCGCCTCGCTCAACCGTTCGGCGCTGGGCGTGCTGACCAGCCCGCAGCTGGCCTCGGTCACCGGCGGCCTGCCCGGCCCGGTCCGCACCGTGATCGAAGCGGAAAGCCGGATGCGCGGGCTGCTGACCACGCCGGGCTCCAGCTACGCCGATATCGAACGCGTCGCGGTGCTGGGCGGCATGGCCCCGCGCGGCGAGGGCAGCATCGATGTTCCCGCGACCCGCTGGTCCAAGCATCCCGATGGCTTCTGGGTTCGCTACAAGCCCAACGGCTACAGCAACACCTGGGTCGAGATCTGGGTCCCGCAAGGCAGCGCCGGGGTGGGCAAGACCTATGACCCGGGCACCGCCATCGCCGTCCCGGTCAACACCGCGCGGCAGCGGCTGGCGCAATCGGGGCGGGTCTATTCGAAGTAGCGGAGGGGTCATTCCTTT
This sequence comes from Novosphingobium sp., assembly GCA_013822005.1. Lineage (GTDB taxonomy): Bacteria > Pseudomonadota > Alphaproteobacteria > Sphingomonadales > Sphingomonadaceae > Novosphingobium. Next base: position 27,342 of record PNJT01000002.1, on the reverse strand, counting down.
CGCAAGTGCAGCAAGTGCTTGACTATTCCCCGTCTTGCGGCAGTCATGGCGGGGAAGGGAAGCGGACGCATGAATCACTCGCCGCTGTGCTTTGACGAGATGTTCGCCGAAGATGGCAGCGTGCGTCCGGCCTATGCCGGCTACCGTGAGTGGCTGCACGGCCAGGACGCGGCCTCGCTGCGCCGCAAGGGGATTGAGGCCGAAAGCTTTTTCCGCCGCACCGGGATCACTTTCAACGTCTATGGCGACGACGCGGGCGAGGAACGGCTGATCCCGTTCGACATGGTGCCGCGGATCATTTCGGCGCATGAATGGCGCAAGCTGGTCAAAGGGATCGAGCAGCGGGTGACCGCGCTCAACGCGTTCCTCCACGATATCTACCACCGCCAGGAGATCGTCCGCGCCGGACGCGTGCCGCAGCGGCTGATTGCCGACAACGCGGCCTTCCTGCCGCAGATGCTGGGCATGGCGGTGCCGGGCGGGGTCTATACCCACATTGTCGGGATCGATCTGGTCCGCACCGGGCCGGACGAATTCATGGTGCTGGAGGATAACGCCCGCACCCCTTCGGGCGTGTCCTACATGCTCGAAAACCGCGAAACGATGATGGCGATGTTCCCGGAGCTGTTCACCAAAGTGAAAGTGCGCCCGGTTTCGGACTATCCGCGGCGCCTCGCCAAGAGCCTCGCCGCTTGCGCCCCGGCCTGCGCAGGCGAGCGCCCGACCGTGGCGGTGCTGACGCCGGGGATCTACAATTCGGCCTATTTCGAACATGCCTTCCTGGCCGACCAGATGGGTGCCGAACTGGTCGAAGGCAGCGACCTGCGCGTGGTCGATGGGCGTGTCGCGATGCGCACCACGCAGGGCTATCAGCCGATCGACGTGCTCTATCGCCGGGTCGATGACGATTACCTCGATCCGCTGAGCTTCAATCCCGCCTCAAAGCTGGGCGTGCCGGGGATCATGGACATTTACCGCGCCGGGGGGATCACTATCGCCAATGCGCCGGGCACCGGGATCGCCGACGACAAGGCGATCTATTCGTTCATGCCCGAGATTATCGAATTCTACACCGGCGAGAAGCCGATCCTGGCCAACGTGCCGACCTGGCGCTGCAGCGAGAAGGACAGCCTGGCCCATGTGCTGGAACATCTGGCGGAGATGGTGGTCAAGGAAGTTCACGGTTCAGGCGGCTATGGCATGCTGATCGGGCCGACCAGTTCCAAGAAGGATGTCGAGGCCTTTGCGCAAAAGCTGCGCGCCAAGCCGGACAATTATATCGCCCAGCCCACGCTGGCGCTCTCAACCGTGCCGATCTTCGCCAAGAGCGGCCTGGCCCCGCGCCATGTCGACTTGCGTCCGTTCGTGCTGGTCTCGCCCAAGGGGATCGACATCACGCCCGGAGGGCTGACCCGGGTGGCGCTCAAGCAGGGCAGCCTGGTGGTCAACTCGTCGCAAGGCGGGGGCACCAAGGACAGCTGGGTGCTGGAGGACTGATGGTGGCTTTGTCTTTCAACGAAACTCCGTTCGTGTCGAGCGAAGTCGAGACACCTTGCGCGCGGTGTCTCGACTTCGCTCGACACGAACGGAATAATGGGAATCACCTGCAGTGTTAGGCCGGACCGCCAATGGGGCCTACTGGATGGCCCGCTACCTTGAACGTGCGGAGAATACCGCGCGGCTGATCGGGGCGGGCTTCCGCATGGCGCTGACCCGCGATGCCTCGATGGCGCAGGAAGAGTGGAAGTCGGTGATCACCACGCTGGGCCAGGCCAAGGCATTCGAGGCCGCCTATGGCCCCGACTATGCCGGCGAACGGGTGTGGAACTACCTGCTGCGCGACAAGGCCAATCCCGGATCCGTGCTGGCCCAGATCGAGGCCGCGCGGACCAATGCCCGCTCGGTCCGCACCGCGCTGACCCGCGAGGTCTGGGAAGCGATCAACGAAGCCTGGATGGTGCTCAAGGATGCGCTCGCCCGGCCGGTGCGCGAGGGTGCGCTGGGCCAGGTGCTCGCTGCGATCCGCCGCCAGGCGACGCAAGTGCGCGGCACTTTCGATGGCACCATGCTGCGCAACGAGAACTACAATTTCACCCGGATCGGGACGTTCATCGAACGCGGCGACAGCACCGCACGGATCCTCGACGTGAAGTACTATGTGCTGCTGCCCTCGCTGGCCTGGGTCGGGTCGAGCCTCGACAATGTCCAGTGGGAGAGCGTGCTGCGCTCGGTCGCAGGGGAACGCGCCTACCGCTGGCTCAACGCCGGATCGATCGACCCCAGGGGGATCGCCGAATTCCTGCTGCTCGACCAGCGCTTCCCGCGGTCCTTGCACTTCTGTGTCGACAAGCTGCGCTCCAACCTGTTCGGCCTGGCGCACGAATACGGGCATGAGACCGAGGCGCATGAGCTGCTGCGCAGCCTCAGCACCCAATTCCACCACACCACGATCGAACAGGTGTTCGAAAGCGGGCTGCACGAATTCATCCAGGCCTTCATCAAGGCCAACCAGCAGGTCGCCCAGGCGGTCGAACTCGATTACCGGTTCTATGCGTGATGCTTCACTCCCAATCCTCTCCCTCTGGGGGAGGTGGCAGCGCGAAGCGCTGACGGTGGGGGCGTGTGTGCTGGCGACAGGCCCCCACCGACCCGCTTGCAGCGGGCCACCTCCCCCAGAGGGGGAGGATTTTGAAGTGGTTTCTATCTGATGCGGCTCAGGATCGAACATACCACCCGTTATGAATTCTCCGCCCCCGTCGCGCACGGGCTGCAGCGGCTGCGGCTGACGCCCAAGAACACCCAGGGGCAGAAAGTGCTCGACTGGCAGATGCGCTTCAGCGGGGCGCGGGCCGAAGTCGAATACGACGATCACAACCACAACCGCACCGTGCTGGTCTCGGTCGAACCGGGTGCGCGCTCGCTTGAGGTGCACTGCGAGGGGCGGATCGCCACCGCCGACAATGCGGGGATCATCGGGCACCATTCGGGGCATATGCCGATGTGGGCCTTCCTCGCCCAGTCGGCGATGACCCGGCCGGGGCCACGGATGCGCGCGATCATGTCAGGGCTGGATGTTCCGCGCGGGGAGACCTTGCCGATGCTCCACCGCCTGTCGGTGCTGGTGCTCGAAGCGGTGCGCTATGCCCCCGGCGAAACCCAGGTCCACACCAGCGCCGAGGAAGCCGCGGCGCTGGGCATGGGGGTCTGCCAGGACCACGCCCACATCTTCATCGGCGCGGCCCGCGCCGCCGGGGTGCCGGCGCGCTATGTCTCGGGCTACCTGATGATGAACGACCAGATTGAGCAGGAAGCCACCCACGCCTGGGCCGAAGCCCACGTCGATGGGCTGGGCTGGGTCGGTTTCGATGTCTCCAATGGGATCAGCCCCGACGAACGCTATGTCCGCGTCGCCACGGGCCGCGACTACCGCGAGGCCGCGCCGGTTACCGGCATGCGCTACGGATCTGGGGATAGTGTGCTCGAAGTCCGCCTGGCGGTTGAACAACAGCAAGCCGATCAGTAGGCGGGTCTAAAGGGGAAAGCCTGCGTGACCTATTGCGTTGGAATGATGCTCGACAAAGGGCTGGTGCTGATGAGCGATACCCGGACCAATTCGGGCGTCGATAACATCTCGACCTTTCGCAAGATGCACCACTGGTCGATCCCGGGCGAGCGGATCGTGGCGATCATGACCGCAGGCAACCTGGCCACCACGCAAGGCGTGATCAGCCAGATCGAGGATCGCAACAAGGCCCATTCGGAGCGCGGCAACTCGCTGCTTGAGGCCGAGACCATGTTCCAGGTTGCCGCCACCGTCGGCAAGTTGCTGCGCGAGACTATCGCTTCCAGCACCTCGCGCAATGGCGAGGAAGCAGCCAGCACCTTCACCGCCTCGATGATCGTGGCCGGGCAGGTCAAGGGCGGCGAACCGCGCTTGTTCCTGATCTATCCCGAAGGCAATTTCATCGAGGCCAGCTTTGACACCCCGTTTTTCCAGATCGGCGAGACCAAGTACGGCCGCCCGATCATCATCCGCGGCTATGACCGCGACATGAGCTTTGAAGACGCGGTCAAGCTGCTGATGGTCAGCTTTGATTCGACGATCAAGGCCAACCTCTCGGTCGGGCTGCCGCTCGACCTGATGGTGATCGAGCGTGACCGGTTCGAACCCGCCCACCAGCGCCGGGTCAAGGCCGACGATGCCTATTTCCAGGCGGTCTCGGCGGGCTGGAGCGAGGCGCTCAAGAACGCCTTTCACGCGCTGCCGGACTACAGTTTTTCCAGCAAGTGAGCGTCCAGCCCTTTCTGGCTGAATAGCCCCTCCCCAGCGGGAAGGGGTTGGGGTGGGGGCTCCACGCTCGAAGGCAAGCGCCGAACCCCCATCCCAACCCTTCCCCACCGGGGAAGGGCTTTCAGCGTCTTTGCGAAACCGTCTATCTCTAACGGCAAGCCTTGCGCCCGCCCACTTCGAGGTGGAGGTGGTTGCGGTGCGCGGGGTTATAGTCCGGCCCCAGCACCATGCCGAAGCGCTTGCAGGCGCTGGCGTGGATCGCGGCGAAGAAGCGGCGGACTTCGGGGCTCTTGTCTTCCCAATTGCCTTCCATGGTGATCCGCCGCCCGTCGGCCAGGACAAAGCCCGAAACGTCGATCGCCTGGGCGCGGGCGTGGCCGCTGCGGCGGGCCGACCCGGCGATGTTGCGGCAGTTGTAGGTGCCCATGGTTTCGATCTTGACCAGCGGGCTGCCCAGGATCTGCTGCGCTGCGCGGTCCACTCCAAAGCGGGCCCAGCCGGCAAACGTGTCAGCCAGGGTGCAAGTCATCGGCCCCAGGTTCGATAGCTTCAGCCGCTTGGTATCGCTGCGCAGGCTGGCCAGCTTGACCGCGCTTAGCGCCGAACAGCCAGCGCCGTAATAAGTATCGGGCAGCGGGGTGAAGCCGGCGGAGCGGCTGCCCAGATCGGCCATGCAGGCCTGCGCTTCGGGACCCACCACGACGGGCGCAGCCGAACGCGCCACCGCCGCCTTGCGCGGGGCCTGCTCCTCAGGGACCAGCGAACAGCCGCTCGCCAGCAGGAACGCTATCACGATGAGAAGCCTCGTGTGCATGGAACAAGATTGCTCCCGATATGGTTAACAACGCCTAAGCGTTTCACGAATAGCTATGGGAACGCGACGAACCGTGCGGATCGCGCCTTGACTTGCTGCACTGCATCATCCAACGCGGCGCCGGGCCACGCGGTCCCAACGCCGCGCGTGCTCTCTGTAAGGAGAGACTACATGACTGAATCTACCCGGCCGGCGTGCAAGCCCCAAATGCGCCCGACTCGTCCGTTCTTTTCTTCCGGTCCCTGCGCCAAGCCGCCGGGCTATTCCCCTGACAAGCTGGCAACGACAAGCCTTGGCCGCTCGCACCGGGCCAAGATCGGCAAGTCGCGCCTGGCGCTGTGCATCGACCTGATGCGCGAAGTGTTGCGCCTGCCCGATACGCACCGGATCGGCATCGTCCCTGGCAGCGACACCGGCGCTTTCGAAATGGCGATGTGGACCATGCTGGGCGCGCGCGCGGTGACTTGCCTTGCCTGGGAAAGCTTCGGTGAGGGCTGGGTCACCGATGCGGTCAAGCAGCTCAAGCTCGAACCCAAGGTCCACCGCGCCGATTACGGCCAGCTGCCCGATCTGTCGAAGGTCGATTTCGCCGACGACGTGCTGTTCACCTGGAACGGCACCACCAGCGGCGTGCGCGTGCCCGATGGGGAATGGATCCCGGCCGACCGCGAGGGCCTGACCTTTGCCGATGCCACTTCGGCGGTGTTTGCCTATGACATCCCGTGGGACAAGATCGATGTCGCGACTTTCTCGTGGCAGAAAGTGCTGGGCGGCGAGGGCGGCCACGGCGTGCTGATCCTGGGCCCGCGCGCGGTGGAGCGGCTGGAGGAATATACCCCCGCCTGGCCGCTGCCCAAGGTGTTTCGCCTGACTTCGAAGGGCAAGCTCTCCGAAGGCGTGTTCAAGGGTGAGACGATCAACACCCCCTCGATGCTGGCGGTCGAAGATGCGATCTTTGCGCTCGAATGGGCCAAGGGGCTGGGCGGGCTGGAAGGGCTGATGGCCCGGTCGAACGCCAATGCCCACGCACTCGACACAATCGTCGCTGAGCGGGACTGGCTGAGCCACCTTGCGGTCGATAGCGGGACCCGCTCGAAGACTTCGGTCTGCCTTTCTGTTGAAGGTGCCGAAGCGGATTTCATCAAGGCGATGACCGGGCAGCTCGAGAAGGAAGGCGCGGCCTTCGATATCGCCGGCTACCGCGATGCCCCGCCGGGCCTCAGAGTCTGGTGCGGCGCGACGGTCGATACCGCCGATGTGGAAGCGCTCGGGCCGTGGCTCGACTGGGCTTACGCAACGACGAGAGATCAAAAATAGGGACAGTCCCTACTTTTCTCACCTCACGAACTCACACCACCAGGGAAAGTAGGGACAGTCCCTATTTTTGACGGCAGGAGACAGACAATGACCAAACCCCGCGTACTCATTTCCGACAAGATGGACCCCAACGCCGCCGCGATATTTCGCGAGCGCGGCTGCGAGGTGGATGAAATCACTGGCGAGACCCCCGAACAGCTGATCGCCCGGATCGGCGACTATGACGGCCTCGCGATCCGCAGCTCGACCAAGGTCACGCCCGCTGTCCTCGCCGCCGCCAAGAAGCTGAAGGTGATCGGCCGCGCCGGGATCGGCGTCGATAACGTCGATATCCCCGCCGCTTCGGCGCAGGGCGTGGTGGTGATGAACACCCCCTTCGGCAACTCGATCACCACCGCCGAACACGCGATCGCGCTGATGTTCGCGCTGGCCCGCCAGATCCCCGCAGCCAATGCCCAGACCCAGGCCGGCAAATGGCCCAAGAACGACTTCATGGGGGTCGAACTGACCGCCAAGACGCTGGGCCTGATCGGCGCGGGCAATATCGGCTCGATCGTGGCGAGCCGCGCGCTGGGCCTCAGGATGAAGGTCGTCGCGTTCGATCCGTTCCTCTCGCCCGAACGCGCGGTGGAGCTGGGGATCGAGAAGGTCGAGCTCGACGAGCTGCTGGCCCGCGCCGATTTCATCACGCTGCACACGCCGCTGACCGATCAGACCCGCGATATCCTCTCGGCCGAAAACCTCGCCAAGACCAAGAAGGGCGTGCGGATCATCAATTGCGCGCGCGGCGGGCTGATCGACGAGGCCGCGCTCAAGGCCGCGCTCGACAGCGGCCATGTCGCCGGCGCGGCGCTCGACGTGTTCCAGACCGAACCGGCCAAGGACAGCCCGCTGTTCGGCACGCCGAACTTCATCTGCACCCCGCACCTGGGGGCCTCCACCAACGAAGCGCAAGTCAACGTCGCGCTGCAAGTGGCCGAACAGATGGCCGATTTCCTGGTCAGCGGCGGGGTCACCAACGCGCTCAACATGCCCAGCCTCTCGGCCGAGGAAGCGCCCAAGCTGAAGCCCTACATGGTGCTCGCCGAACATCTCGGCTCATTGGTCGGCCAGCTCACCACCGGCGCGATCCCGCGGATCTCGATCCACGTCGAAGGCGCGGCGGCAGAGCTTAACATCAAGCCGATCGTTGCCGCCGTGCTGGCCGGGTTCCTGCGGGTCCAGTCGGCCACGGTCAACATGGTCAATGCTCCGTTCCTGGCCAAGGAACGCGGGATCGAAGTGCGCGAGATCAGATCCGAGAAGGAAGGCGATTACCACACGCTGGTGCGCGTTTCGGTCAAGACCGACGCGGGCGAACGCTCGGTCGCGGGCACGCTGTTCTCCAACCGCGAACCGCGCCTGGTCGAGCTGTTCGGGATCAAGGTCGAGGCCGAGCTCGAAGGCCACATGATGTATATCGTCAACGAAGACGCTCCCGGCTTCATCGGCCGGATCGGGACCTTGCTGGGCGAAAGCGGCATCAACATCGGCACCTTCAACCTCGGCCGCCGCGAGGCCGGCGGGGAAGCGGTGCTGCTGCTCAGCATCGACAGCAAGGTCAGCCCCGAATTGCTCGATGCCGCGCGCAAGCTGCCCGGCGTGAAGCGGGCGATGGCGCTGGCATTTTAAGCAAGGAAGGAATGGTTCACGCAGAGATCGCAGAGAAGAAAGTTGAGGCGCAGAGGGGTTGACCTTGCGGCGAAGCCGCCTGCAGATTCCGACGGTGCCGATTGCCGCGCCGTCGGGATGATTGAAGAAGCCTTCGGCTTCGCACAACATCTCTGCGCCTCTGCTTTCTTCTCTGCGATCTCTGCGTGAACCCCCCTTTTCTTCTTCGACACCAACCCAACACCACGCTAAAGGCCCGCACATGCAAACCGACCGCGATCTGCTGCCCGAAGGCCTTGAAGACCGCTTGCCCGGCTCTGCCGCTGCTGCCGCGCGGGTAACGCGTTCGGTGCTCGATGTGCTCGATGGCCACGGCTACGAGCGCGTCCAGCCGCCGATGATCGAGTTTGAGAATTCGCTGGCCAGCCGGATGGCCGGGATTCGCCTGCGCCGGATGTTCCGGTTCGTCGATCCGGCTTCCTTACGCACCCTGGCGCTGCGCAGCGACATGACCCCGCAGCTCGGCCGGATTGCCTCGACCAGCCTGGCGGGCCGCGCCCGGCCGCTGCGGCTGTGCTATGCGGGCCAGGTCGTGACAATCAAGGGCGACGGGCTCGATCCCGCGCGCGAGCGGCTGCAGCTGGGGGCGGAGCTGATCGGGCTGGACTCGGTCGCCGCCGCCGCCGAGGCGCTTGCCGTGGCAATCGAAGCCCTTGGTGCGGCAGGGGCCAAGGGACTGTCGGTCGATTTCACCCTGCCGGACCTGGTCGATACGCTGGCGGCGCAGGCGCTGCCGCTGGGCGCTGACCAGATTGAAGCGGTCCGCGCCGAACTCGATGCCAAGAATGCCGGGGCGCTGGTCGATGCCGGGGGCGCGGCCTACCTGCCGCTGCTCGAGGCGATCGGCCCGTTCGAGACCGCGATCGAGCGGCTCGCCGCTTTCGACACCGGCGGCGCGCTTGCCAGCCGGATCGCGGCGCTGCGCCAGGTTGCCGCGCGGCTTGCGGGCAAGGCTCGCCTGACGCTCGATCCCAGCGAGCGGCACGGATTCGAATACCAGACCTGGTTCGGCTTCACGATCTATGCAACAGGAATCTCCGGCCTGATCGGCCGCGGCGGCAGCTACACCATCAAGTCCAACGGCGCAGGCCGCGCAGATGAGCCGGCGATCGGGTTCTCGCTCTACCCGGACGACCTGATCGACAGCCTGGCCGAACAGGAGCCCCCGCGCGACGCGCTGTTCCTGCCGCTGGGCCACGATCCGGTCCACGCGACACGCCTGCGCGCGATCGGCTGGCGCACCGTCGCCGCACTGGGCGATTGCTGCGATGCCAAGGCGCTGGGCTGCACCCATGTGTTGCAGGATGGCGAAGCAGTGAAGCTTTAGAGCCCAAACACCCGCTTCAGCCAGGCATCGACCACCGGGGTCGCAGGATAGGCGGGATCGCCCAGGCTGCGGTTGATTTCCATGTGGCCTTTGAGCCCGTCGCCGGGAAAGTCGCGGCGCTCTACCGGTGTGCCGCCCTGGCGCAGCGCCGTTTCCAACGCCTTGTTCTGGGCGATCCCGTCCTGGCGCTGGACGTGGATCAAGAGGAACGCCGGGGCGTTGGGGGCCTGGGCATTGAGCGTCGGCGAAAGCGCACGCTGGCGCGCCGGGTCGGTGCCGAAGGCCTGGACGTAAGTGTCGTTCATGAACCTGCCGCCCTCGGCAATCTGGCGCGGCACGTCATAGGCCGCGCCGTCGTTAGGCACCACGCCGCGCAAGTTGGCGAAGCTCAATCCGGCGCCCTTCAGGTACTGTTCGTCAGTCCCGACCAGCGCGACCAGATGCGCGCCGGCGCTGTGGCCCATGATCACGATCCGGGTGGGATCGAAACCCAGCCGCGCGGCATTGTCGATCAGGTAGCGCAGCGATGCCGCGACATCGGCGGCCTGCTGTTCAACCTTGGCGGCGGGAACCAGCCGGTAGTTGATCGAGGCGTAGGCATAACCTGCCTGGGTGTAGTGCGGGGCTTTCCAGGGACCGGAGGCATTGTCCTTGCTCCCCCGCTTCCACCCGCCGCCGTGGACGAAGACGACCAGCGGCGCGCGCTTGTCGCCGCTCTGCGCGGGGTAATAGTCGAGCTGCTGCAAGGCATCGGCCCCATAGGCGAGGGTCTGCTTGCCCGGCGCGGGTGCCACCTGCGCGCGGCCCTGTCCGCCGCCAAGCCGTTCGCGCAGGCGCTCTCCGGGGCGGGCTTCGGCCAGGGTTCCGGCGGTCAGGGCACCGGCGGCGAGAGCAAGGATCAAGATTCGTTTCATGGCAAATCTCCGTTTGCACGCAGACTATTGCTGACAGGTTGCCAGACCAGCCGCAAATTGTCGCGGATTGTCGCCTGATTTGACGCAAAAGGCTTGCAGGCGTATCCTCGCTGACAGGGTCGATCCGCAGGAGGATTGTATGGGGGCAATGCGCAGCATGGTCCTGTCCGCCGTTCTGGCTTTCTCGGCCAGCAGCCCTGTGCTTGCCGCAGCGGACCTTGGGCCACTCAATTCCGCCAAAAACGAGATTTCCGGGGTGCTCGGCGAGATCGAGATGAACCTGGTCGAGGCCGAGGCCATCGATATGAATGCCAAGGATCTTTTGCCAAAGGGAAATTCGATCAAGGCCCGGCAAGTAGACTACAGCCAGCGCACCCAGCAGCACAATTCCTATTGCCAGGGCACCTTTGAGGAGCCCGAGTATTCGCGCCGCAAGGCCTATTGTGATGGCGACAAGTCGCAGCTCGACGCACTGCTCGCTCAGCTTCAGCCCGAACGGCAGGCCTTTCTGGATCAGGCCGCATTGCTGCAAAAGCGCGATGCCGATCGCCAAAAGCGCGGGCTGGCGCTGCAAGAACGGTTGAAGACCGGGCTTGTCCACCTTGTTACGGCTTGCATCATGCTGCCGCTTGATGTGCAGAAGGCATCGTGCCACCTGCCGCCCGCACCGGGTCCGCGGACTCGCCCGATGGTCGCAGCAATGGAATCTGCGCTGACCGGCCAACTGGCCAAGCTGCAGGCGGGCGCGCGGCAATAACGGCAATCGCACTGGCTGCTGACACCCTGTTGCTACCGCAATTCACAGCTTTCGTAGGAGCGAGCGCGATAGGCAGCCATGCTTCGCTTGCCCTGGCCAGCCCATTCCCCTAGGGCGCGGCACGGTTTCCACCTGCAAGGAAAGGCCTGTGAATTGGCCAATGTAACCGTGATCGGCGCCCAGTGGGGCGATGAAGGCAAAGGCAAGATCGTCGATTGGCTGGCCAGCCGGGCCGATGCCGTGGTGCGGTTCCAGGGCGGGCACAACGCCGGGCATACGCTGGTGGTGGGCGACAATGTCTACAAGCTCAGCCTGCTGCCCTCGGGCATTGTCACCGGCACGCTCAGCCTGATCGGCAACGGTGTGGTGCTCGATCCCTGGCACTTCCGCGATGAAGTGGCCAAGCTCAAGGGGCAGGGGGTCGATGTGAACCCGCAGAACCTGCAAGTCGCCGAAAACGCTCCGCTGATCCTGCCGTTCCACCGCGATCTCGATGCCTTGCGCGAAGATGCCAGTGGTGCAGGGAAAATCGGCACCACGCGGCGCGGGATCGGACCGGCTTATGAAGACAAGGTCGGCCGCCGCTCGATCCGGGTCTGCGATCTGGCACATCTGGACGACCTGGGCCCGCAGCTCGACCGGATCTGCGCCCACCACGACGCGCTGCGCGCCGGGTTCGGCCAGCCGCCGATCGATCGCCAACGCCTGCTCGACGACCTGTGGGATATCGCTGCTTTCGTACTGCCCTTTGCCAAGCCGGTGTGGCGCACGCTGAACCAGGCGCGCAAGGCCGGCAAGCGGATCCTGTTCGAAGGCGCGCAGGGCGTGCTGCTCGATGTTGATCACGGCACGTACCCGTTCGTCACCAGCTCCAACACGGTCAGCGGCACTGCCGCCAGCGGGTCGGGCATGGGGCCCAGCGCGCCGGGATTTGTGCTGGGGATCGTCAAGGCCTATACCACCCGCGTCGGCTCAGGCCCGTTCCCGACCGAGCTGGAGGATGAAACCGGCCAGCGGCTGGGTGAACGCGGCCACGAATTCGGCACCGTCACCGGGCGCAAGCGTCGCTGCGGATGGTTCGATGCGGTGCTCACGCGCCAAAGCTGCACGATCAGCGGCGTCACCGGGATCGCGCTGACCAAGGTCGATGTGCTCGACGGGTTCGACACAGTGAAGATCTGCGTGGGCTACAAATTGCGTCGGGCGGATGGGACAGAGACTCTGCTCGACTATTTCCCCAGCTACGCTGCCGATCAGGCCGCGGTTGAGCCGATCTATGAGGAAATGGAAGGCTGGAGCGGCACCACCGCCGGCGCGCGCAGTTGGGCTGATCTGCCCGCTCAGGCGATCAAGTACATCCGCCGGATCGAGGAACTGATCGAAACGCCGGTGGCGCTGGTCTCGACCAGCCCCCAGCGCGAGGACACGATCCTGGTCCGCGATCCGTTCGTGGACTAAGCTTGCCGGCGCTTACGCCGCCACGCACAGCACCGCTTCGTTGGCATAGTAGTACCGCCGCCACAGCGGCCCGAGCGCGCGCGGCAGGTAGTTGTTGAGCAGTTTTTTGGCCACAGTGCGGGCAGGCGAAAGGCCGTCCTTGCGGGCCACAAATTCCGCGACCTCGTTTGACAGGATCGAGGCATAGTTGCGGCGGTCCAGAATGGTGAAGCCGCCCTCGGCGATCAGTGCGTGGAAGCTGTCGGGCGTATAGAACTGCACATGCCCCGCCGGGTTCTTCAGCCGATCACGCAGCTGCGCCTTGATCCGCGAGGCCAGCAGGTCCTCCAGCGGCACCTCGGCGATCAGGTGGGTAAAGCTGATCCGCTGGCGCAGCGATTGCAGCAAGGTCAGCGGATCTTCCAGATGCTCGAGCACGTGGGAGAGGATCACCACGTCGAAATGCCCCTCGATCCTGACCGCCGGATCGTTGATATCGGCTTGCAGGCAGTCAATCCCGCTGCTGCTCGCCCTGAGGTATCCGATCGCCTCATCCGAATAGTCGATCGCGGTGAAATGCCGGCCCAGGCCGCGGCGCTGGCATTCGCTGATCACCGCGCCGGTGCCGCAGCCCAGTTCCAGCACCCGGTCAGGCGTCACCCGCGCGCGGGCGAGCAGATGGGCGATGCTGTCAACCTTGTCGGCCGCGCCATAGCGCAGCCACTGGGCTTCGGCGTCAAGCTCGTTGGCATAGATCCCGGCGTAGTGGTCGCGCCCGGAAACCTCAGCCGATTTCGCCTTTGCCATGCCAACCTCGCTCAGAAATGCAGCCCCGGAGGTCTAGGCGAGCGCCGCAAGGGTGGCAAGGCAGGCGCGACATGGCGGTGACCGCCTGCACACAAACATCACTTTCAAGCCTGGCCCGGTTCTGGCAAATTTGCGGCACTGACGCAGGGGTGCGCGATGCTGAGACTGGGCCTGGTGCTTTGTGCGGCGCTGCTGCTGTTCACCGGCGCGGCCACCCCCACGCCGCCGCTCAGCTATCCCGAAGTTGACCGCATTGTGGTCGAAAAGGCCGCGCGCAAGATGACGCTCTACGGCTTCGACGGATCGGTCACCGTGATCTCCGGGATCCAGCTGGGCGATGCGCCGGTCGGCCCCAAGCAGTTCGAAGGCGATGAAAAGACGCCCGAGGGGCAGTTCACCATCGACTATGGCAACCCGAATAGCGCCTACCACCTCTCGCTGCACATCGATTACCCGCATGCACAGCACAAGGCCTATGCCAAAGCCCAAGGGCGCAGCGCGGGCGGCCTGATCATGATCCACGGCCAGCCCAACAGCCTGCCCGCCGGGCGCATGCCGGGCGACTGGACCGATGGCTGCATCGCCCTTTCCAACGCAGAAATGGACGCGCTGTGGGAAGCAGTGGGCGATGGCACCCCGATCGAGATCAGACCCTGATCTTGACATAGTCTCTTTTTGTTCTACTCCTGTTCACAGAATCGGGAGTCGGAACTAATGGACCAGGCCAATTTTGCTTACACCGAGGTCGCCAGTGACGCGGTCGGACTGCCGCTCAGCCTGTCGGTCTTTGCCGACCGGCCGCATGTGCTGGGCCAATTGCGCGACGATGCCGTGGCGGCGGGGTTCCGGATTGCCGATGCGGGGGCCGTGGCCAGCCTGCTTGAGGGCGAGGCGAAGCCCCTGGGCGAACTGGTGCTGGTCGATTGCCCCGCGCCGGACGGTGCGACTCTGGCGGCGCTGACCCGGCTGGACCTGCGCGCGGCGCACAGCGGCACGCAACTGATCGTCTCGACTTCGGTTGCCGCGCTTGACGATGTGTTCGGCTGCCTCGATCAGTCCAGCCCGCAGTTGCTGGTCGATCCCAGCCGGGCCGACCGGGTGATCGCGCTGGGCCGGGCCATGGCCGAGGCTGCACAGCTGCGCTTGCGCGAACTGTCCGAGGAAGACCGGCTGGTCTTGCTGCGCTTGACCGAGCAAGTCGGCCAGATCGCCCAGCGGCTCGAAAAGCTGGAAGGCCCTGTGCGTGAATATGGCTTGCGCGATTTCGGCATGGGCGATGGCGACAGCGCGTTCCGCTTCGAAAGCCCGCGCACGACCTTTGCCGGCGGCGATGGCGATGATGGCAGCGCGCGGCTGGTGCGCGCCAGCCGCCCCCCGCTGCCCGACCCGCGGCTGGTGCGGCGGATCATCCGCCAGCGGCAGCTGCGCGCGCGCTTTTTCGATGGCGACCTGTTCGGCGATCCGGCCTGGGACATGCTGCTCGACCTGACCGCTGCGCGCGCCGAGCATACCCGCGTTTCGGTGACCAGTCTGTGCATCGCCAGCGGCGTTCCCCCCACCACCGCGCTGCGCTGGATCGGGCAGATGACCGATGCCGGGCTGCTCGAACGGGTCGAAGACGAAACCGACCGCCGCCGCGCCTTCATCGCGCTGACCGAAAAGGCTGCCGACGGCATGGCCCGCTATTTCGCCGAACTGGGCACCCAGGCGTCGCGGCTGGTGTGATCGCCGATATTGTTCTGCTGGGCGTGAGGTGCGCAGTTGGGTTCACGCAGAGGGCGCGGAGAGGAAGAAGAGACGCAGAGGTGTAGCGCCTGCGGCGAAGCCGCCGTACATCGCAGCGTTCCGGTTTGCGCCAGCCTGCAAATGAACAGAAGCCTGCGGCTTCGCGCAGCATCTCTGCGTCTCTACTTCTTCTCTGCGGCCTCTGCGTGAACCAGAAATCCTGTGCTGGCGTTTTACACCTGGCTAGAGCGGAGATTGGAAAATCTGAATCACCTCGCCCCAGCCCCGACTATGCTGAGCTTGTCGAAGCACTGCTCTTTGTTTCAAGCGGTTGCGGGCGAGGCACGAAGAAAAGGGCAGTGCTTCGACAAGCTCAGCATAGACGGAATTTGGGTCAGGTTTTGCCCAAGTTGCTCTAACCGTTCGACCCGCCGCCGCGACAATCGCCAACAGCGCTGCGCTATCGGCCCGGGCGCTTGACCCGCGATCCCATCCGGGGCATGGGCCGCGCTACCTGGTGAAGGGCGCTTAGCTCAGTTGGTAGAGCATCTCGTTTACACCGAGAGGGTCGGCGGTTCGAGCCCGTCAGCGCCCACCAGTTTTCGGAATCAGAAACAGTCCGGGGGACTGTTTCCCGAAAACTCCCGAGCGCAAGCGAAGGGGCACGCCATCGGCGTTCAAATCCCGGTCCCGGCCACAACTGGTCCGGGGGACTGTTTCCCGAAAACTCCCGAGCGCAAGCGAGGGGCACGCCATCGGCGTTCAAATCCCGGTCCCGGCCACAACTGGTCCGGGGGACTGTTTCCCGAAAACTCCCGAGCGCAAGCGAAGGGGCACGCCCCCTACCGGCCTTGGCGGAATGAAATTTGCCATACTCCCAATTTCCCGTCGCCCCGGACTTGATCCGGGGCCCCGCTGCCTTGTCCGCGCTCTCGTATAGACGCACCGTTGCCGAAGAAAAACGGGATCCCGGGTCAAGCCCGGGATGACGAATGGTGGGTGGCGAGAATGAGTACTGCTGTGACTGAAGTGCCCTCGCTCACTCCGCCTCAGCCAGCAGCGCCTTGGTGTCCTCACCCGTCCAGGTCCGCTCACCCAGAACGCGCCAGACTTCACGGCCCTCTGCATCGTAGTATACCGTCGCAGGCAGGGTCTCTGCCCCGAACTGGAACGCAAGGCTGTTGTCCGGATTGAGCCAGGGTTCCAGGCTCGTGCCGCCCTTCTGCGCCAGGAACGGGGCAACCCGGTCAAGCTTGTCCATGTCCTGGTTGACCGTCAGTACCTTGATCCCCGGATTATTCGCCGCCAGCTGGTCCAGTTGCGGCAGTTCGGCAACGCACGGCGCGCACCAGGTGGCCCAGAGGTTAATCAGTACCGGCTTGCCCTTGAGGTGCGCGAGGTTCAGCGCCTTGCCCGCCGGGTCCTTGAGCTGGAAGTCGGGCATCTGGCTGCCCTTGCGGCTGCGGTCGATCGCGCCGGCCTTGAGCGGAGCGGCGATTGAGGCTTGCGGTTGCGCCGAACCGCCGCTTTCCCTATCGCACCCGGCGAGTAGCACTGCGCAGCCAAGGGCGACGGACTTGAGCGATCGGGACAACAGCACAGACAAGAGCTCCAATACGATGTGGGGCGGACGGTTCGCGAGCGGGCCGTCGGCGATCATGCGCGAGATAAATGCCTCGATCCCATTCGACAAGGCGCTGTGGCGGCAAGATATCGCCGCGTCAAAGGCGCATGTCGCGATGCTGGCCGCACAGGGCATCGTTTCGGCCGAGGATGCCGCGGCGATTGCAGGCGGGCTGGATGCCATCGCGGGCGAGTACGAAGCGAACGGCGTCCCTGAAAACTGGGACCTGGAAGACATCCACATGGTTACCGAAAGCCGGCTGGCCGAACTGATCGGCCCCGCCGCCGGGCGGCTCCACACCGCGCGCAGCCGCAATGATCAGGTCGCGACCGATTTCAAGCTGTGGGTCCGCGATGCGATCGACCAGGCCGATGCGGGGCTGCAGGCTTTGCAGGTGGCGCTGGTCACCCGCGCGGGCGAACATGCCGCCAGTATCATGCCGGGCTTCACTCATTTGCAGGTCGCGCAGCCGGTCACGCTGGGCCACCATCTGATGGCCTATTACGAGATGGCCGCGCGCGATCGCAGCCGCTTTGCGGATTGCCGTGCGCGGCTGAGCCAGTGCCCGCTGGGTTCGGCGGCGCTGGCTGGCACGGGGTTCCCAATCGACCGCGATGCGACCGCCAAGGCGCTCGGCTTCGATGCGCCCACCCGCAACAGCCTGGACGGTGTCTCCGACCGCGACTTCGCGATCGACTATCTGATGGCGGCGACGCAGACCTCGCTCCACCTCTCGCGCCTCGCCGAAGAGTTCATCATCTGGGCCAGCCAGCCGTTCGGCTTCGTGACCTTGCCCGACAGTCTCTCGACCGGCAGTTCGATCATGCCGCAGAAGAAGAACCCCGATGCGGCTGAGCTGGTGCGGGGCCATTCGGGGCGGATCGTGGGGGCCTTGACCAGCCTCTTGGTGACCATGAAGGGCCTGCCGCTGGCCTATTCAAAGGACATGCAGGACGATAAGGTGCCGGTGTTCGAAGCCGCCGGCCTGCTGACCCTGTGCCTCGCCGCGATGACCGGGATGGTCGAAGGCGCGACCTTCCGCACCGAGCGAATGCGCGCCGCCGCCGAGCTGGGTTATGCCACCGCCACAGACCTCGCCGACTGGCTGGTGCGGCAAGCGAACATCCCGTTCCGCGAAGCGCACCACATCACCGGAGCGGCGGTGAAGCTGGCGGAAAGCCGCGGGATTGCACTTGATGCGCTGCCCTTGGCAGACCTTCAGGCAATCGACGCGCGGATAACCGATGCAGTCTTCGCCGCGCTCTCGGTCGATGCCTCGGTCGCCTCGCGCGCCAGCTATGGCGGAACCGCGCCCGAACAGGTAAAGGCGCGGGTGGCCGACGCGCGCGTGGCGCTGGGGCTGGAGTGATTCGCATGCGCCGCTGGCTGGTTCCCGCCCTGATCGTCACCCTCTCCGGCTGCGGTGCCACCGCGCCGCTCAAACCCGCAGCAGGCA
The DNA here is from genome assembly GCA_013822005.1 of Novosphingobium sp. Lineage (GTDB taxonomy): Bacteria > Pseudomonadota > Alphaproteobacteria > Sphingomonadales > Sphingomonadaceae > Novosphingobium. The sequence goes on along the minus strand of PNJT01000002.1, from coordinate 9,163 downwards.
AGGAACTGCCGGTTGCGCCCTATGGCGTCGAGCAGAAACCAGCTGCCGTTGCCCTGCTCAAAGCTACTCCCCAGGCTGCCCCGGAACGCAGCGTCGAACTGCGAAAACGTTCGGAGGAACGGACGCAAGACCCCTTCGACCTGCCCCCTTCCGACGACGAGTAAAGCCTGATCCCATGGACCATTTCGAATACCGCGACGGCGTCATGTACGCCGAAGACCTGCCGCTGAGCGTGATCGCCGAGGCGGTTGGCACCCCCGTCTATGTCTATTCGCGCGCCACGCTGGAACGCCACGCGCGGGTGTTCAAGCAAGCCCTGGCGCACTTGCCGCGCTTGCACATCGCTTTTGCGATCAAGGCCAATCCCAACCTGGCGGTGCTCAAGGTGATGAGCCGCGAAGGGCTGGGCGCGGATGTGGTATCGGGCGGAGAGCTGGCCCGCGCGCTGGCAGCGGGCATGCCCGGCCATGACATCGTCTTTTCCGGCGTCGGCAAGACCGGCACCGAAATGGTCCAGGGGCTGGAGGCCGGGATCGGTCAGTTCAATATCGAGAGCGAGGAAGAAGGCGTCGAACTGGCGGCCATCGCCGCCGCGCACGGGCAGGTTGCGGCCTGCGCGCTCAGGGTCAATCCCGATGTCGATGCCCGCACGCATGAGAAGATTTCGACCGGCAAGGCCGAAAACAAGTTTGGCGTCCCGATCGACCGCGCCGCCGGGATCTATGCCCGGCTGAACGCGCTGCCCGGCATGGACCTGCGCGGGGTGGCGGTGCACATCGGCAGCCAGCTGCAACAGCTCCAGCCACTCGAGGACGCTTTCATCAAACTGGGCGATCTGATCGGGGAACTGCGCAGCGGCGGTCAGACAGTGACCCATGCCGACCTCGGCGGCGGACTCGGCGTGCCTTACAAGGCGGGCGAAGTGTTTCCGACCCCGGCTGAATATGGCCAGATGGTTGGCCGGGTCTGCCAGGACTGGGACGTGACCCTGCAGTTCGAACCAGGCCGGGTGATCTGCGGCAATGCCGGGGTGCTGCTGACCCGCGTGATCCGGGTCAAGCGCAGCTCCAACGGCGCGCCGTTCGTGGTGGTCGATGCGGCAATGAACGATCTCGCACGGCCCGCGATGTACGGGGCCTGGCACGATTTCGATGCGGTCGAACCCAATGGAGCCCGGATGGTCGCCAACATTGTCGGCCCGATCTGCGAGACCGGCGATACTTTCGCGATGGGCCGCGATGTGGATGCGCTGGAAGCCGGCGACCTTGCGGTATTCCGCACCGCCGGGGCTTACGGGGCGACCATGGCCAGTTCCTACAACAGCCGTGGGTTTGTGTGCGAAGTGATGGTCGATGGCGACAAGTTCGCGGTCGTCGCCGACCGGATCCTGCCCGCCGCGATCACCGCCGCCGAGCGCGTGCCCGACTGGCTCGAATGATGCACAGTCTCCCGCTCTTCCACCGTATTGCCGGACAGCCGGTGATCGTGCTGGGCGAGGGCGATGCGGCCCAGGCCAAGCGGCGGATTGTCGAACGTGCTGGCGGGCTGGTGACCAGCGATGAGGCTGCCCCGGCGCGGTTGGCTTTTGTCGCTCTGGATCATCCAGAAGAAATCGCCGCCAGGCTCAAAGCGCGCGGGGTGCTGGTCAACGTGGTCGATCGTCCCGAGCTGTGCGATTTCACCGTGCCCAGCCTGCTCGAACGCGGGCCGGTGCTGGTCGCGGTTGGAACCGGCGGGGTTTCAGCGGGGCTGGCCAAGGCCTTGCGGCTGCGGCTGGAAGCCCTGCTGCCGCACAGCCTGGGCGCGCTGGCCGAAGCGCTGGGTGCGGCGCGCGCGGCCATGCGCAGCCGCTGGAGCGATGCGGGCGAACGCCGCCGCGCGCTCGATGCTGCCCTGGCCGAGGGCGGGCCGCTCGATCCGCTCGAGGCCGACAGCGCAGGGCGGGTCGATGACTGGCTGGCCGGCGGCGCGGCTGGTTCCACCGGCATTGCCGAGTTCTCTTTGCACTCCGCCGATTCCGACGACCTGACGTTGCGTCAGGCGCGCTGGCTGGGCAGCGCCGATGCGGTCTGCCATGAAGCGGGCGTGCCCGAGGCGGTGCTGATCCGCGCCCGCGCCGATGCGTTACGCTATCCGCTTGAACCAGGGCAAACCCCGCCGCAGCTGGCGGGCCGCGTGGTGGTCATTCGGCGGGGCTGAGCAGCACTTTCATCTGTGCCAGCGCGATCGGCTTGCGGCGGTCGTCCTGCCAGCATTCGGCATTGACCAGCGCCACCCGGCGGCCCGCGCGGGTCACCGTGCCCATGGCGTAAGTGCGCTGCTCGGTCCCGCCGCGCATGAATTCGACCTGGACGTTGACCGGTTTGAGCTTCATCGCCTCGCCCCGGCGGTCCAACTCGGTGCGCAGCGCGGCAATCGCGGCCATCTCCATCAGCCCGCTTATCGCCCCGCCATGCACGAAACCGGGACGGCCCTGGATCCGTTCGGAGAAATCGACCGAGAGCACGGGCAGCCCGTCCTCGTCATGGTCAAGCTCGATCCCCAGCGCCCGGGCATAAGGCGGCAGCGCGTTCACAGGTAGGTTCCGTGGGTGGCCATGAAGGTGCCGATGACATGGGCGACCGGATCGTCCGGATCGCCATCGTGCGCGATCCCGCGGATGAAGGCGATCGTGCGGGTCAGCTTGTAGCATTCGCCGTGGCCGATCACTGTGCGGCCCGGCACGGCGGCACGCATGTAGTCGACGCGCAGGTCCAGCGTGGCGTGGGCGACAAAGCGCGTGGAAAGGGTCCACACCGACATCGAGGTGGCATTGTCCATCAGGCTGATGATCGGACCCGATGCCAGCACGCCGGTTTCGGGCACGCCGACCAGCTCTTCGCGCCAGGGCAAGGCCAGTTCGACCCAGTCCGGCCCATGCGCGTGATAGGCCAGCCCCAGCCAGCCGCCATGCCCGTGACGGGTCATCAATTTCGCTGCGCGGGCCGGATCGAAAACGAAGCCAGGCGGCAGGTCATTCAGGCTTTTGGGCGCTTCCATCGCGGCATCTCTGCGTTCGGACCGGGCCGATTACAATCTTTTAATTTCAGCCGGAGGGCCAGGCAGAGGAGGTTTGCGGCGCGGGCACCGTGGTCCCGCAAGCAAGAACAAAGGGGTTGATCATGAACCTGCCGAAAATTGAAATTGCCGCACTGCCCGATCTCGATACGCTGACGGGAATCTTCGGAAGCCTGGCCCACCCGGGCAATCTGCGCGTCGATGATACGTGGATCGATATCATGGTCTATATCTATGAGATCATCATTGCTACCGGCGGCGGCGGTTGAGCCTGGGGGTTCTGATCCGGTGCTGATCCGCGAGGAACTGCAGGCGCTGCGGAGCGACGATGCTCCGCAGCGCCAAGCCCAGGCAGAATTGTGCAGCGCGGTCGATGCGTGGCGGGCAAGCCCCCGTTGCCGGGCGCTGGAGGCTGAGCTGGCGCGTTTCGCCACCGGCACCGCGCTGGCCAGGCTGCCCGCTTTGTCTGGCCTGTTTTCACCAGACGACCTGGCGGCACGAAGTCTGGTCGATGAACTGATCGCCACGCTCGCCGCGCAGCTGGAGGATCGTCCGCTGGGGCAAGTGCCCTTGCGCAGTTCCACCGACGGAACGCTTTCCACTCTGATCCTGGCCAGTACCGGCAAGACCGCGCTGGTGGTCCAGGCTGTCGATGGACAGGCCCTGGCAAGGCGCAGCGCGGGGGTGACGATCAGTTTTGCGCCAGGCGAAACCTGGGAGCATGTCCTGAGCGGCAGCGCCGAAGCGGACCTGGTGCGGATCGCGGGTCCGGTGCCCGGCGGCGCGGCGCTGAAAAGAACCCCATGCGTGCTGTCCCCCGGCCAGATCAACTTTCGCGACAGCGCCTGCGAAAGCCTGCAACTGCGCTCTGTTCCGACCAGTCTGGTCACGCTCAAGCTCCAGCGGCGCCTGGCCGCGGGGGCGACTTCGCGCGAGTACCGGCTCGATGATGGCAGCCTTGTCCACCAGGCCGCGGCCAGCGCGCGCGCGAGCCGGCTGGAGCTGGCCGCGAGCCTGCTGGGTCGCATGGGCCGCAAGGATGCCGCCCCGCTGCTTGTCGCCATGGCCGAGGAACAGGGCGGTCGCTCGCTGCGCTGGCAGGCGCTGCGCGAATGCCTGGCGCTCGACACCGCGCAGGGCTTTGCGGTGCTGTGCCGGATCGCGGCGCGCAGCGACGATCCGCTGGCCGAACCGGCCGGGGCGCTGCGTGCGCACTTGCTGGAAACCTACCCCCAGCTCAGGGAGCTTGCCGAATGCCGCGAGTAATCGAGCTTGCCGACGAGCGGATCGCTGACCTCGCCGAAGCCTGCGAGGCAATCGAGGCAGCCGGGTTCGATCCGGGCGATGAAGACAGCTTGCACCATGCCGCGCTGTGGTTGCGCCGACTGGGCAACAACCGCTCATTTCTGGGCGATCTGCTGATCGAACAACTGGCCCAGCGCCACCGCGATGACCTGGGCGGCAGCGCTTACAGCCCGCAAGTCGTGGTGCTGTCCCAGCCCTATCGCGACTTCTACCTGCGCGCCAATATCTGGCCCTCGCCCGACGAGCACATGGTTCGCGCCAGCGGCACTTCGGCCTTTGCGATCGGGCTGCCGCACGATCACAATTTCAACTTCCTGACGCTGGGCTATTTCGGTCCCGGCTATTGGAGCGACTACTACCTCTACGATTATGAAGAGGTCGTCGGCTGGACCGGAGAGCCGGTGCCGTCGCTGCGCTTTGTCGAGCGTTCCCGGCTCGAACAGGGCAAGCTGATGCTCTACCGCGCGCATCTGGATGTCCACACCCAGCTGCCAGCCGATGCCCTGTCGGTCTCACTCAACGTGATGCACAGCCACGGTGCGCAAGGCTGGCTCGACCAGTACCGTTTCGACACCGAAAGCGGGACCGTGGCCGGCCTCTTGGGACCGCCGCCCAGCGAAGCATTTCTGCGTGTCGCCGTGGGGCTGGGCGGGGCTGAGGCACTCGACCTGGCCGAACGTTTCGCGCAGCACCATCCCAGCGACCGGATGCGGCTGGCGGCGTGGGACGCGCTGTCCACGCAGCAATCAGACCAGGCGGCGCGCGATGCGCTGTGGGCGCGGGCCGAAACATCGGGTAGCCGTTTGGTCGAAACGGAAGCGCGGATGCGGCGGGCGGAGCTGGCGGGTTAGGGTTTGCGCTGTTGCTGATGAATCCCCCCTCCCCAGTGGGGAGGCGCTGGGGGTGGAGGTTCGACGCCCGAGAGGCAGAACCCTCATCCCAACCCTTCCCCACCGGGGAAGGGCTTTTGGTTCAATCTTGACCGCGCAAAGCTTAGTCCATCCCCCCTGCCAGCGCGTCAATCGCGGCTTGCAGGATCACCGCCGCAGCGGCGGCGTCGATCCGGTCGGCGCGTTTGGCGCGGCTCATGTCCTGGGCGATCAGCGCGCCTTCGGCGCTGGCAGTGGACCAGCGTTCGTCCCACAGCAGCACCGGCAGGCCCAGCGCGGCCGAGAGGTTGCGGGCATAGGCCCGGCTGGACTGCGCGCGCGGACCTTCGCTGCCGTCCATGTTGAGCGGCAGGCCGATCACCACGCCTTTGACGCTGCGTTCGCGCACCAGCGCGGCCAGCAAGTCGCGGTCAGCGCCGAACTTGCCGCGCTTCAGCGTCTTGCCGGGCGAGGCAAAGCGCCAGCCGGCATCGCAGAACGCCGTGCCGATTGTCTGGGTGCCAAGGTCAAGCGCCAGCAAGGCCCCGCCCTGGGGCAGGCCGCCGCGAAACTCCGCGGCCTGAGTGGTGATCAGCGCGCCTTCTGCCATGCCGCCAGCCGCCGCGCGAAATCCTCGCGCAGGTTGGTCCAGTAAAGCGCGTAGTCATAGACGTGGTAATTGCCGCCGGGCAGCACGAAAGGCCCCATGTCCGGCCCTTCGCCGATCCGCAGCGTGCCATCAGGGGCGCAGGCCGCACCGACCAGCTGGGGTGTGAGCTTGGCCTTTTCCATCTTGACATCGGGCACGATTCCGCCGCGATTGGCCCCGGCCGAGATCATTCCGCCAATCCCGCCGGTCAGCGGGTTCGAGCAGAGATACTGCCGGGCACCAGTGCTGGCATCTTTGTCGGCAAAGCGTTCATAGGCACCGCGCATCATCGCGGTGTCGGCCTGGTCGGTGAAGGACAGGAAGCTGATCACGCAGCCCGACTGATCGGGCGCTGCACATGCGGGCAGGCCCATTTCGGGCAAGTCGCGCGCCGTATCGACCAGCCAGCCGATCGGGTAGGCCGCGACAATCCGCTTGGCCAGCGGTGTCCCGGCGACTTTCTCTTTCAGCAGCCGCTTGATGATGAAGCTGCCCTGGCTGTGCCCGGCCAGCACGATCCCGCGTCCCTTGGGCTGGGCGGCAACGAAGGCGTCGAAAGCCTGGGCAACGTCCTGATAGGCGAGGTCATGCGCCGCGCGCGCTTCGGGCGCATCGGACACGAAGGCCCCGAACGTCGCCTGGCGATAGCGCGGGGCCCAGACTTCGGCCGCGCGGCTGAACACGCTGGCATTGGCCTTGGTCACGATTGCGCCGATCCGCCGCGCGTCGGGATCGTCCAGCGGGGCGTTCCAGTGTGCTTTCTTGAGGTAGCTGGTGGGGTGGACGAAAAACACCGCGATATCGAGCACTTCTCCGGTTTCGGCAAAGCCTTCGGGCCGCCAGTCGATCAGCGAGCGGCCGGGATTGCCCGGGCGCGCCATCCACAGCCCCGGATCGGCATAGGCGCCCTGGGCCAGCGCGGGCTGGGCTTCGAACTTGCCCGAAGGGGTGAAGGTCGCGCGGGTCAGCTGCTCAGGATAGAACCCCAGCGCAATCCGCCCGGCGGCGAACAGCGCGATCATGATCGCCATGAAGTAGAGGAACTTGCGGACCATCTGGCAGCTTCTCCCTTACTTGCCCTGTTTGAGGCGGACCGGACGCAGGCTCTGCCAGGACCGGCCTTCGCGCAAGGCATTCCACCAGCTGGCGGGATTACGGGTCTGGCTGCCGTCGAGCGAGAAGGTGACGAATTCGGCCCGACCGCCCACGTCCGACAGCGGCACCGCCCCGCCCAGGCCCTGGCCGCCCAGCGATACCCGGCTGTCGGCCGAATGATCGCGGTTGTCGCCCATCAGGAAGATGTGGCCCGCAGGAACCGTGATCTCGGCCATGTTGTTATAGGGGCCGCCGGGCTGGTCGCGGATGATCAGATAGGACGCGCCATTGGGCATGACCTCGCGGTAGGTCGGCAGCTCGATCACTTCGCGGCCTGAAGGCAGGCGCTTTTTGAACGTCGCGAACGTATCATAGCACCAGGCGGGCGAGCCATATTCGTCGCACATCAGCTTCAGGTCGGCGGGCAGTTGAACGCTGGGCTCAACCGTCTGCGGAACCTTCTTGCCGTTGAGCACAATCTCGCCATTGACCACCGCGATCCGGTCACCGGGCAGGGCGACCACGCGCTTGATCAGGTCGTCGGTGCGGTCCCGGGGCACTGCAATCACGATATCGCCATACTTCGGCGTGCCTGGCAGCGCGCGCCAGTCATCGCGCGGCAGCACATGGAAACTGGCCGAGGCCCAGTTCCAGCCGAACGGGAACTTCGAAACCACCAGCCGGTCACCGACCAGCAGGTTGGGCATCATCGAGATCGAGGGGATGTAGAACGGCTTGGCAATGAAGCTGTGGAAGGTCAGCACCGCCAGCAGCATCCAGAACAGCCCGCGGATCTCGCCGATCCAGTCGATCGGTTCATAGGGTTCGGCCGCGGGCGGCGCAGCGTCAGGCGCAGGTGAAACATCGGTTGGGGCAGTCGTGTCGGTCACAATGGGCGGGCCTCTATCACCACGAAGGCCTGGGCCCAAGGATGGTCATCGGTAAGGGTCAGGTGGATCACGGCGAGGTGTCCGGCGGGGGTGATTTCAGCCAGGCGGGCAGCGGACCCGCCATTCAATTGCAGCGTCGGTGCGCCCGAGCGCATGTTGACCACGCCAATGTCCTTCATGAACACCCCGCGCTTGAACCCGGTGCCGACCGCCTTGGAAAAGGCCTCCTTGGCGGCAAAGCGCTTGGCCAGGGTCCCGGCCTTGGTGAAGGGGCGCGAATTGCCTTTGGCTATCTCGATGTCGGTAAAGACGCGGTTCTCAAACTTTTCGCCCCAGCGCTCCAGCGAGTTCTGGATCCGGTCGATGTTGCAAAGGTCGGAGCCGATGGCGACAATCATCCGATCATCCTGAGCTTGTCGAAGGACGCGCCGCATCCATCAGTTCGCGCATTTTCAGCACCGCCGGTTCCAGTCCGCAAAAGATCGCCTCGCCGATCAGATAGTGACCGATGTTGAGTTCTGCCAGTTGCGGGATCGCGGCGACCGGCTGGACGTTCTCGTAAGTCAGGCCATGCCCGGCGTGGGGTTCGATCCCATTCTTGGCGGCGAGCGCGGCCATGTCGGCCAGGCGTTTGAGCTCGGCGGCGCGTTCTTCGCCCACAGCATGGGCATATTCGCCGGTGTGGAGTTCGACCACCGGGGCCTTGAGCAGCAGCGCGGCTTCGATCTGGCGCTCGTCGGGGGCGATGAACAGGCTGACGCGGATCCCGGCATCGCTCAGCCGCTGGACCAGCGGGTAGAGCCGGTTGTGCTGCCCGGCGGCATCGAGCCCGCCTTCGGTGGTGCGCTCCTCGCGCCGTTCGGGGACGATGCAGGCGGCGTGCGGTTTGTGGCGCAGTGCGATCTCGAGCATTTCCTCGGTCGCGGCCATTTCAAGGTTGAGCGGCAAGTCGGTCGCGGCCTGGATCCGGGCGAGGTCCTCGTCGCGGATGTGACGACGGTCTTCACGCAAGTGCGCGGTGATCCCGTCGCCGCCGCAGCGCGCAACAATCTCGGCGGCGCGGACCGGATCGGGATGATCTCCGCCGCGCGCGTTGCGGATGGTCGCAACGTGATCGATGTTGACGCCAAGGCGAAGGCGACGAGTCACGGCCTGGCCCGGCTCCCCGGCTTCACGGCTTCGCTCCCGGCAAGTTCCGGCGGCAATTCGTCGGCGGCATAAGTCGGGAAGTTGATCGCGATCAGCGGGAAGAAGGGAACCCCCAGATCGACCGAGCCGGCGCTGCGATCGACCAGCGC
>PNJT01000001.1 GCA_013822005.1 Novosphingobium sp. | reverse complement strand
ACGAGATCGTGCTCAACGACGCGGATTGGTATGCCCAAAATGGCATCTCACTGGTATCCGGCGACCCTGTGGTGGCAATCGACCGCACAACCCAGACCGTAGTCGCGCAGTCGGGCCGGGTCGAGCCCTATGATCGGCTGCTGGTCGCCACCGGCAGCGATCCCTTCATCATCCCGGTTCCGGGGCATGACTTGCCCGGCGTGGTAACCTTCCGTGACCTCGACGACGTTGAAAAGATGGTGTCGGCAGCTGCGCGCGGTGGATCGGCGGTGGTGATCGGCGGCGGGCTGTTGGGGCTGGAAGCTGCGCACGGCCTGTCGCTCAGGGGTATGCAGGTCACCGTCGTGCACTTGATGCCGACACTGATGGAGCGCCAGCTCGACGAGGCGGCGGGCTATCTGCTCAAGAGCGAGCTGGAGCGGCGCGGCCAGACAATTGTCACCGGAGGAGATACGGCAGAAATTTTTGGCAAGGATGGCCATGTCGCAGCTGTAAAGCTCAAGGATGGGCGCGAATTTCCCGCCGATATCGTAGTGATGGCGGCAGGCATCCGCCCGGCTACAGGGCTCGCCAATGCAGCTGGGCTCGAGGTCGAACGCGGCGTCCTGGTTGATGACCACATGGTCACATCCGACCCGGCCATCATGGCGGTGGGCGAATGCGTACAGCACCGCGGCACCTGCTACGGCCTGGTCGCGCCGCTGTGGGACATGTGCCGCGCGCTGGCCGATCATGCGACGGGTGCACCGAGCGGCTACGAAGGCTCGGTCACTTCGACCAAGTTGAAGGTGTCGGGCATCGACCTGTTTTCCGCCGGGGACTTCTCCGGCGGCGATGGCTGCGAAGACATCGTCATGCGCGATGCCGCACGAGGGATCTATAAACGAGTGATCGTCAAGGATGACCGGCTCGTCGGGGCGGTTCTTTTTGGCGATACCGCTGACGGATCTTGGTATTTTGACCTTCTCAAGCGCGACGAGGATATCGCGCCGATCCGCGAAGCGCTTATCTTCGGCCAGGCTTTCGCCCAGGGAGGTGCGCTGCTGGACCCTAGCGCTGCCGTTGCCGCCCTTTCGGACGACGCCGAAATCTGTGGTTGCAACGGCGTATCCAAAGGCAAGGTCGTGTCCACCATCGCGGGCGGGGCCTGCAGTCTCGATGCAGTGCGCGCGCAATGCAAGGCTTCGGCAAGCTGTGGCAGCTGCACCGGGCTGGTCGAAAGCCTGCTCAAGCTGACGCTCGGCGACGCGGTCGAGAGCGGGCCGAAGTCCATGTGCAAATGCACCAGCTTCACCCATTCCGACGTGCGACGCCTGATCGTCGAGAAGGACATGAAGCTGATCCCGCAGGTGATGCAGGAGCTCGGTTGGTCAACGCCGGATGGCTGTGCGTCATGCCGTCCGGCGCTCAATTATTACCTGCTTTGTGCGCTGTCGGGCAAATACGTCGATGACCAGCAGAGCCGATTCGTCAACGAGCGGATGCACGCCAATATCCAGAAGGACGGGACCTATTCGGTGGTCCCGCGGATGTGGGGCGGGCTAACCAACCCGACCGAGCTGCGCGCGATCGCCGACGTGGTGGAAAAGTTCAACGCGCCGATGGTCAAGGTTACCGGCGGCCAGCGGCTGGATATCTTCGGGATCAAGAAGGAAGATCTGCCTGCCGTCTGGGCCGATCTCAATGCCGCCGGAATGGTTTCAGGCCACGCCTATGGCAAGTCGCTGCGCACTGTGAAGACATGCGTCGGCTCCGAATGGTGCCGCTTCGGCACGCAAGATTCGACCGGGCTTGGTGTCAGGATCGAGCGGATGACCTGGGGCAGCTGGATGCCACATAAGTTCAAGATCGCAGTCAGCGGCTGCCCGCGCAACTGCGCCGAAGCAACGATCAAGGACTTCGGCGTGGTCTGTGTCGATTCGGGCTACGAGCTGCACGTGGGCGGCAACGGCGGGATCAAGGTGCGCGCCACCGACCTGCTCTGCAAGGTCGAGACCGAGGAACAGGCGATGGACGTCTGCGCCGCCTTTATCCAGCTCTACCGCGAACAGGCCTGGTATCTCGAACGCACCGCGCCGTGGATCGAACGGGTCGGATTGGACCACGTCAAGGCGGCGCTGTTCGACGATCCCGAAGCAGTTGGCCAGCTGGCCGCCCGCTTTCGTTATTCGCAGCAATTCATGCAGGACGATCCTTGGGCCAAACGGGCCGCAGGCGATGAGGCTGAGCTGCATCAGCATATTGGCGAAGTCCGGCCCATGGAGTTGGTCCAATGATCGGGGAATGGCTTGATATCGGCCCGGTCGGCCAGATCAGTCCGGGCAACGCGCGCACTCTGCCGGTGCAGGACGGTGAGGAAGTGGCGGTGTTCCACACGCTCGACAACCAGTTCTACGCGCTGGTCAACAAGTGCCCGCACAAGCAGGGGCCGCTGTCACAGGGGATCGTCCACGGCACGGTCGTGACCTGTCCGCTGCACAACTGGAACATCTCGCTCAAGACCGGTGAGGCGCAGGGGGATGACAAGGGCTGCGTGCCGACCATTCCCCTTAAAATCGATGCCGGGCGGATCTACCTGCTCCGCTCCGCCGTTATCGGCCAGCGAGCGGCCTGAGGGCGTGGAAGCGATCCGCACAACCTGCGCCTATTGCGGAGTGGGTTGCGGAATCCGTGCCACAGTCACCGGCGACCGCTCGGTTAGGATCGAGGGTGATGCCGATCACCCTGCCAACTTCGGAAAACTCTGTTCCAAGGGCACCCACCTGGGCGAAACGGTGGGTCTCGAGGGGCGCCTGCTCCATCCGATGATCGGGCAGAGCCGCGCGGGCTGGGGCGAAGCGCTCGACCTTGCGGCTGACCGGATGCGTCAGACCATCGCCGAACATGGCCCCGATGCGGTTGCGTTTTACGTCTCGGGCCAGCTCCTTACCGAAGACTACTACGTCGCCAACAAGCTGATGAAGGGCTTCATCGGCAGCGGCAACATCGATACCAACAGCCGTCTTTGCATGGCGAGTGCGGCTGCCGCGCACAATCGCGCCTTCGGCGAAGATGTGGTGCCTTGCACTTACGATGACCTTGATCAGGCCGATCTGATCCTGCTGGTCGGCTCCAACACCGCCTGGTGTCATCCCGTGATCTGGCAACGGATCGAGGCGGCCCGGACCGCGCGCGGAACCAAGCTGATAGTGATCGACCCGCGCCGTACCGAAACTGCCGAGCAGGCCGACCTGCACGTAACCATCGCGCCCGATGGCGATGTGGCTCTATTTAACGCGCTCCTGGCTGAAATGCGCTGCCGCGGCCTGCTCAATAAGTCTTACCTTGCACAGCACTGCGATGTGCCGAGCGGCTACATTGACAGCCTGGCAACCAATGACTTCGGAGTCGATCATCCGACATTTGCAGCGCTCGCCGATTTGGTCGCAGCATATCCCCGGATGGTGACGCTGTTCAGCCAAGGCGCCAACCAATCGCGGAGCGGGACCGACAAGGGCAACGCGATCATCAATCTGCACCTTGCCACAGGCCGGATCAACCGACCCGGCATGGGGCCGTTCAGCATTACCGGCCAGCCCAATGCGATGGGCGGACGCGAAGTGGGCGGCCTGGCCAACACGCTTGCCTGTCATCTGGGCTTTTCGGCCGAGGAACGCGCCGACGTCGCGCTGTTCTGGAATGCGCCCAACATCTGTGCCGAGCCGGGGCTGAAGGCAGTCGATCTGTTCCGCGCGGTGCATGATGGGCGGGTAAAGTTCCTGTGGGTGATGGCGACCAATCCGGCGGTTTCGATGCCCGATGCCGACTTTGTCCGCGAAGCGCTGGCCCGGTGTGAAACGCTGGTGGTCAGCGATGTGATCGCCGATACCGATACCGCGCGCCTGGCGCACATCCGCCTGCCTGCGCTGGCCTGGGGTGAAAAAGACGGGACGGTCACCAACAGCGAGCGCCGCATCAGCCGCCAGCGCGCGCTGCTGCCCGCCCCAGGCGAAGCCCGTGCCGATTGGGCGATCCTGTGCGACTTTGCTGGGCGGATGGGCTGGAGCGAGAGCTTTGCCTTCACCAGTCCGGCCGACATTTTCCGGGAATTTGCGGGGATGACTGCGCTGTCCGTGCAGCATGGCAAGGTGCTTGACCTGACCGCGCTGGCAGGGCTTGATTACACTGCCTATGCCGAACTTGAACCGCTGCTGTGGGGCGGCGCTCACCCGCTCGGAAGGCGGTTCATTCATCCTGATGGTAAGGCCCGGCTGATCGCGGTTTCGGCGCAATCGGGCGAGCTCGCTGATCCCGCTTATCCCCTGCGTCTCAACACCGGCCGGTACCGCGACCAGTGGCACACGATGACCCGCACCGGTCTGTCTCCAACCCTTTCGCAGCACCGGCGCGAAGCGCTGCTCGAAGTGCATCCAGCCGATGCGGCGCGATATGGCCTTGCGCAGGGCGGGCTGGCCAGCGTTTCGACCCGCGCCGGCAAGGCCATCTTCCGGGTCGAAATCTGCGATAGCCAGCGCCAGGGGGACCTGTGCGTACCAATGCATTGGACCGACTCCTTTGCCAGTGGAGCCCGCGCCAATCGGCTCCCATTGGCAGAAACCGACCCCCATTCCGGCCAGCCGGGTTTCAAGAACACTCCGGCCAATGTCGTCGCGGTTCACCCGTCATGGCGCGCATTTCTGGTCTGCCGCGATGATGCCAACTTGCCCGGTCTGCTCTGGTGGAGCCGTTCGCGCATCAAGCATGGGTGGCTGTATGAGCTGGCCGGTGCGGCAGACCTTGATCCGGCTGGCCTGCTGCCTGACGGGCAATGGCTTGAAGCGGCAGACCTGAAGCACGGAATGCGCCGGATCGCGGTGCAGGGGCAAGATGGCGCGCTGCTGGCCGCGCTCTATCTCACCCGCACCGGTACGCTCCCGCCGCGTGAATGGGCATCAGAACAGCTTTGTGCCACGACCGGCAGCGGGCCGGAGTTGCTGGCCGGACGTCCTGCAGTGCCAGTACCCGATCGCGGACCAGTCGTTTGTGTCTGCCACGGCGTCGGCAGCCACACGATCCAGAGCGCCGCCTGCGCCGGGGCAACGACGATCGACGAAATCGCCAAGGCAACCCAGGCCGGAACCAACTGCGGATCCTGCCGCCCTGCGATCGTGCGCTTGCTGAGTGAAATTCCGGAACCATCGCTGGAGGCAGCAGAATGACCCTTCAACACGCTCAGGGTGGCGGGATTGAGTTTCCATGCGGCATGGTCTGGCTGGTCGGCGCTGGTCCCGGCGATCCCGAACTTCTCACTCGCAAGGCCGAGCGCCTGATAGCTACGGCAACGATTGTCTTTCATGATGCGCTGGTCGGTTCGGGCGTGCTCGCGCTGGTGCCGGCCGGAGCAAGGCTCGTTTCAGTCGGGAAGCGCTCTGGTCGCCATTCCAAAAGCCAGCAATCGATCGATGACCTGATTGTCTGCGCGGCACTGGCCGGTGAGCGCGTCGTCCGGCTCAAGGGCGGCGATCCGGCGATCTTCGGCCGCGCACATGAAGAGCTGACGGCCTGCCGCGCAGCTGGCGTTCGGGTAGCAATCTGCCCCGGCATCACCACTGCCAGCGCAGCGGCGGCCAGCCTGGGGCAGTCGCTCACACTGCGCGGCCTCGCCCGCAAGCTGACCTTTATGACTGCCCATGCCCGCGCGGGGGAAGCGCTTGATTTTGATTGGGCGGCGCTGGCAGATCCGCAGGCCACCCTGGCGATCTATATGGGCAAGGCGGCCGTTGAAGAGATTGCGCGCAAATTGCTCGCCCATGGTCTGCCTGCTGAGACCCCTGTCGCCATTGTCGAGAACGCCAGTCTGCCTGACGAGCAAACCGTGACGACTCGTCTCGACCTGCTGCCACTGGCGGTGCATGCCTGCTCAGGGACAGGTCCTGCGCTGCTCCTGATCGGAGCGGCGCTTCAACCTTCAACAACGGCCGCTGCCGGGAACCCAATTGCGGTTGCCCGGATCCTGGCGGAGAAAACTTCATGAACTTGCTTGGAAAGATACTCAGCGGGCTGAATCCCCAAATTTGCCAACGCTGCAGCCAAACCTGGTCAAGCGGCTCTGGACGATCGGGGCCGCCGAACGGCATCGTTGCCAACGGGTGCCCTTGTTGCGGATTTGAACCAGGAAGCAGGTTTCCGAAATTCCAAGCTGCGGTTCCGGACTGAACGAGCTAGAGCAACTTGGGCAAAACCTGACCCAGATTCCGCCGATGCTGAGCTTGTCGAAGCACTGCTCTTTTCTTCAAGCGGTTGCGGGCGAGGCACGAAGAAAAGGGCAGTGCTTCGACAAGCTCAGGATAGTCGGGGCTGGGGCGAGGTGATTCTGATCTTCCAATCACCGCTCTAGGTTGTTGGTCGGGGAGACAGGATTCGAACCTGCGACCCTCTGCTCCCAAAGCAGATGCGCTACCAGGCTGCGCTACTCCCCGACCGGGGTGTCCTTTGCGTGCGGTGGTGGGCCCGGCAGGACTCGAACCCGCGACCTAGCCGTTATGAGCGGCCAGCTCTAACCAACTGAGCTACAGGCCCAACCGCACGAAGCGACGGCGCGGGTTAGCCGCAGCGGCGCGGTTAGGCAAGCGCAACGCTTTCAATCAGGTCGGCGACCCGCGCATTGGCCACCCCGCGCTGGGCGAGGTAGACAAAAACCTTGCGCCACCAGTCGTAAAATGCGTCGAGGTCGTCTTCGCTGCGGACATAGGGCGTATAGCCCGGGGCCAGCGAGGGGCTGTGGAACGAGAAGACCAGCACCGGCAGCCCTTCATCCAGCGCGATGTCGATCCCGCGGATCGCTTCTTCGGACGTGACGCCTTCGGGGGTCAACGGAATCCGCTCAAGCATTCCGATCTTGGCGAGCACCCCGCGCAGCCGCGGCGCGCGCCACATTTGCGGATAGAGCCACGGCCCCAGTTGCCGCAGCGGCCCCCAATAGACGGTGGTCAGCGGCATTTCCATCAGCCCGCCCGAACGGTCGAGCCAATAGGGGCGCAGTGGAAAGCTGCGGAAATTGGGGCCGCCACCGGCCGAATAGTCAAAACTGGTGCGCACCGACGAATCGATCGCGATTCCGCCTTCGGACAGGGTCTCGGCGGTGTTGGGACCAACGCCATAGCGCCCCGCGCGGTAGATCATCGGGGCCGCGCCAAAGCCGCGCTCGATCGCGTCCTTCAGGCGCCGAAACTTCTCACGCTCCAGCTCGCGGGGCAGGTTGCCGACGAAAGTGTTGTGTTCGGTCACGTCCTCGTCGTACGGCGGGTTGACCCAGGGGTGCAGCTGGACGCCCACTTCGGCCTTGCCCGCGGCAATCGCCGGGCGCAGGATTTCCTGCGCGGCGGGCGAAGTGGCGATGGGATAGTCGATCAGGTAGATCGGCACCACGTGCTGCGCCTCGCAAAACTCCTGGAACTTGGCCAGCCGGGCGACGGTGTGGACGGTGTGCGCCTCACGCTCGATCGGTTTGAGCCAATCGAACTCTTCCTCGGTATCGACGGTCAGGACAAAGCGCTGGCCAGAGCCGGGCTTGAACTGCACGAATTCGGGATTCTCCGGCAGGTCGGGGATCCGCAAGGCTGCCAAGAAAATGTCCCCCTTCTGGCCCGGATTGAACGTGTCAGGCTGCGTTCTGGGTATGGGAGGGCGCGGTTTCGGTCAAGCCCGGCAGGGTCAGCCGCAGTCGCTCGTTCTTGCGGACCAGATCGCCGCCCGCCGCGCGGGCTTCGGCGCGGGCCAGCCGCAAGGCAAAACCCACCCCGAACACGCCTGCGGAAACCACTTGCGGGACCGATCCGGCGGCGGCGTGGAAAATCGCCTCGTCCTCGCGGCTCGCCAGCTGGGCGGGCAGTGCCGCGTCGAGCCGGACCAGGCCGTTCTTGCGCCGCAGGCGCAGTTTCAGCTGCTCGCCCGGTGCACTGACCCCGGCCAGCGTTGCCAGCAGCCGCCAGACAATCCGCTCAACCTCGATAGCCGCCAGCGGCACCGGCAAGGGCTGGTCGTCGATCTTCAGCTCGAAACCGCTGCCGCGCCCTTTGGTGTGGGTGCCAAGCTGCGCGGCGGTGGCAGCGATCACGCTGGCCAGGTCGGTCTCGCCAGGGTCGAGCTCCAGGGCCTGGCTATCCAGCTTGGCCAGCCGCTCCAGTTCTTCGAAGGCCGAGAGCATCCGCGCGGCATCGCCCGCGATTCCCGCCGCCAGTGCGCGGTACTCGTGCGGGGTGGCGCCATAGAGTTGCTGCTGGATAATCTCGGCGCCGATCTGGATCGCGTTCACCGGGGTGCGCAATTCGTGCAGCATCTGGCGGATGCGGTCGGCCTGGCTGTCGGTCACCGGCGGATTGGCAGGCGCTTTCGCAGTGCTGGGCGGGCGGCGCAGGCGGCCACGATAGCCCAGGAAATTGCCCGTCAGCGGATCGAACCAGGGCGCAGCATCCAGGTGCCAGTGTCCGGCAATCGCCCCAGCCCCGGCCAGGACGATCCGCTGCGCGCGCAGCGGCTGGTGCTGGCGGACCAGGTGCGCGAACTCGGCGTCCCCGGCCAGCCGCATGCCGTGCAGCATTGGGGCCACCCCGGCGTCGCACCAGCTGATCCGCAGCTGCGCATCGGTGGCGAAATCGCAGGCGCGCACCTCTTCGGCGACGCTGAGCACATGGTCCTCGCCCAGCGGCAGGCGCGGCGAATCACTGGCCGGAACATGTTCGACCACTTGCTTGGCGCGGCGATAGGCCTCGATCCGCTTGACGATCGCGCCGATCCCTTCGCCTTGTTTCGGCGGGTTGCCCTCGATCACTTCCGCACCCGTCAGATCGGGCTCGAGCGCGGCCGGTTCGGACACGGGCTTTGCGGGTTGGATAGCTTCGGCGGCGGGCGGCAAACCACGATCGTTGACTCCCAGCCGGGCCAGCAGACTGGCGACCGTTGGGGACAAGTCACGGCGCTGGCGCAGCGCAGGCCGCGCGGCGGGGGGCAGGGCGGGAACCAGATCGAGCCACTGCTCATCCGACAACTGCGCCCGCTGCAGCGCCTGGGCGGCCACCACCGGCTCGCCGCTGGCCAGCGCCGCCACCAGCCGCGGCGAGCGCAGCCGCTGGGCCGGTTCGCGCAGCATCGCGGCGCGGGCTTCGGCGGGAATCAGCGCGGCCAGTTCGCCCAGCCGGTCATAGGCGGCCTCAAGCTGCTCGCCCTGCGCTTCGACTGGCACGGTGCCCAGCAGATCCAGCAATTGACGGTACTGCACGCGCTGCATGCCCGGGCCGTCGGCGCGCATGCGCAGCACGGTTCCAAGGCGATCGTCGAAATGCATTCCAGGGTCCTAGGCCATTGCGCAGTATGCGCGCGAGGGCGTTTACCAGACTTGTCCCCACCCTGGAGGCCTTGCGAAAGGTGCGTTGCAAAGCGGGACAGTTGCGGCCATAAACAATAATATTATCGCGCGGGGATATACAGCGCGGCAAAAGTTGCCAAAGTGCGGTCGCGAGCTGCGCTTTGCCGCACGAAAGGGTGGGTGCCATGGCCAATCTCGATTCGATCGACCGCCGCCTGTTGTCCGAATTGCAGGACGAAGGCCGGGTCACCAATGTCGAACTGGCCCAGCGCGTCGGCCTGACCGCGCCGCCATGCCTGCGCCGGGTCCGCGCGCTTGAGGAATTGGGCGTGATCCGCGGCTACCACGCCGATCTCGACGCCTCGAAACTGGGCTTTGCGATCACGGTATTTGCGATGGTTTCGCTCAAGAGCCAGGCCGAGGATTCGCTGCGCCAGTTCGAAGAAGCCATGCGCGACCTGCCCGAAGTGCGCGAATGCCACATGCTCAATGGCGAAATCGACTTCATCCTGAAGATCGTCAGCAAGGATCTGCAGAGCTTTCAGGAATTCCTGACCAGCAAGCTGACCCCTGCGCCCAATGTGGCGAGTGTGAAGACCAGCCTGACGATCCGGACGGCGAAGCAGATGCCTGGGGTGCCGTTGGAGTAAGCTGCCCTAGTCGTTTTCGAAGGTGTCTCGAATACAGGACCATTCTGCGCCACTTGATGTGCGACTTGCTGACCATCCGGACGCCAAGGTGGCCAATTCGTGTAATTCGGGATGCCTATCGACAACCGTGGACATGGCAACGACCAAAGCGTCATCCATGTCTATGGCCTCACCATCCAGGAACGCCCAAGAATCATCGTCGTCATAGTGCGTGACAACGAGAACTGGTGTTCCGTCGATGACCGACTGAACCGTGATGCACGCAGCATCGCGAGGTTGATCGAAGTCCCAAGCCACTGCGACTCTCCACTAGTCTTGCTGACTTAACTCGTCGCTAAGCCTGCCCCTACGCGCTCCGCCAGCCACTCCTCCAGCCACTTGATCGTATAATCGCCGTGGATGAAGTCCGGCTCGCTCATCAGCGCCTGGTGGAGCGGGATGCTGGTCTTCACGCCGCTGACCACCATCTCTTCCAGCGCCCGCCTAAGCCGCATGATGCAGCCTTCGCGGGTGCGGCCTTTGACGATCAGTTTGGCGATCATCGAATCGTAGTAAGGCGGGATCTTGTAGCCGGCGTAAAGCCCTGAATCGACGCGCACATTCATCCCGCCAGCGGGGTGATAGGCGGTGACCAGGCCGGGCGAGGGGGCGAAAGTCCAGGGGTCTTCGGCGTTGATCCGGCATTCGATCGAATGGCCGTTGAACTCGATCTGATCCTGGGTGACCGACAGCGGCTTGCCATCGGCAATGCGGATCTGTTCGCGGACCAGATCGACCCCGGTGATCGCTTCGGTGACCGGGTGTTCCACCTGCAGGCGGGTGTTCATTTCGATGAAATAGAACTCGCCGTTTTCCCACAGGAACTCGATCGTGCCCGCCCCGCGATATTGCATGTCGGCCATCGCCCTGGCGACGATCCCGCCCATCCGCTCGCGCTCTTCGGGGCTGATCACCGGCGAGGGCGCTTCTTCCAGCACCTTCTGGTGGCGGCGCTGGAGGCTGCAATCGCGCTCACCCAGGTGGATCGCTTCGCCATTGCCGTCGCCGAACACCTGGAATTCGATGTGGCGCGGGTTGCCGAGGTACTTTTCGATATAGACCGTGGCATCGCCGAACGCGGCCTTGGCTTCGGTTCCGGCCTGCTGGATCAGCGTTTCAAGCTCGTCGGGGCCATTGCAGACCTTCATGCCGCGACCGCCGCCGCCAGAGGCAGCCTTGATGATCACCGGATAGCCAGCCTTCTCGGCGATTTCCTTGGCTTCAGCGATATCGCTGACCGCGCCGTCGCTGCCGGGAACCAGCGGCAGGCCCAGCGCGCCGGCAGTGCGCTTGGCCTCGATCTTGTCACCCATGGTGCGGATGTGTTCGGGCTTGGGCCCGATCCAGGTGATGTCGTGGCTTTCGACAATCTCGGCGAACTGGGCGTTTTCCGAGAGGAAGCCATAGCCCGGGTGGATCGCATCGGCATGGGTGATTTCAGCGGCCGAAATGATCGCCGCGACGTTGAGGTAGCTGTCCTTGGCCGCAGGCGGGCCGATGCAGACCGCATGGTCGGCCAGCCGCACGTGCATGGCGTCGGCATCGGCGGTGGAGTGCACCGCCACCGTCTCGATCCCCATTTCGTGCGCGGCGCGGTGGATGCGCAAGGCGATCTCGCCGCGATTGGCGATCAGGATGCGGGAAATGCCCATGTTTAGAGCCTGCCTTGTAGGGTAGAATGCGTCATGACGGAGCCAAATTGGCCCCAGTGCAAGGCGCGAGGAGAAGCGCGATGTGAGGCATCGTGCTCGACGAGCAACGAAGCAATGGGGCCAATTTGGCCCGCCCCGCAGGGGTCGCCTTGGGAAACATGCTGGAGGGCGTCGTTCCGCTTGCACGGGGCAACCAGCCCGCGCTTCGCGTCACTCCTACCCAACATGTTTCCCAAGGCGATCATGACGTATTCTACCCTACAAGGCAGGCTCTTTAGCCTTACGCGATCACGACCAGCGGCTGGTCGTATTCGACCGGCTGCGCGTTTTCGACCAGGATTGCCTTGATCGTCCCGGCCTTGTCGGCGGTGATCGGGTTCATCACTTTCATCGCCTCGATGATCAGCAGCGTATCACCCGCCTTGACCTGCTTGCCCACCTCGATGAACGCAGGTGCGCCGGGTTCGGGGGTGAGGTAGGCGGTGCCGACCATCGGCGACTTGAGCGCATTGGCATCGGCTGCCGGGGCAGAGGCCGCTTCGGGCGCGGCAGCGGCGGGCAGCGGGAGCGCCGGGGCGAGTGCCGGAGCGGTCATATGGACCGCCGCCGGAGCCGCGGTCAGCTGCCGCGCGACCTTGATCTTGCGGTCGCCGTCTTCGACTTCGATTTCGGAAAGGCCGGTTTCGGCCAGGAGCTCGGCCAGCTCGCGCACCAGCTTGCTGTCGATGTTCATGCCGCCGCTACGGGCAGCGCCCTTCGTCTCGCTCATGCGATCCCCATATCTGAAACAGGGCTACTGCCTATGCGGCGGAGCGAGGAGAGAGGCAAGCCTAAAGCGCGGCGGCCTTGTCCAGCGCGACCATGTAGCTGTTAGGCCCGAGCCCCTTCACGCAGTCCTCAGCAGCCATGCCGACATAGGACAAATGGCGGAACGGCTCGCGCGTTTCGGGATCGGAGAGGTGGACTTCGATTACCTTGAGCTGGGTCGCCTTGATCGCATCGAGCAGTGCGATCGAGGTGTGGGTATAGGCCCCGGCGTTGAGCAGCACCGCGTGGACACCGCCGGCCTTGGCCTCGTGCAGCCAATCTACCAGCACTCCCTCGTGATTGCTCTGGCGGCATTCCACGTCCAGCTCCAGTTCAAGCCCACGCGCTATCAGCCGCGCGGAGATTTGCTCCAGCGTGTCATGGCCATAGATCTCCGGCTCGCGCGTGCCGAGCAGGTTGAGATTGGGTCCGTTGAGGACCAGGACTCGGCGCTGGGTCACTTGGGGGCTCCGCTGCAAGAGTACAGGCGGTTCCTTACGCAGCGCGGGCCGGGCCGCAAGCCAAAAGCTTGCCTAGCCGGGGTTGGCCTCGCTCTTGGGCTGATCGTCCTGATCGCCTGCGGCGGGATCCTGCGGTTCGGGGTCGGGCTCGGGCTCGGCATCGACCACGGTTGGTTGGCCTGCATTGAGCTTGGCCGCAGCCTGTTCGGCGCGTTCGGCGGCCTGTTCGGCGCGCGTGGCGGCTTGCTGGGCGGCGGCGACTTTCTCGGCAGTATCGGTGTCGCGGCCCGAACAGGCGGACAGCAGCGGCAGCGCCGCCAGAACGATTGCCATAGCTGCCAGGCCTGCCTTGGGCCGGTGAAACTTCGATCCGCTCACGTCTGAACTCCCTGATGCCGAAACTGCTGGCACCTCGAAAGGCAGGCTGTAGCGGAAAATGATTACCCGAAGCTAACCAAGGCAGGCCCGCGGGTTAACTATTTGTCGCTACCGGCGATTTTGCCCCACTGGCGCGCGGCGGTGTAGCCGAGGTAGCCGGTGCCGAACAGCGCGTAGAGCGGCTCGGGCAGCCCCGAAAGGTAGGCGTTCATCCCCGCGGCGATCGCCTGGGCGCGGTCGGGGCTGAACATCGCCAGCAAGCCCATTGGCAGTGCCCACAGCAGCAGAATGTAAATCACATAGAGAAAGCTGGGCCGCGCGCGGCTGGTCCAGGGATCTTGCGAATTGGCCTCGGCGACGATTGCGGACAGACGGGCCTGGATTTCGGCCAGGTCCTGGCTGCCCTGCAGCTGCAACAGCTCCAGCTTGGCCTTGTCGCGCTGGGCCTTGTCGGGAATGACCTTGTCGATGATCGAGGCGATTGGCCCGATCAGGGCTTCGAGAATTGCCATGATGTGCTCCATTTGGTTTGTTGGAATGACTTAAATAACCCAAATGGTTCTTGTAGGAAAATACTGAACGTTAGAGCAACTTGGGCAAAGCCTGACCCAAATTCCGTCTATGCTGAGCTTGTCGAAGCACTGTCCTTTTCTTCGTGCCTCGCCCGCAACCGCTTGAAGAAAAGAGCAATCCTTCGACAAGCTCAGGATGGTCGGGGCTGGGGCGAGGTGATTCAGATTTTCCAATCACCGCTCTAGAGGACCGACTCCAACCACGCCTTCAACTGCCCCTTGGGCGCTGCGCCCAGCTTTTGCGCGACCGGCTCACCGTTCTTGAACAGCATCATCAGCGGGATCGACTGGACGTTGAATTTCGACGGGGTGTCGGTGCTTTCCATGATGTCCATCTTGGCGATGGTCACCTGGCCCGCCAGTTCCTCGCTGATTTCCTCCAGCGCCGGGGCGATCATCTTGCAGGGGCCGCACCAGTCGGCCCAGAAATCGACCAGCACGGGCTTGTCAGAGTTAAGCACGTCGGCAGCGAACGAGGCATCGGTTACGGCGATAGTGGCCATCGGGAATCTCCTTTGAATCTCCCCTACCCCGTTCGCCCTGAGCTTGTCGAAGGGCCGCTCTGTCTTTTCGACGGTTGCGAAAAGAAGGACGGTGCATCGACAAGCTCAGCACGAACGGGTCGGGGTTCGTTGGTTTGAATCTATGTCCTGGGTGCAAAACCGCAATGGGCGATTGCGAAAGCTTTACTGCGTCAGGTCCAAAGCCTGCTTGTGCGCGGCGAGCAGTGCCGCCGGTATCTCCAGCAGCGAGGGCACTTCGGTGTAGAGCAAGGCCGCCTCGACCACGCGCCCCGGATAGGTTGCCTCCAGCGCGGCAGCATAGGCCGCCATCTGCCGCAGGATCGCGACCGGCACTTCGTCCAGGCTGGCGGGCGGACGCCGCGCGGTCTTGAAATCGACCAGCCGGATGCGCTCGGGCCGCACCAGCAGCCGGTCGATCGTTCCGGCCACCACTTGCCCGCCAACCGTGGCCGCAATCGGCACTTCGGCCAGCGCGCCGGGCGCGAACAGGTCGGCCCAATTCTTGTGATCGAGCACTTTCAGCGCTGCATCGGCCAATTCCGCGCGTGCCGGGGCGGCCAGTTCGGCCGCAGCCCGCGCCAGCCAGGCCTGCGCCGCGCCCTTGCGCTCGGCGGGAGGCACATCGGGCAAGCGTTCGAGCAGTCGGTGAAGCAAGACCCCGCGCCGCGCCGCCGCGCCGCCCGAGCCGGGTGGATAGGGCGGATCGACCGCGCGGTCCTCGCCCAGCGCGGAAGGAGACAGCGGGCGCGGCGGGCGCGGTTCGGCGGCGACCGGACGTTCCAGCCAGGGCGGCAGCAAAGCCAGCTCGCCGCCGCGCGAGGCCGCTGGCGGTGCGGGAACCGCTGGGGCCTCGCCATGTTCCAGCCGCCGTCCCCAGATCGGGTCCACCGCCCATTCCTCGTCGAGGAACAGCCCCTGCAGCCGCGCGTACCAGCTGTCATCCGCCGGGGCCTTTTCGCGGGGTCCAAGCGAGCCGGTGACGAACAGCGCCTCTTCCGCGCGGGTCATCGCGACGTAGAGCAAGCGCCAATGCTCCTGCCGCTCCTCGATCGCCGCGCGTTGCTCGGCTTCGGCGATCGGCCCGGCCTTTTCGTCCTTGCGCAGCGGCGGCAGGGGGATCAGGCGGGGTTCCCTGGGGTCGCTCGCCGGATCGGGCAACGCCAGAGCAGAGCCGCGCGACGTATCGGGATTGTCCGCCGCATCGGCCAGGATCACGATCGGGGCTTGCAGGCCTTTCGATCCGTGGACGGTCATCACCCGCACTTCGTCCCCGGCCTTTCCGGCCTCGCGCTTCAACTCGCCCTCGCCCGCATCGAACCAGCGGATGAACATGTGGAGCGAGGCCACTTCGCTGGCGGCGAAGGCGCTGGCGGCGTTGAGCAATTCCTCGATCGGATCGCCCACTTCGCCGCCCAGCCGCGCGACCAGCTTTTGCCGGCCCTGCCACGGCCCGGTCAGCAGCCAGTGGAGCAAGGCCTGCGGCGGTTCATAGTCGGCCCGGCGCAGCAGCTCGAGCAATTGCTCCATCGCGCTTTCAACCCCGCCGCTGCGCAGACGCCGCAAGTGATCCCACAGGCGCTGGCCCTCGGGCCGGTGGCCAAACTCCAGCAATTGCTCCTGGCTCCAGCCGATCAGCGGCGAGACCAGCAGGCAGGCCAAGTTGAGATCGTCGAGCGGCTGTGCGGCAAAGCGCAGCGCCGCCATCAGATCGCGCACGGCAAGCGGCGCGGCGAGCCGCAGCCGGTCCACCCCCGCCACCGGCACGCCCGCGGCATAGAGCCGCGCGACGATCAGCCCGGCCAGCTCCTTGCGCTTGCGCACCAGCACCATGACATCGCCAGGCCCGGCGCGGCGCACTTCACCTTTGACCAAGGGGAAGCCTTGTACCATCCAGGCCTTGATCTGCCGCGCGATCCGGTCGGCCAGCTGGCGGTCGGAGCGATCGAGCCAGGTTTCGCCGCCTCCGTCATCCGCGGGCGCGGGATTGTCGTTCGCGGCCTCCTCCTCGTCTTCGGGGCGACCGACGACCTGCCACAGCACCACCTGGCCAGGGCGTTCCTCACCCACGTGCGGTTTGGGCATGTCGCCCAGGCCAAAGCTGTCCGAGCCGATCCGTTCAATCGCCATATCGACGAATTCGAGCACCGCGCGGGCGGTACGGAAACTGGTCCCCAGCCCGCGCTCGCGCAGTTCGCGGGCCTGGCCATTGCTGCGCAGCGCGCGGAAATTGACGGCGGCGCCCGACATTTCGTCGCGGACCCGGCGCTTGGCTTTCTCGAAGTTTTCCGGGCTGGTGCCCTGAAAGCGGAAAATCGCCTGCTTGTAATCGCCGACCACGAACAGCGTGCGCAGCTTGTCGCCGTGGGCGCCTTCGCCGGCAAAGAACTCGCCGGTCAGCGCCTCGATGATCCGCCACTGGGCCTCGTTGGTGTCCTGGGCTTCATCAACCAGCACGTGATCAAACCGCCGGTCGAGCTTGTAGCGGATCCATTCGGCCAAGGCCTCGGTCCCCAGCAGCCGCGCGGCGATGCGGATCTGGTCGTCGAAATCGATCAGCCCGGCGCGCTGCTTGGCCGCGTCCCATTCGAGCGCGAACTTGCGGCCGAGTTCGAGTGCGGGGGTCAGCCAGCCCGCCAGCTCCAGCAGCGCGCGTCGTTCGCGAATCCGCATGAGCGACTGCCGCACCGCCTCGCCGGCTTCGACGAAGTACTCCTCGTACGAGAGCAGGTTCTTGTTGGCGCGGTTGCGCAGCTCGTCCTTCTGAGTGAACAGCGCCTCATAAAGCGCATCGGCATCCTGAGCGCGGCGCTCAGGCGTGCTGCTCAGCCATTCGCCAATTGCGGTGCGCGGCTTTTCGGCGCTGGCGGCGCTCCACTGGTTGTAGGCAGAGAGCAGGCAATGCAGGGCGTCCACATCGAACACGCCTTCTTCGCAAAGCGCCGCAAGGTCCGCCTCGCTGGCATCGCTCGGCAAGCCGAGCAACTGATAGGTCCGCGCCAGCATCGGCGGCTGCCACCCGCCCGGCCCGGTAAAGGCCTCCAGCGCCTGGGCACAGCGCAGCAGCCAGCGCTCGACCGCGTCGGGGCCGAGCCGCACCGACAGCTCCTCCAGCGCGCCCAGCGTCGCGCGATCGTTCTGCGCCTCGGCCTCGACCAGCATTGCGGCGAGCACCTCGCGCAGCAGCAGGTCCTTTTCGCGGTCTTCCATCGCCTTGACGCCGGGAATCAGCCCTGCCTCGTGCGGGAATGCCGCGAGCAACCACTGCGCGAAGGCATGGATCGTATCGATCCGCAGGCCCCCACCCGGGCAATCAAGCACTTCGGCAAACAGCGTGCGCGCCCGGTCACGCGCAGCAGGGCCGCTGTCGGCGCCAATGTGCTCCAGTTCCTTGCCCAGCGCAGTCGCATCCAGCCGCACCCAGCGCGCCAGCACGCGGTTGATCCGCGCCGCCATTTCGGCCGCGCCAGCCTTGGTGAAAGTCAGGCAGAGGATCTGCGCAGGGCTGACGTCGGGCTGCAACAACAACCGCAGCACGCGGGCCGACAGAACCTGCGTTTTGCCCGTCCCCGCCGAGGCCGAAAGCCACACCACCTCGCCGGGGTCGACCGCCGGGCGCTGCTCGGGCGTGAGCGGGAACAGCTTGTCGATCATTCGCCCGCGTCCTGCCGCGCCTGCCACTCGTCGAGCCGCATCAGCTGGTCGAAATCGTTGTAGCCGCCAAGATCGGGATTGAGCCGCGCGACAAAGGGCTTGTCGCCCTTGATGTAGTCGAGCACCGCCTCGCGCAGGTAGTCCTCGGTCACGCTGAGGAACTCCTCGCGCGCGATCCCGCTCTGCTTCTTGCCCTCGCGCACCGGCTCATAGACGTAGCCAAAGGCCGCGCGGTCGGCCTTGTTCTTGGCCAGCGACCAGTATTCGAAGGCATTGGGCTCACCCGCCACGCCCTCAAACCCGCCTTCCGCCGCGATCAGTCCGATCGTGCCGAGTTGCAATGCAAAGCCGTTCTCGACCATCTTGCCCGAAGGCGGCGCGCCAGTCTTGTAATCGACCACCGCCAGGGTGCCATCGGCCAGCCGGTCAATCCGGTCGGCACGCCCGTGGACCTTGACGCCGAGGCAGTCCATCGCGCCCTTGATCTCGCTCGCCAGCACCTCGCGGCCCTCTGCGCGCTGTTCGGCGATCTGCTGATCGATCCATTCGAGCGCGCGGGCGAGGCGCGGCCACCACAGACTGCGGACCAGCGGGTGCGCGCGCATTTCGGCCAGTTCCTCAGCCGCAAGCGCGAGCAGTTCCCCCGCCCTGCCCCCGGCCTTGTGCCAGCGGTCGAGCACTTTGTGCACCACCTCGCCCTTCCACGCCGCAGTCGGATCGGCATCAAGCGCGTCGAGCCGCCGCAGCCGCAGGATCGCGCTGGCGTAGAACTGATAGGGATCGCCGCGCAGCCGGTCGAGCGCGGTCACCGCCAAGGGCACGTCGCGCTGCGCCGCAGTGGGGCGCGGCGAGGGGCGCGGATAGGGCGGCGTGGGCGTTGCGCGGTCGATCTCGCGCGCCAGCTCGACCGCGCGGCGTTCGCGGTGAGCTTCGCCCAGCTCGCCCAGCATCGCCTCGACCCGCAGCACGAAGCGGCTGGGGATCACCGGCCCGCCCTCGTCGCGCAAGGCCCAGCTCAGCACCACTTCGGGCGCGCCGAGGGCTCCGGCCAAGTCATGCGCAGCAAGGCCGATCCGAAATTCGCCGCCCGGTACCCCCAGCGCGCGCAGCACGGCAGGCGGCAGCAGCGGTTCGGGCGAGGGGCTGGCGGGCCAGGACCCTTCGGTGAGGCCTCCGCAGATCACCAGATCGGCGCGGCTCATCCGCGCTTCGAGCAAGCCGTAGATCGCCACGCGCGGATGTTTGCCCCAGGGCGGGCGGACCGAGACGCGGTCCATCGCATCGCGCAAGACGCCGGGCAGATCGGCCGGGGCAAGGCGTGTGCCGATGTCTTCCGCAGCCCCGCGCAGTTCGTCCACCAAGGCGGCGAGCGCGCGGCCATCAGCCTCGGCCCAAAGCGCGGTGCCGCACAGGGCCTCGCCCGCGGTGACCAGGCGGCCCAGCGCATCGGCCAGGCCCAGCTGATCGGGCCAGTTGAGCAAGGGCTCGAAAGTGGCCTCGCACCCGGCCCACCACTCGCCAATCGCATGATCGCCCTTGGCCAGCTTGGCCGCTGCCGCGCGCAAGGGCTCCAGCCCCGGCGCCGGGCGCGGGCCGCGCAGCCGCAGGTCCAGCTTGCGGGCGTTCTCCAGCCACTGCGCGCGTCCATCGCCCTGCTTCACCAGCGGGTGCACCAACAGCGCCAGCAGCGGCACCGGCGAGGCGGAAGTGGCGACCAGATCGGCCAGCAAGAGCAGCACCCTGCCCGCCGCGGTCTGGGCAAGCGGACGCCCGGCGGTGTCGTCTGCCTCGATCTCCCAGCGCCGCAAATGCGCGACCACCCGGCCCGCCAGCCCCCGGTCTGGGGTGACCAGCGCAACCCGGCGTTCGGGAACCTCAAGCGCCTCGCGGATCAGGATCGCAACCGCCTGTGCCTCTTCGCCGGGGTGGGCGCTTTCCATCAGCCGGACGCCCGAAAGTCGGCGCTGCGCGGCGGGGAGATCGACCCAGCTGGCGCTGGCCTCAGGCGGCAGGAACAGGTTGGAAATTGCCCGGCTGCGTTCGGGCGGCGCGGCGGCAAGGCCGGCGCGGTGCCAGGGATCGACCTCATCGCGGCTGAGGCCCATGCGGTTGAGCAGCAGCTTCAGATGGTACTGCGGATGGGTCGCAGCATCGTGTTCGGCAAAGGGCACTTCACCGTCACTTGCAGGTGCCCCCGCACGCCCCAACATGTCCCACACCGCACCATCCAGCGCCAGATCGAGGTCGGGCAGGATCACCGCACCGTTTGGCAGGTCGGCCACCGCGCGCAGCAGTCCGGCGAGCGCGGGCGAGGCGCTGGTCACCCCGGCAGCGACAATCGGCAGATCGGGCGGCACCGCGCGCCAGCGCCGGGCAGCGCGTTCGAACAGCAGATTACGCCGCACCGGAGCATCGACTTCGCCGCGCGAGGCCAGTTCGGCCAGCCAGAAGGCCTGGACCCGCGCGAACAGGCGGGTTGCTTCGCGCCAGTGTTCGGCCAGATCGCCGACGATCCCGGCAACCCGCTCGTCGAGCAAGTCACCGAGTTCGATCCCCTCGACCGCCAGCCGGTCCATTGTCCGGCCCATGTCGAAAGCCAGCCGCAGCAGGCCAGGCGTCTTGGGGGCCTTGTCGCCCATTTCGCGGCCCAGCAGTTCGGCCAGCCGCAGCCAGCGCCGGGTCGGGTCAGCGGCAGGCGGAACCTCGCTCCCCGCGCCCAGCGGATCGAGCAGCGGGCCCAGCGTTTCATCGAGATCGAGATCGCCGACCAGGGCCATGCGCGGGAGCAACATGCCCCCGCCTGACAGCCGCACAAATGCCTCGGTCACGATCCGCATGGCGCGGGCGCTGGGGAGCAGCAGCGTCAGCCGCGCCAGCCCCAGTTCGGGCTCGGCGTAACGCGGGATCAGCCCCGCCACCAGCGCATCGGCAAAGCCGCGGTGCGCGGCGATCGAATAGACGTGTGGCGCGCGGCGCTCAGCCACCGGAAAGGTGTGCCTCGGCCGGGGCGATCGCTTCAGGGGTGCCCATGTCGAACCATTCGCCCTGGTGCAGGGTCCCGAACAGCCGCCCTTCGGCAATCGCGCGTTCCCACAGCACCATCGTGCTGAACGGCCCCGCCGGCGCATCACGCAGCAGCCGGTGCGAGACGATCTGGGCGCCGATGTAGATCGTCGGGGCGCTGTCCTCATTGGGCCCGCGGCGGCGCAGGCGGCCATCGGGCTCGAGGTGGAAATCGCCCTTGCCGCGGTGCTGGAAGGCGCGCTCCTGGGGCACGACCAGCAGCAGCGCATCCATCCGTTCGGGGTCCCACATGTCCGACAGATCGAGCAAGGTATTGCGCGGGCCGTCGATCCAGATGTTGTCGCTGTTGAGGCAGAAAAACGGATCGGGCAGCAGCCCGGCGCGCCAGGCCTTGATCATCCCGCCGCCGGTTTCCAGCAGCTCCTCGCGCTCGTCGGAGAAGACGAATTCGGGGTGCTCGCGGCCGCTCAGATAGGCTTCGATCTGGTCGGGCAGGTAGTGAACATTGACCACCGCGCGTTCCAACCCTGCATCGGCCAGGTGCTCGATCATGTAGTCGATCAGCGCCTTGCCACCGACCTTGATCAGCGGCTTGGGGGTAGCGGCAGTCAAAGGCAGCATCCGCTTGCCCAGCCCCGCGGCCATGACCATCGCGGTGTCAGAGACCAGTGCGCTCCGGCTCATACCGGCCATTCGCCCCCGCCCATTGCCCGCAATTGCATGGGCACATTGGCATCGAACCACTGCGCCACCGGCTCCAGCGCGGGGTGGCACAAATCACGTTCGAGCAGCGCCCAGACGCGCGGGATATAGCTCAGGTACTTGGGCTTGCCGTCGCGCTTCCACAGCCGCACGAAGATGCCGACGATCTTGGTGTTGCGCTGCGCGCCCAGCGCCGCATAGTCGGCCAGGAAGTCCGCCCCGGTCCCGGCCTGCTCGACATAGTAGTCGAAGATCTCGGCCTCCAGCTCGGGCGAAACGTCGCGGCGGGCATCCTGCAGCAGCGAGACCAGATCATAGGCCGGATGGCCGTTGAGCGCGTCCTGGAAATCGAGCAGGCCCTGCTTTTCAGTGCTGCCCAGCAGCATGATATTCTCGGCGTGATAATCGCGCAGCACGCAGACCCCGGGGCGCTGGCGCGGCAGCAGCTGGCTGAGCACCTCTTCCCAGGCCTTGGCAAAGCCGGCGGCATCGACAGTGAGGCTTTGCGCCGGGCAATACCATTCGAGGAAAATCCGGGTCTCGCGCTGATACTCGCTCAGCGAATAGTCAAGGAACGGGCCCGGCGGCAGGCGGTGCAGATCGACCAGCGCATCGATCGCCGCGCGATAGACCGCGCGCTCGTCATCGCCCCACTGATCGACATATTCGCGCATCCTGACGTCGCCGAAGTCTTCCAGCAGCACCAGCCCGCGCGTGGCATCCTCGGCCAGGATGTGCGGCGCGCGCATGCCGTTGGCATCGAGCCACTTGGCCGAGCGCAGGAACGGTGCGGGGTCTTCGCCAGGCGGCGGGGCGTCCATCAGCATGGCGCTATTCTCGCCGCGTCGGATCCGGAAATAGCGCCGGAACGAGGCATCGCCGGCCAGCGGCTCCACCTGGGCCCCTGCCCAACCTGCAGTGGCAAGGAACTGGTC
Source organism: Novosphingobium sp. (assembly GCA_013822005.1). Taxonomy (GTDB): domain Bacteria; phylum Pseudomonadota; class Alphaproteobacteria; order Sphingomonadales; family Sphingomonadaceae; genus Novosphingobium. The sequence goes on along the minus strand of PNJT01000001.1, from coordinate 33,618 downwards.
GATACCCTCGGGAAGTGCCTGGCTCATGGCATGCGCCCTAGCCAATCCAGTCCCGGTTCGACAATGGCAATCCTGCCGCTTTCCGCACTTTCCAAACGGATCGACAGGCACGCAGGTTCATGCGCGAAACCGCCGGCATGCTCGGGCCATTCGGCCAGCAACGCCGCTCCCTCACGGTAGTCGTCGAGGCCCAGCTCTTCGGCCTCGGCTGGATCGTTCAGGCGGTAGAAATCGGCATGGACCAGCGGCAGGCGCAGCTGCGGCGGATCATAGGTTTCGATGATCGCAAAGCTGGGCGAAGGCACCTCGCCCGCATGCCCCAGCGCGGCAATCACCGCGCGGGCCAGCGTGGTCTTGCCCGCCCCCAGCCCGCCCGACAGCGCGACCACGTCGCCGGGGCGAAGCTGCGCCGCGATCCGCGCGCCAAAGGCCTGGGTCGCGGCCAGGTCGGGCAGGTCGAAGACCAAACGGTCCCCCTCCCGCTTGCGGGAGGGGTTAGGGGTGGGTGATTCAGGCACCATGACAGTGCTCTTGCCCACTGGCCCACCCCCGACCCCTCCCGCAAGCGGGAGGGGGGAATGCAGCGGCGGTTCCAAATTTTCTCACGGCAATTCCACAATCGCCGCGGTGCCCTGGCCCGGTTCGGACATCAGCTGCAAGGTCCCGCCGTGGGCCTCGATCAGCTGGCGGGCGAGCGGCAGGCCGAGGCCCTGGCGGCGCTCTACCCCCTTGCCGTCGGCCGAAACCTTGATCCCTTCCATCGCCCGCGCGAGCGTGGCGGGGTCCATCCCGGCGCCGTTGTCCGAAATCACCACTTGCGACTTGCCCTTGCGGCCCGAAGCCTCGACCAGCACGCGCCCGCCCGGCGGGGTTGCGGCAATGGCATTGTCGATCAGGTGCCCGATCGCCCGGCCCAGCCGCCGCCGGTCGCCGGTGATCCGTCCCGCGCCCTTGTCACCGCGAAGGTCGAGCGTGAGGCCCGCCTCCTTGATCCGCCCGGCGCGCTCTTCAACCAGCGCCTTGACCAGCGCGAAGACATCGACCTCCTCTTGCGCCAAGGGCAGCATCCCCGCTTCGCTCTGCGAAAGGTCGAGAACGGATTCAATCTGCTCGCCAAGCCGTTCTACCGATTGGAGAATGGCCGAGATATATTCCTTGCCGCTGTCCGACAGATCGCCGCCCAGCCCGGCCTGGAGCAGCTCGGCAAAACCGCCGATCGAGGTCAAGGGCGTGCGGAATTCATAGCTCATGTTGGCCAGGAAGCGGGTCTTCATCGCGTCGGCCTCTTCCAGCGCGGCGTTGCGCTGTTTGAGCGCCTCGGCGGCCTTCTGTGCATCGGTGATGTCGAGCACGGTCAGCAGGCCATTGCCATCGGGCAGCGGAACCCCGGCAAATTGCAGCGTGCGCCCGTCCTTGAGCACCGCCTTGCCATGCGTCTGGCGCCGGTCGAGCGTTGCAGCGCGGACCACGTCGCCAACCTGCTTGGCCTTGATCGGCCGCTCGAGCCTGCGGGTGATCTTTTCCAGCAGCAACTCGATCTTGGGGTGGGTGTCGAGGAAGTTGTTCTCCAGCCCCCAATCGGCCGCGAACCGCCGGTTCCACAGCTGCATCCGCCCATCGGGAGAGAACACCGCGAGCGATTCGAACAGGCTGTCGAAAGTGGCAGTCCGCGTGCGCAGCAAGGTATCGCGCGCGGCGGAGAGCTGGAGCTGCTCGGTCCGGTCCTCGGCAATCAGGGTCAGCCCGCCATCGGGCAGCGGCTGGGCGACGATGCGCAAGTGCGTGCCGTCGGACAGCACCCAGGCCTCTTCCTGCGCCTCGCTGGCCAGGAACCAGCCTGCGCGCTCGCGCCGCCAGGCCGGGAAGTCGCGCGCTTCGGGCAGGCGCCCAGCATCGCGGGCAAGGTCAAGCAGCCGCTCGAACGGCGGCAGGTCGAGCATCGCTGCGTTGGACAGCCCAAAGATCCGCTGGAACGGCGGGTTGGCGAAGACCATCTGCCGCCTGGCATCGAACTGCGCGACCCCGGCCGAAAGCTGCGCCAGCGTGGCGCGCTGGGCATCGCGAAAGGCCTTGAGCTCGCGCCCCAGCTCTTCCATTTCCTCGACATCGACCGCGTAGCCTGCGACGCCTTCGGTTCCCAGCGGCAGGTCCGAGACCCGCAGCGCACGGCGCTGGCCGTCGATCGTGGCCGAAACCATCCGCTCGATCGGGAGCTGCTTGGCAGCGGCCTGCAAGGCAATCTGCTTGGCGGTCAGGCCATCGACGCTTTCGACCAGTTCGGTCCCGTCGGCCACCACTTGCCGCGCATCCTGCCCCGCAACCGCACGAACATAGGCCTGGTTGACCAGTTGCAGCGCGCCGTCTGGCCCGCGGAACCACATCGGCATCGGCGCGGCCTCGATCAGCCCGACCAGCGCCGCAAAGTCATCGCGCGCACGGGAAGCATCATCGCGCAGCTGGACCAGCTCGCTCTCGCTGTCGGAAAAGTCGAACACCCAGACCAGCGCTGCGCCGCCCGGCGAGACCGCCGGATCAGCCAGATGCCCGCGCAAGGCCAGGCTGCGCTTCGATCCGCGCGGGGTGACCACCAAGCGGAACGGCGCGGCGGTCCGCTGGGTGCGGCGCACCGCCTCGGTCAGCTCCTCGAGCTGCTCCTTGGAGAGCCAGCCTCCGCCGCCGTCGATCCGCCCGCCGTCGAGTTCGGTCAGGAACTGCGGCACCGCATCGAGCCCCAGCCAGTTGGCCAGCCGCTGCGGTGCCTCGATCTTGCCGTCAACACGGACCAGCAAAGGCAGCGCCGGGCTCTCATCCACCATCCGCGCCAGCCGCTTGGCATGGCGCAAACCCGCCTCGGCCTTGCGCTCGCGCCCGCGCGCGCTGGCGACGGCCCACAAGGCCGCCAGCGTCCAGGCCGCCAGCAGCAGCCCCAGGATCACCAATGCGGTCGGGGTAAGGATCATGGCCGACAGCTATGCGCGGCAGGCCGGGAAGGCAAGGCGCGAGCACCCGTCATCCCCGCGAAAGCGGGGACCGCTGGCCGCGCAACGGCAAGCTCGAAGCAGGGCGCCAGCGGTCCCCGGTCAAGCCGGGGACGACGATTGCCTCAATACCGGTAATGATCCGGCTTGAACGGACCAGCGGTCGGAACGCCGATATAGTCCGCCTGCTTCTTTGACAGCTGGGTCAGCTGCACGCCAAGCTTTTCCAGATGCAGCGCCGCGACCTTTTCGTCGAGGTGCTTGGGCAGCACATAGACGCGGTTTTCATAGTCGTCGTTCTTGGTGAACAGTTCGATCTGGGCCAGCGTCTGGTTGGTGAAGCTGGCGCTCATCACGAAGCTGGGGTGGCCGGTGGCGCAGCCCAGGTTGACCAGGCGGCCCTTGGCCAGGATGATGATCTGCTTGCCGTCGGGAAACTCGACCAGGTCGGTGCCGGGCTTGACTTCGGTCCACTTGTAGTTGTCGAGTGCGGCGATCTGGATCTCGCTGTCGAAGTGGCCAATGTTGCAGACGATGGCCATCGGCTTCATCGCCTTCATGTGTTCGGCGGTGATCACGTCTTCGTTGCCGGTGGCGGTGACGAAGATGTCGCAGCGCTTGACCGCGTCTTCCATGGTGACGACTTCATAGCCCTCCATCGCCGCCTGCAGCGCGCAGATCGGGTCGATCTCGGTGACCATCACCCGCGCGCCGCCCTGGCGCAGCGAGGCGGCGCTGCCCTTGCCGACATCGCCGAAGCCGGCGACGCAAGCGACCTTGCCGGCCAGCATCACATCGGTCGCGCGGCGGATCGCATCGACCAGCGATTCCTTGCAACCATAGAGGTTGTCGAACTTCGACTTGGTCACGCTGTCGTTCACGTTGATCGCGGGGAACGGCAGCTTGCCGTCCTTGGCGATCTGATAGAGCCGGTGGACGCCAGTGGTGGTTTCTTCCGACACGCCCTTGATATGCGCGACCGAGGCCGAGAGATAACCGGGCTTCTTCTTGAGGAAGTCCTTCAACGCGCGGACGAATTCGATTTCTTCGGCATTGCTGGGTTCGAACAGCGGCTCACCGGCTTCGACCCGCGCGCCCCACAGCGCGAACATCGTGGCATCGCCGCCGTCATCCAGGATCATGTTGGCAGTCTGGCCGTGGCCCCCAGAGTTATTGGCGTCCCAATCGAAGATCCGTCCGACATAGTCCCAGTATTCGGCCAGGCTTTCACCCTTGACCGCGAAGACCGGGATCCCCGCAGCGGCGATCGCAGCGGCGGCGTGGTCTTGCGTCGAAAAGATGTTGCAGGTCGCCCAGCGCACGTCGGCACCAAGGGCAGTCAGCGTTTCGATCAGCACCGCGGTCTGGATCGTCATGTGCAGCGAGCCGGTGATCCGCGCGCCCTTCAAAGGCTGCGAAGCGCCGAATTCCTCGCGCAGCGCCATCAGGCCGGGCATTTCGGTTTCGGCGATGCGAATTTCGGCACGGCCATAGTCGGCCAGGCCGATATCGGCGATCACATAGTCCTGGGCGGCGTCGATAGTGGCCACGGGTGAGCTCCTCGCAAAAATGGCTGGGCACCCGCCACAAAGCAAACGGCGGCACCCCGAATGACGCCGCCCTTAGCCGTTTGCCTCGCTGGAAGCAAATATAACGATATCTTTATATCACTGCGCCGAGCGGGTGAGGCGAAGCGGATGCAACTGCCGCTCGCCCCACCCCTCGCCCGACGGTCAGCGCACCCAGGCCAGGCTGCGCGAACCGGTCTGAAGCAGATCGTCCGCCGCCTCATAAAGCGGGGCCGTGCCGCGCATATCAGCCAGCGATCCGGTCACCTGCTTGAGCTGCGCGCAGTTGAGCCAGGGGTGGCCCTGCCCGTACTGGTTGGCCATCTGCACGCTCAGCTTGTCGAGCGCGCGGTTGGCGCCGACCGGGCCGTACTGGCGGGTGTAATCGGCCTTGAGCGCCTGCGCCGCGGCGTTAAGCGCGCCAATATGGTTGGTGGTGAAGCGGCCGTATTCGGCCGTGAAGTTGTCCGCGGTCTTGCGGCAGCGCAGCCCGGTGACCATCAGCATGATGTCCAGCTTGCGCAGTTTCTCCGCCGATCCCAGGCCGCCAGCTGCGGCCGGAAACGAAACCAGCATACCCAATGCGGCGAGGCTTGCCGCGACCCCTTTGATTTTCATGTGCAGTCTCCCGGCGAGCCCCTGCCCGCGAGAGCCATCCTCGGCCAAGGGGTTTACCCAATCTTAAAGCGGGGGAGTAAAGCGAATTTAACCATGCGCGTTCCCGTTGCGGAGCGCACGATCAGTGCCTATATGTGGCGAGGAAATCGCAACAATCGTCCCAAGGAGAATTTGCATGACAATCGCAGTTGGCGACAAGCTGCCCGACGTGAAGCTGGTCAAGGCCACCGAGCAGGGCCCCGAAGCGGTCCAGAGCGCCGACTATTTCGCCGGCAAGCGAGTCGCGCTGTTCTCGGTTCCGGGTGCCTTCACCCCGACCTGCTCGGCCAAGCACCTGCCCGGCTTCGTCGAAAAGGCCGCTGAGCTGAAGGCCAAAGGCATCGACGAAATCGTCGGCACCGCGGTCAACGATCCGTTCGTGATGGGTGCGTGGAACAAGGCTGCGGGATCGGATCAGATCACCATGCTGGCCGACGGCAACGGCGATTTTGCCGAAGCGCTGGGCCTGACCATGGACGGCAGCGCCTTTGGCCTGGGCAAGCGCGGCCAGCGTTTCGCGATGGTGATCAACGACGGAACCGTCGAACAGCTCCACGTCGAAGCGCCGGGTGAGTTCAAGGTGTCAAGCGCAGAGTATGTGCTCGAACAGCTGTAGAATTGCAGGGACTGAAGCATCACTTGAAGCCCTTCCCCGGTGGGGAAGGGTTGGGATGGGGGTTCTGCCCTCTCGGGCGTGGAGCCCCCACCCCGACCTCTCCCCGCTGGGGAGGGGCAATTCCCACGCAAACATCGATCTATGAATTGCCGGGAATCGCGTAGGTCACTGTCGACTGAGCAACTATGTTTGCCTCGTCATCCTGCCACAGCACCACATCGACCGTCGCCAGCCGCCTTCCCAGCTTGAGCAGGCGGGCCTCAGCGTGGACGGTGCGCAGCTGCACCCCGCGCAGGAAACTGAAGTTGAGATTGCTGGTCACCGCCATTGCCACCGGGCCGATATGGGCCAGGATCACCGCATAGGCCGCGTGATCGGCCAGCCCCATCTGGGTCGGGCCTGAAACCAGGTTGCCGGGCCTGAGCGTGCTGGCATCCGGCTCAAGCGCGATCAGCGCCCGCCCCTGCTCCAGCTCGACGATCCGGGTCGTGCTCTTGCGATCGGGAAAGGCCGTCGCGAAAAACGCCTCCAGCTCCGCAATGGTCATCACCGGCTGCATCGCGGTCAATACCCCATCAGGCTCAGCACTTCCTTGCGGCTGCGGTGGTCGTCCAGGAAACAGCCCATCAGCCGGCTGGTGACCATGCCGACGCCCGGAGTCCTGACCCCGCGCCCGGTCATGCAGCCGTGCTGCGCCTCGATCACCACGGCCACGCCGTGCGGGCTGAGGTTATCCCAGATGCATTGCGCCACTTCGGCAGTCAGCCGTTCCTGGATTTGCAGGCGCTGGGCAAAGCCGTGCAGCACCCGGGCAAGCTTGGAGATCCCCACGACCTTGTCCTTGGGCATATAGGCGATCGCGGCCTTGCCGGTGATCGGGGCCATGTGGTGTTCGCAGTGCGACTGGAAGGGAATGTCCTTCAGCAAGATCAGCTCGTCATAGCCGCCGACTTCCTCGAACTGGCGAGCCAAATGGTGGGCCGGATCTTCGCCATTGCCCTGGCAATATTCCTTCCATGCGCGGGCGACACGAGCCGGGGTATCGAGCAGGCCTTCGCGGTCTGGATCGTCGCCCGACCAGCGGATTAGCGTGCGGATCGCTTCCTGCACCTCCTCGGGCACCGGAAGTCTGGCCATCGGGCCGCCGTCACCGCAATCGGAATCGCATGTCATCGCCTTCTCCATTCGCGCGGCGGCTTGAGGAAGCCGCCCCGGCGGAACAGCCCGCGCCGCTTGCTGAACGGCTCGAACAGGTCCTCGGGCCGCTCGGGATCGAGCAGCGCATTGTCGGCCACCGCTTTCTCTGCATCCGTCAACGGACGCAAGACAAAAGGCGCAACATATTTGCCCTTCCGGGGTGCGCTTTCGATCAGATCGATCATCGAACTATTTCGATCGAGCACCGTGGCTACTTTTTCGCGCGTCAGCCCGACATGCTCGGCCAGCAGGGTGATCCGGATGTTGCGGATTGCGGGTGCGGCATGTTCATTGCCGGGCCGCGCGGCATCGATGAACAGATCGCATTCGCTGTCGAGCCCCATCGAGCGGTTGTTCATATTGGCCGAACCGATCCGCACCACCTCGTCATCGACGATCATCACCTTGGAATGAATGTAGATTGGCGTCCCGGCGGCATTGTAGGGAATGAAGATGCGAAAGCGGCCCGCCGGATCATGCTCGGCAATTGCATGGCACAGCTGGATGCGAGCGCCATCCATTGCCGTCTGCTCCAGCCAGCCCGAAGAGGTCTCCGGATTGATCAGCACAATCTCCGGCGGATCGGGTTGTGACAGGCGGCGGGCCACCGCCTCGGCCACCGCGCGGCTGGCGAAGTACTGGCTTTCGGCATAGATGAAGCGACGCGCGCGCAGGATGTGCTCGACAAACAGCGCCTCGATCTCGCGCAGTTCAGGCAGCCCGTTCCAAGCGGTACGGGTTCGCGCGATCCCCACTTCGACATCGCGGAATTCAGCCTTGAGCGATTGGGGCCAGGGGCTGTCCGCTTGCACCGCACAGGGCAGCAACGGCGATCCGCCCGCTTGCAGCCAGCGCTGGCGGCCCAGTTCGCTCAGCGCCGCTGCGGCCTCGCCTTCGACCAGCATGGTCAGATCATGCCAGGGGCCATAGAGCTTGGTGCCATAGGGCTTGCGCCGCCGCGGATCCTGTTCGAGGTGCTCGGGCGTGTCCCAGCGATCACTGGTCATGTCGATCCCGCCGCAAGCCGCGAACATGTCATCGATCACCACGATCTTCTGGTGATGACTGCACCCCACCGGGTGCGCGGCATCGAACTTGAAATCGATCGACGGGCTGAACAGCCAGCGGATCAGATCGATGATCATCGACCCGCGCAGCAGGAATTTGAGCGCGCCCATATTCCATTTGAGCAACCGCACTTGCAGCCCGGGTCTGCGCTGGCACAGCCAGACCACGAAAGCCCCCAGCCGCGCCGGTTTGACCCGCTTGCGCGGCAGGTTCCAGAACCGCCGCCCGCTGCCCAGCCGCATCCGGGTGTCGAAATCCCAGCCGATCAGGTGAATCCGCTGCCGGGCTTGCTCCATCGCCTGCTGCATCAGCGTGAAATAGGCCGCCGCATCGATCACCACATGGGCACGGTCAGCGCGGACGTAGCGCCAGACCGATGGCGATACGGCGGGATCGGGATCGTTGGGGTCCATTGTGCTACTTCTATCCACCGCTGCCTGCCGCGTCACGCACCGCTTGCGCTTTTCCTTTGCGCGGCCTTGTGACATCCCACGGCCATGGACCAGCCCGCCCCGCCCCTGCGTCACGCCGTCCTGTTGCTGGCGCTGGTCGCGGCTGTGGCGGGTTGGCTCTATCTTGACCGGCTCGGCACCCCGCAGTCCCCGGTCTGGGACGAAGCCTATCACTTGCCGACAACCGCGCGCTACCATCAGGGCACTACCCAGTATGCCACCCACCCGCCGTTGGGGACCATGCTGATCGCGGCCGGAGACAGCCTGAGCGAACGCAACCGGAATGCTGGCTGGCAAAGGATTGGGGCCGAGCGCAAGACCGCCGCCGCGGCCATGCCGGCAGACTTCGACTATTCCGGCCCGCGCCTCGCCCCTGCCCTGTTCGGGATCGTCGCCGCGCTGCTGTTTGCCGTACTGATGCTGCAATTGACCGGCAGTGCGGTTGCCGCCGGGCTGCTCTCACTGCTGGTCCTGGCCGATACTGCGCTGCTGGTCCAGTTCCGCTCGGCCCAGCTCGATCCTTTCCAGCTGACCTTTGCGCTGGCCGCCGTGCTGGCTGCCATGCGGGCGCAGCGGCGGCAGGATGTAACCGGCTATGCGCTGTTCGGCCTGTTCGTCGCGCTGGCGGCCATGGTTCGGCTCAACGGCCTGATGCTGGGTGCGATGGTCCCGGTGATGCTCTGGCCGCTGCTGCGCGGCCGTCAGTGGCGCGCCGCCGCCTCGCGCTGCCTTGCCGGGGGCGGAGCTGCATTGCTGGCGGCGCTGCTGGTGATGGGCGCATGGATGAACGCGTCGAAACTGCCGCCCGCTGCCGCCACCCCGGTCGGACAGCGCGACCTTGCCTTCGATGCCCCCAGCCGCGCCGAGGTCTATCGCACCGGCACCTGGTCGCTGAGCGATATGGCCGGCGCTGCAGCCGGAATGCAGCGCGCGATGGCGTATGACCTGGCGGCAATCCCGGCCAGCGATCCCCACGGGTCGCACCCCTGGCAGTGGTTGCTGGGCAAAGGCATGATCCTCTACAACGCCGACCGGACCAGCGGCACGCTCCATTCGATCGCGCTGGTCCCCAACCAGGCGGCCTGGCTGATCGCGCTGCTGGGAGTGCTGACCAGCCTGCTCCCCGGACGGCTGCGGCAGAGCCCGCTGCGGGCCATGTTGCTGGCCGGCTGGCTGGGCAACATGGCGCTGCTGCAATGGCTCGATGCCGTGCGGGTGCTCTACAGTTATCACTACTTCATCCCGTTGCTGCTGGGCCATGCCATGGCCGCGCTGGAATGGAAGCACCACGGCCTGCCGCGCCGCCCGGCTTTGGTGCTGGCGGTGGTCGTAGCCGGGTTCGGCGCGATCGCCTGGCCGCTGGCGACCTACCGCGCCGCGCCGGACTGGCTCTGCGCGGCCCGGCTGGCGCAGTGCGGGCCGGTGCAACCTTAGCTTGCCGCCCGCGCAGCCTTGCGGCACAACCGATCCGAATGCGCCCTACCGACGTCCCTGCCCCGCCTGCGCCGCCAGTCCGGCTGTCGATCGGCGTTACCGGCCACCGTGCCAGGCATTACCATTTCGCCGAGAGCGAAACGCGCATCGCCGCAGTGATGGCGCAGCTGTTCGATTGGATCGACCGCGCCATTGTTCAGGCTCCCAGTCGCGCCGCGCTTGGCGGTTTCGCGCAAACCCGGATCCACACCCTGCTGGCCGACGGGACCGACCGGATGGCCTCGGTGATGGGGCTCGATCGCGGCTATGAACTGGTCGCGCCCTTGCCGTTCGGGCGGCGGCTCAACCGCGCGATCAACTCGCTGACCGATGACCCGGCCGATGCCCGGCGCTTGCTGGCGGGCGAGGATGCACGCGATCGCGCGACGCAAGACCACGCCGCCGCGATCCGCGCGCTGGCCGACCGCGCCCGGCTGTTCGCGCTGGCCGATGCCGATGAACGGATTGCCGCGCTGTTCCTGGCCAAGCTCGATAGTCCGCAAGACAGCACAGCCGCCGCGCTTTATGCGGCCGAGGCTTCGCGCCGGGTAGCGCTGGCCGGGCGGATTCTGGTCGAACAGTCGGATCTGGTGATCGGGGTCTGGGACGGGGTGACCACCGCGCATGTCGGCGGCACCGGCCACACCATCGCCACCGCGCTCGATCTGGGCGCGCCGGTGCTGTGGATCGATCCGGCCCGGCCCGAGGACTGGCGAATCCTGAGCGGGCCCGAAGCGCTCGCCACCACTGCAGGCCCAGGCGATCCTGCCGGGCGCGAGGCGGCGCTGACCGCGCTGGTCCATCGCGCGCTCAATCCCGGATCCGATCCCGAAGAACCCGGCTTCACCGCGCTCGATGCCGAGCGCTGGCGCGACAGGAGCAGCCGCCTGGCCCATGCCTATCGCCGGGTCGAGGCGCTGTTCGCCGGGCATGGCCTGAAGCACGCCTTGCGCGGCCTGACCCAGCGCTACGAGCGCCCCGCAGCGATCGCGACTGGCAGCGGGGCTAGGTTCCTTGGCCAGGCACGCCAATTGCCCGGTGCCGACCCGGACCATGTCGAGACGATCGCCGGGCGGGTCATGCAGCGCTTTGCCTGGGCCGAAGGGATCGCGGCCCGGCTTTCGGATTCCTATCGCGGCGGGATGACCATCAACTTCGTGCTCTCCAGCCTGGCGATTGTTGGCGGGATTTCCTACCTGCCATTTGTCGGGGCCGATCAGAAGTGGCTGTTCGCCCTGGCCGAACTGCTGCTGCTGTGCGGGATCCTGGCGATCACTTATTTCGGCCGCCGCCGCAGATTGCACAGCCGCTGGTTCGAAGCGCGCCGCGCGGCGGAGTACTTGCGCCATGCCCCGCTGCTGCTGGTGCTGGGTACCGCCCGCCCGCCCGGACGCTGGCCGCGCGGGGCCGATGCCAGCTGGCCCGAATTCTATGCCCGGCAAGTGCTGCGCGATGTCGGGCTGCCGCGGGTGGCGATCGGGCAGGACTATCTGCGCCAGGTGCTGATCGGCCCGCTGGCCGATCATGTCCACGGCCAGCGTGACTACCACCTGGCCAAGGCACAGCGCCTGGCGAGCGTCCACCACAAGCTCGACACATTGTCCGGCCGCCTGTTCCAGCTCGCGGTGGCCGCCGTCGCGCTCTACCTTGCGCTGCGCGGGCTGGAGGCACTGCACGTGGTTTCGGCCCAGCTGGTCGAAGGGCTGGCGAAGTATTTCACCGTGCTGGGCGTGATGTTCCCCACTTTCGGCGCGGGGATCGCCGGGATCCGCTACTTCGGCGATTTCGAACGCTTCGGCGACATTTCCGAAGTGACCGGCGAAAAGCTCGAAGCCATCGCCCGGCGGATCGCGCTGCTCGCCCAGGCCCCGGCCGGCAAGCTCAGCTTCGGTGAAGTGATCGAACTGGTCCACGCCGCCGACGATGTGGTGGTCGGCGAAATCGAAAACTGGCAGGCGGTGTTCGGTGGCAAACAGATCGCGGTGCCGGTTTAGAACTGATCGCGCCTGGCCAAGACAGGAAAGCCCTTCCCCAGTGGGGAAGGGTTGGGATGGGGGCTCTGCACTTTCGGGCGTCGCCCCCCACCCCCAACCCCTCCCCGCCGGGGAGATTCAATCCAAACACGTTGGCCTTTGGTGTGTTGGCGCGCCCGGAACGATTGTCCTCGCCCTCCCGGGCTCGGTCGTCTCCGCTTCGCTCCGACTCCGAAGGTTCGTCTCGGTCCGTGACCCACAATTACAAAAAAGGCCCACCTTGCGGTGAGCCGTTTTTGTAATGGCGCGCCCGGAACGATTCGAACGTCCGACCCTCAGATTCGTAGTTTTGAGGTCCGAGTTGCCGGAGTTTGCCGGAGCATGCCTTAGGGTTTCCACAGGCACGTGATTCCGCTGGTATTCTATTGCCGCTCCCTTCTTGGATCTGCCGCCGTTTGCCGCTATGGTGATTGCTGGGTGATTACTGACGGGTTCGATCATGGCAACAGGCAAGATAACGAAGCGTGCGGTCGATGCGATGAAGCCGGGGATGGGAGATGTCTTCCTGTGGGATAGCGACCGCAGGGGCTTTGGCGTCAAATGCACCCCAGCCGGAAAGCTGGTCTATGTTCTGCAATACCGGATGGGGGGGCGCGGCTCTCCAGTTCGACGTTACACCATAGGCGCGCACGGCACGTGGACGCCGGACAGCGCAGGGAAAGAGGCTGAGCGGCTTCTGATCTTGGTGGCGCAGGGAGTCGATCCGGCAACCGAAAAGAAGCGCGGCCAGCGTGAGGCGGTTGAACTTGCGTTCGATGTCTATGCCGATAGATTCCTCAAGGAATACGTCAAACGGGAATGGAAGCCCCGCTCTTATGGCTTTGCAGAGTCGATCCTGCGGCTTCATGTGAAGCCTGCGCTCGGCAGGAATCCCCTGCCCTCGCTCAACAAGAAAGACGTAATTCGCCTTCTCGACGGCCTGCCAGCCGGGGCTGTCCGCCGCAATACCTTTGCCGTTCTGCACAAGCTCTGCGCGTGGGCTGCTGAACGCGATGATATTCCGCACAACCCGCTAGCAGATATGAAGGCTCCGCCCTCTGTCGACAGCCGCGACCGGGTACTGAATGAATCGGAGATGGTGACTTTCTATAATGCCAGCCAATCCATTTCGGCCCCATTTGGCGCATTTGTCCGCTTGCTGTTAATAACTGGGCAGCGCAGAAACGAAGTCGCGGGGCTGGATTGGCGAGAACTAGACCGGGGCAAGGCGCAATGGTTAGTCCCCTCGGCGCGGACAAAGAACGGCACAGAAAACCTGTTGCCGCTTTCAGCTTTGGCCTTGGCCGAGCTTGATAATCTCGCAAACGGCGTGGTCTGGCCCCGTCGCGGGCTGCTGTTTACTACAAACGGCAAGACGCCGATCAGCGGCTTTTCCAAAGCAAAGCGCGCACTCGATGAGGCGATGCTAACAACCGAGCAATTAGACGATCCGGACGCCGTCATTGATGCTTGGCGGCTGCACGACCTGCGCCGCTCAATGGCAACCCACATGCAAGCCCTTGGCGTTCCGGGTGAAGTGATTGAAGCGTGTGAAAACCGGCTGGCCGGTCGCTCAAGGAATGGTTCAGCAAAGAACTATCAACGGCACGACTACGGACCTGAAAAGGTGGTGGCAATGAGCCAATGGGGGGCATTTCTATCGGGACTCCTTGCCCCCAAGGACAATGTTATTCCGCTCACAAAGGCTCAAGCATGATCGAAGCTGGCTTAACGGAAAAATGGGTCAGTGAACCTCTCTGGCCGTGGCCGTTGGCTCTCGCCTACAGCCAACCTAGTGAGGTCCGCCAGGCGGCAGTCGAGGCCTGCATCAAAATCCTCGAAATTTACGATCCCGCTGGAGACGGAAGCGAGCAATTTTGCGGAATCGTAGCAGTGCATCGCGTCTATGAGGCGATCAACGGCGAGGATGGATTGTCACCGTCACTTGTCGAACTGATGTCGCTCGAAGAAAATCTGCGGAGGAGCATCAAAAAGGGGCGCTGCAAGTTGCTCGGGCGAGCCACCCCTACCGCAGACCTTGAAATCATAACCGAACAGCAAATGACGGGGCGTGAGGTGTCACCGGATCGGACATGCGACCTCGTTACTAAAGGATGGGCGAAGCACGCAAATAGCCTCTCTGCGATATTGGACGAAGTGCAGCGCACAGTTGCATTTTACGATCTTCATCTGCGCAGAGATGAGGTGCAAATTGAATTTCGCGATAGGCCAGATGAACCTCCGCTATCAGTAGAAATGCAAAGGGAGCCGCCAAACGGCTGGATCGACCACGGGCGGCACGATGATGACGCGCTGATCCTGGATGATTACATGGCGGAAGCTGGTCCACCGCGCGAGGGATATTGGACAATATTCTCCGCGCTCGCTTGGGTGGTTTCCAGAGACCCGACATATGTCTCGGCAGTCCAAACCTATGAAGGTCGTCAGTTCGCCAACCGTGGCTCGGTCCATTCTGCGGCGGCATGGATTTGCTTGGGTGACGATGCAGGGGAACGGTTCGGAAAAACTTTTACATCGGCCTCACTGGACTTTCGCGAGAAATTGGAGACTGGGGAAGTGTCCGGGATCGGAACAGAAACCAGCAACGGCCAGTGCAGGCCAATTCAGCAACACGAATGGACGCAGTGGGCAATCAGCTATGAGCACGAAGGTGTCAGGTTTCTACCTGGCATTCGGGATTGCCAATTCTTGTCGCAACAGGTCCGCTCGGTCTTTCCAGCAACAGAGACGGGACCCAGACAAGATCCAACACCTGCGCCCAGGAACGGTTTTGCAGGCAGGCCTACTTCACGCAACATCACAACATTGATTTTTGAGCAGCGGATTGAAGCAGGCGCATGCATGCCTGGCCTTGCTGCCGAAGCCGAAGCAATCACCAAGCAGTTCAACGACGATCCGCGTTACCGTGAATACCCCCGCGTGACGACCGGGACGGTAAAGCATCACATTCGCGCCGCCTTCAACAAGCGGGTGCGTCCGAATTTATGATATCGGACGGTTATTCAACCTCTTTAGCGGACGGCAAACATGCACGACCTTGCCCCCAACAACCAGCACCTACGCTGGTTTGGATTGGGAGCACTCAATGGAACCGAACGATCAACTTTGGGATGAGCGGCAGCATGCCGCATATCGCGGCTGTGCCGTTTCGTCCTTGCAAAAGGAACGCGTCAGAGGTGACGGCCCACCCTTCGTCAAGATGGGAAGGTTGGTTCGCTACCGCCCTGGTGATGTCCGGGCGTGGGTAGCTGCCCGCATTGTTCACTCGACCAGCGAGGCGGCGTGAACAGTGGCCGCAACGGAAAGGGTCCGCCCCCTTGAAAGGCGAGAGGGCCGCGTCCGGCTATCGGTGCGCGACCCTCAAATCGAAAAGCTCTTGGCGGGGCTGAATTTCGACAACGAAGACATAGAACGCCTTCGCCGCTTAGGCAAGGTTCTGTGGTCGCAGAGAAACACCTGGGTAGTCGCTCGTGCGGCTCGCGGTCTGCTCGCACCCCAGCGGATGATTGATCAGAACATCGCCTCGAAAATGCTCAAGGCCCAACTAGCGACGCTGGAAGGGGGCGATGCATGACCATCACCTTTGAGCAGCGTCGCGAACTGGCGCTGGAAATCCTTCGCCGCAATGTCCGCATGACACGCAAGAGCGGTTCATTCTGCGGGCAACTTGCCGTCGATCCAACACCCATGACTGAAGCGCAGGAGGACTGGTTCAGGGCCCTTCTAGAACGTGCTGAATTGGAGATTCCACATGACTAACAACCGCTATCCCCACTCGCCCGGTTCGCGCCGTGGCGCACCTGATACCAGCCGCCAAGCCGGTGAAAGCGTTGCGGAGGTTGCCAAGACCCACCGAGCGCAAGTCTTGGAGGCCGTCACCTTTGCGGGCGCACATGGGCTGACTGGCGATGAAGTTGCGGCGGTCTGTGACCTCACGGTCTACCAGGTCCGCAGTCGCCTTGCTGAACTGCGTGCGGCCAAGCTGATAGACGACAGCAAGCGCCGCTCCCGGCTCGGTTCTGGAAGACGCGGCGCGGTTTGGGTGCTGGCAAAATACGCGCCGAAACCGGACGATCCGCAAGGCGTTCTGTTGGCGGCATGACAGGGCGCATTCTCCCAGAGCTGGATCGCCAGATGCCGCTTGTCGTCAAGTATGAGACCAGCCGCATTTGGGGACCAGCCAGGGAACTGCTCGGGGTTTGTAAGACTGGTGCTGCGATCTCGTGCGCCCTTAATGATGCCTGTGAGGCAGGTGCGGGATTCGTCAGCTATAGCCGCTCTCGGGACTACTACGACAAGAGGGTCAATCATCCGCTCCTAGGCTTTCGGCGGGTCGTCACTGGTGTTGATCAACTTGATGCGGGCGGCTGGATTGAGCATTTCAAGCAGGTGCCGGGCGGTCGCGGGTGGCAAAGCTCGATGGTCGCGACTCCTGAACTACGTCTTGTTGTTCAAGAGTTAATCGGCAGCTCCCCCCTTCCGCTCGCAATGCCGTTTCAGCGGGTGCTGCTTCGCGACAAAGACAGATTGCCACTCCCGATCCCTGACACGCGCGAAATAGACCGCATGGTCCGTGCGATCGATCAAGTTAATGAGGCGCTGGCTTCGGTTGACGTTCGGTCGCTGACCGGTGCCAGGTTGAGCGCGCTTCTGGTTAGAATTTTCAATGGGGACATGTCGCGCGGTGGCCGATTCTACGCAGTCGGGTCAAGTTGGCAGAATGTGCCAGGCGATGTTCGCGCTTCTGTCCTTCTAGATGGACAAGAAACCGTCGAGCTGGACTATTCGACCCTTCATCCTTCGCTGCTCTATTCTGAGGCCGGGGAGCCGTTGCCTTCGGATTGCTACAGCATAGGCAATTGGCCCCGCCAAATGGGCAAGCGGGCGCTGCTCATCCTTATCAATGCCCGGACTGCACAAGAAGCCTATGGCGCGCTGGCTCGGTCCCCGGTGATGGCCGAATATTTTCCAGAAGGGCAAGACCAAGCCTTTGCTGTGGCGGTGCGCCTCATTGCCGACGTTCGCAGCGTGCATCGCCCGATTGAGCGGGCCTTCCACTCCGATGCTGGTGCTCGCTTGATGCGCCAAGATAGCCGAATTGCCGGTCGCGTTCTCGGGCAACTGCTCAAAAAGGGCATTGTCGCGCTTCCGGTGCATGACTCCTTCATTGTTAAAACCAAGGACCAGGCGGAACTGGAAGCCGCGATGATCGAAGCAGCAGAACGCGAAGGCCTGAAAAGTGCCAAACTAGGCAGGAAAGGAAAGGGCGAGGAAATAACCCCAAACGCCCACTCCCTCCATATGTAGGCACATTCTGACGCTAGCCATTGATCTTGTTAAGCTATTCGCGCCGCCCTGAAATAGTCGCTCTCAGACTTAGCTGAAGGGCCCGGGATCGGTCCGGCGACTGTTGCACGCTTCAAATAGGGGAACCTGTCGCAGATTCCAGCATTCGGGCGATGGTTGACGCCTTTGCGCGGCGGGTGCAGTGAGTAGTAAGTATGACGAAGACGGCTCTATGCCCGGTCGGAATACACAGTATCGTGCCGTTGGCACGGATTTGGCGCTGATGTTTGGGTCGGTCGTGGCTGGCTACAACACCAGAAAATCTAGCGGAGGGTGAAATGAAGCGCACTGTGCCCGTCGTCGCTTTGTTCATTGGATCAATGGCGCTGGCGCAAGAAAGTGCGACAAGACTCGACCTTGTTTGCCTCGGCGCGGGATCGGCAAACAAGGCGACATCTTCGCAAGCCTATGCGTGGGACAACCACGGCAACTCGGCGTCTGCCAGTGTCATTGGCAACCGGTCGGTTCCTTTTGATGATCAAGTCAATCTTTGGATTGCAGGAACCACAGGCAAAATTCGAATGCCTCGTATCATGCTGCCGCCAATCCACGGCGGCGATGGCGGTTGGTTTGAGATTAAGTCGATTAAGGTCACCGACAACGAGATTACAGGTAAGGTCGGGATCAATTTCATAAATAGCCCTAAGCTACGCATTGACCGGATCACAGGAATGATCTCAATTTCCGGAAAGTCTGGCGACTACGTTGGCCGCTGCGCAAAGTATGATCCGACTACCGCAACGAAGGCATTCTAGGCTGGATAGGGCTAGACTCTATCTCCACATTACGAGAGCATCATGCCAATGCGAATCATGGGCTCACTCATATCGCTTTGGGGATTGTTGATCGCACCCCAAGTTCTTGCCCATCCGGGCGGCTTGGATGCGAGTGGCTGCCACAATGATCGAAAGCGCGGCGGCTATCATTGCCATCGGGGAAGTTCTCCCCCGCCTCAGCCCAGGCGTGAAGTCCAAACCTTTTCAGGTGGTACCGGCACCTATTTCCCCAATTGCAAAGCGGCTCGCGCTGCCGGTGCGGCACCAATACGACGGGGCGATCCGGGCTATCGCGACGGATTGGACAGGGACCAGGATGGAATTGCCTGCGAATAGCGTGGACAATCCGCGAGCTAGGCTCATATAACTTGTCTCATACACCCTAGGATTGCGGGGAGTGTTGTGAACGACAAAACTACGTTGCCAGCCGAGAAGGACGCACCAGCAGGCAAGGGAGGCTCCCGCGTTCTCCGCCGTGAAGGCCGCGTACCCGCCGTCATCTATGGCGGCAAAGGAAAAGCGGTCGCAATTCACATTGAAGAAAAGGAACTGGTCCGTCAGCTCGGCACCGGCCACTTCTTCAACTCGGTCGTCGATATCGAAGTCGGCGGCAAGACCGTGCGCACGCTCCCCAAGGACGTTGCCTTCCACCCCGTCACCGATCGTCCGCTCCACGCTGACTTCCTGCGCCTTTCGGCCAATTCGACCGTCCACGTCGAAGTGCCGGTGAAGTTCGTCAACGAAGCAGCCTCGCCCGGCCTCAAGCGCGGCGCTGTGCTCAACATCATTCGCCACGAGCTGGAACTGGTCTGCGAAGCCGACAAGATCCCTGACGATATCGAAATCGATGTCGCTAGCTTTGACGTTGGCGATTCGATCCATATCAGCCACGTCAACCTCCCGGCTGGTTCGAAGAGCGCGATCACCGATCTCGACTTCACAATTGCCACAATCGAGATGGAAGCACGACACGACTCCCCTTCCGATGACGAAGTTATGGAAACTTCAGATGATGAATTGATCCAAGCTGCTTCAAAAGTTCTTTACGTCCATTTTAAAAGACAGCTCGGAGAACCAGCTAAACATTTGAAATATATTAAAAGTTGCGTGCGCAGTGCATTGGAGAGTGCTGATGTTCGGTAGGGATAAGCTTGCAGTCGCAGCGCAGGAGCTTGCTAACCATCTTCAGCTCGTCGACCACGTTAAAGCACTTCAAGATGGCCAAAAGGCTCTGGGGGACGGCATAGCGGCCCTTGGAGATCGCCTCCGTGCGTTAGAGCTTGAGATGTCGACCCTCAAGGCGGAAACGAAGCTTGATGCGCTCCGAGAAGCGCAAAATGTTGTTTTTGCCGTGCAAAGTGGCCTCAATCAGCGCATTGAAGATCTTGCCGTTCAGGTGGCCGTATTCGAAGCGACTGGCCTTCAACCGGTTTTTCCAGACCATACGAAGCGGCAGGTTAATGGGTTACAACAAGCGCCCTCTGGGCCAGAGACTCCCGGATTGATCCAAGATCGATAGTAGCTTCGTCCGCCGCATCCACTACATTTCAATCGCCGCTCGATTGCACTCAGGTCGCGGGACCAGCTTTGCACGCTGCCCGCAATCTCTGCACTTAACCCTAAGCGCATAACCGTAGCGTGAGAATCGATCGATTGTATCCATGCGCTTTGAACCCATGCCTAGACCATGCAGCAGCCAAGCGCGGCACGGCAAGTTGTTCCTGTAACGTCTCAGGAACAAGACTGCATTTTCGCCACTTGCGTTTGACTTTTGGGCGAATTTCTGTATTACAATGCCAAGACGCAACGTCGGGAGGCAGTGGTGTCCGAAAAACCGTTCTCACGGGACGCTAGTGGCGATTCCCAGCTTAGTTCCGTCATCAATTTCCGGGCCGATCCGGACTTGCTCGCTGCGCTGCGTGTCAATGCGGAGCGCGACGGAAGATCGGTCTCTGAAATCATCCGCTCTGCCTTGCGTGACAAGGTAACTTTTCAATGAGTGCGGTCGAGCACCCGCAACTTAAGGCCCTTCCCTCGCTGGTCGTTAGTTAGTGATCGTTGGAGCGTGACGATGGTTCGAATCTCATCTAGCCCCGCGCCAGCAAGCGCGCCGATCCCCCAGAACGGGGAGGTAGACGAAAAGCGGCTAGATGTTCTCCACCGCAAGCGCAGACGCCGTGTGAGGGACCGCGACGCCCCTTCAGCAGAATTACGCGAATGGGAACAAGCAGCACAAAAACGGGCTGAGTCTCGCCCCCATCCTCCAGGCGTCATATTGGCCCCTGCTGGCATGGATGAGGAGCATTGGACCTCCCCGCACAATGATACGAGCCTTTGGACTCTGCAACTGGCGGAAGCATTTGGAACGCGCTCGTTGGCGGTGCTCAGCACCTTCATGGACCAGCTAGAAAGGCTCTGTAAGCGCACAATCTGGGATGAGAAGGCCCAACAGTGGCGGCTGGACGAAAACCAGTTCTCGGCGGCTTTGGCCATGATAAATACGATCAAGCCGAAGAACGAGATGGAAGCGGCCCTAGCGGCCCAGATGGTTGCGGTTCATCTGCTCACCATGAAAGTTGCAGCCCGCGCGCTCAGGTATGAACACGAGGCCCAGACCGTCGCAGCAACCGGGAAGCTGGCTCGAACCTTCACCTTGCAAATGGAAGCGTTGCAAGCCCTTCGCGGCAAAGGTCGCAGCACCCGCCAGACAATCAAGGTGACAAAGGAGCTTCACCAGCATGTGCACTATCACGACGCACGGGGGGACGGGGCAATCCTCGCACAACCCCATAAGCCTGGAGCCGTCGCAACTGCGCAGCGCACCGCGTTGCCAAGCGCGCAACAGACAGGGGAAGTCGTGCCAATTGCCAGCCGTGCGAGGAAAGCGCGTGTGTAGGCTCCACGGCGGTTGCAGCCCAGGCGCTCCCAAAGGGGAGGCAAACGGTAACTGGAAGCACGGAGGCGAGACTAGGGAAGCGGTTGCGCTGCGTAGGGAGGTGAGCGAACTTGTGAAGGCGCTGGCCTATGCATGACGATCTGAGCGGCCCGAACAAGCTAGCACACAGTCTGGAAGCCCGGATTGTTGAACTGAGGGAATTGAGGGCAGCCCTCCCGCGATCAGAGCGCCGCCCGGTCAATCAAAAGCTGCATGTTGCAGCTCAACTGCTCGGCTGGTGCAAATCGCGGGCGGGCTATGCAGCAACGCTCGAAGTGCTAGGCATTAGTTGAAGTGGCTTTGATATGTGGTTTGAGCGAACGATATCAGTTCAGAGTTGGATTTGGCGATGCCGTCTCTGATTTCGTCCGGCTCAATCGTGAGAACCTTTTGTAATAGCCCTTTCACCTCCGGGTTTTCCCAATACCAGTGTGGGTCGAGCATGGTGGCAAATGATTGCAGCCTGCGAAAGTGCCAGACCAAATTTGTGACGGCATTGTAGCAGTTGGCATACCCTGTGAACTTGAACATCTGCCCTTTGTCCTGGAGGGTCTGAAGCTTGATCGCCTCTGGTCTAATGTCGTTCAATGCCTCGCTTAGTCTCTTGCCCGCCACTTCCCCATTCTTTTCGATGTAAGCAATTGCTCCCCTTAGCTCCTTCTCCGATTCGTCGCCCTCCTTCCAACTTTCGATATGGCTACGCACCCCGATCTTATTCATGCGCAAAAGAGCGATCGGCCTTTCCATCTTGTAAATGTAGGCATGGGAGGAATCGACCAACTCGCTGAGAAACTCAATTTCCCGCTTTGCTCTTTCCTGATGCCGCCAGTTTTTCAGAGCCTGAAAAGCGATGAATGCAGTTGCGGTCGGAGCGGCGGCTTTCAAAACCTCCAGCAACTCAACTTCGGCCCAAAATGATGCTAGGGCTGTCGCCAAGTTGGACATGTTATAGTCTCCACATTCCGATAACTCTGCCTGGAGCAGGCTAGGTCATCTTGATGACGACGCCAAGGGCATGACGAATTGAGTTGTCCTCTTCCCTTGAGCACCCTTATTGTCTCGGAATGCCGTCAACGCTTGCCGCCTTGGTTCTTTGCTCTGTTGTGGTTGTCCACGATGGCGACACGTTCCGCTGTAACGGCGAGAAGATCAGGATCGCAAACATCGACGCGCCGGAACTGCCTGACAGCCCTAGGTGCAAAGATGCACGGCGGGAACGGGCTTGGTGCGACTATCGGGCTGGCTATGCCTCCCGCGATGCGTTGAGCGCCTTCCTGCGCAGCGGGCAGATCAAGGTGCATAGGCAGGGCGTTGATCGCTACGGGCGCACGCTGGCGACGGTTACGGTTAATGGCAAGGACGTGGGATCGTATCTGGTCCAGCTTAAAATGGCGCGGTGGTGGCAGTGATGGAAGCTCTCTTCGAACTAGCCTTCGATTTGTTGAAGGCCTTTTGGAAAGGGCCATTCCATATTGGCCCCCTCAGTCAACCGGTTAGCGTTGGCGATGTGCTTCTAAAGGTGCTTGAAACACTCTGGCGAATTGTGATCACACTAATCTACGGAGTGGCCATCATCGCTCTGTCAGCTTTTCTTTGGGTCAAGTTCGTCGAACCTTGGTGGTTCCCGCCTGCCAAAAAATTTGTAACTGCATACGCGTCCTATGACGATGGATCAGAACGAACTGGACCGCCGCCAAAAATCAACTTGGTCCCCATAGGTCGGAATGAGCCTGTTCCCCCTATCGAAAAGCCATTTCGCTGCAGCCCTGACTATCCTTTGAAGGTAGAAATCCGCAACTACGGGAAAAAATCCGTCCAAGAGACGGTTGTGTCTGTTCGGGGGCGACTTGAAGGCTTCACAACCAGCCCTGTGAATTATCCCTACCTCAAATCTCCGCGCATCCTTGCGCCTCAACATGGTTGGATTTCCTGCTACTCAATCCAGGTTGCCCCTGGCGTCGATCCTGCGAACCTAGATTACACCGCTGAGGTGGTCGGGGCGGAGTTTGCGGACGACAATCCTTAACTGCGCTAGCGGCGAAACTGATTCCCGTGCTTGCTATGTGATTGCTGAAGCAAAAACGCCGTCTCCTGCTTTTGGCAAGAAACGGCGGAAATGCTTGGCGCGCCCGGAACGATTCGAACGTCCGACCCTCAGATTCGTAGTCTGATGCTCTATCCAGCTGAGCTACGGGCGCGCATTGGAAGGGCGCACATAGGGGCGTCGATGCACCTTGGCAAGGTGCTAATTCGCCTCTTCCAGCAGTTGTTTCACAGCCCTGGCAAGCGGCACATCGAGCGGCGGCATCGCCAGTGCATCCAACTCGGCTGGTGCAAACCAACCCTGGGCTTCGGCATCAAGACGGGCCGGCGTGCCGTGCCATTCGCGGCAAGTGTAAAGCGATATGACAATCCCGGCCGCCGGGTCCGATGCTTCGGCCAGAGGCGCGAGGTGGCCCGGATCGAGCTCCAACGCGAGCTCCTCGCGAATCTCGCGCAGCAGCGCGCGTTCCCGCGTTTCTCCCGTTTCGACCTTGCCGCCGGGGAATTCCCACAGCCCGCCATGCTGGCGTCCCGCGGCGCGCCGCTGCATCAGCACCCTTCCCTCCGGAGCGATCAGCGCCACGGCAACCACGTCGGTCATTGTCGGAATTTTTTTCAAAGCAAGGCGATCCTTAAACCAAATCTTAGGGATGACCACCTTAAGCCCCGCTGATCTGCACCCATTTTTATGGCGGAGACCGGGTCCGATGAGAGCATTCATGACAAAGTTGCTGCGCGACCAGCAAGGCACTTCCGCGATCGAAATGGGGCTGATTTGCTCACTGATCATCCTGGCAATGATGACCGCCCTCGAAAACTTCGCGGGCGAAAGCCAGCTCACCTGGAACACGATTTCGAGCAAGACCAAGGATGCGATTTCGGGGGCCACCCCTTAAACATTTCGCAAGGTTTTCCCCTTAACTCGGTGATTGCTCGATCCGGGTGACAGGGAAAGAGCCGGGTAATCTAGACTGCCAACAGGAGACTGACCATGAAGTTCATCAACAAGCTGTTCCGTGACGAAGCTGGTGCGACCGCCATCGAATATGGCCTGATCGCTGCTCTGATCGCCGTTGCCGCCATCACTGCCATGCAGGGTCTGGGCAACGAACTGCAGACCACCTTCAACACCACCTCGTCGGCCATGCAGAAGGCTAACGCTTCGGCGTAAGCGGCAGGCCAGACGGCTGCATAGCGAGGGGCGGCGGGTTTCCCTGCCGCCCCTTTCGTTTGTGCGCTGAATTTGCGCGCTCACGCGCGGCAACACCGGCCCACTCCCCCTCCCGACCACCCATATCCTAGGGATACCCTAATGGGTGGTCGGGAGGGGGAGTGGGCCGGTGTTGCGCAGTTTCAGCTCTGCTGAAACCCAACTAGTACGTTACAATCTTGACCTTCTGCCCCACCGTCAGCGTGGTGGTTGACGCGGGCAATCCATTCAGCACCCGGAACCGGTCAAGCGGCGCATCGGTATAGGCCATGCGGGTGCTGAGCGACTGCACGGTGTCGCCTTTCTTGACGGTTAGCACCACCAGCTTGCGCGCCTTGAGCGTCGCCGCTTCGGCAGCGGTCAGGCGCTTCATCGAGCCAAACATCGGCTGGAACGGGTTCGCCCCGGCCTGGGTGATCGTGATGAAGTGATAGGCCGTGCTGGCATCCCACTGATAGGCAAAGACCGTAACATCGACCTGGCCGCTGCCCGAAGCGACGCGCGCCACACCGTAAGCCGCCTGGATCCCGTTCACCGTGGTGCGTTCGATGCTCGACGGGTTGAGCTGGACCTGGTTGGCCTGGCCAAAGGTGTTGAAGGCCGTGCGCACATAGGCGTCGAGATCGCCGGTGAACTGGGCGGTCGTGAGCTGGCCTTTGCCGCCCTGCCCGCCAATTGCAACGGCACGGGTGCCATTGACCAGGAAGTACCCGGCCGGGGCCTCGAACCCCATCTTGTAGATCGGGTGAGCGAATTTGCGGCCATCGACAAAGCCCTGTTCGGCCGAATCGCCATAGGTCATGCCGTTGATCCGGGTCAGGAACAGATCGCGGTTGGTCATCCCGGTGGTCGTTCCGGCCAGGTTCTGGGTGGTGCGCACGCGCGAGGCCGGATCGGGGTGCGACGAGGCCCAGGCCGGCACCTGATCGCTGGTCCCCATCATCCGCGCATCGAGCGCATTCTGGTTGGCCAGGCTGAGCAGCACGGTGGACATCGCCCGCGGATCGTAGCCGGCCTTCTTGAGATACTGGACCCCCAGCGCATCGGCCTCATTCTCCTGGCTGCGCGAGTATTTGAGCGTCAGCAGCTGCGATCCCTGGAGAAAGCCCTTCTGCAGCAGTTGCCCGACCTGGCTCTTGTTGCCCAGCAGCACGCCGGCCAGCAGCGCCCCGCCGATCCCGATCACCTGGTTCTTGGTCGCCGCGCTCTGCCGCCTGGCGCTGTGGCGCGCGGCAACGTGGCCAACTTCGTGGCCCAGCACACCGGCCAGTTCCGCCTCATTGTTCATCAGCGCGACCAGCTGGCGGGTGGAGTAGACATAGCCACCGGGGATCGCAAAGGCGTTGTTGACCGAGCTGTTGAGCAAGGTGACGGTAAAGTCGCTCGAGCTGTTCGACAGCCCTGACTGGACCGCGATCTTCTTGCCCACGGCGCCAACATAGTCGGCATAAGGTCCGGTCATCGCCCCGCCGAATTCGGCCATCAGCTGCGGGTGGTATTTGGCGCCTTCGTCCTTGTCCTTCTGGCTGATCGCCTGGACGGTCTGGACGGCCTGGGCCCACAGGGTGGTTTGGGGGACCGATACCAGCACCAGCGCGGTGCCAAGCGTATACTTCGAAATGCGACCAAGTTTCATCGGGGATCTCCTCATCATGGAGTTAACCACGTGAGGCTAGGCCCAGATCAAGCGATTGAAAAGCCCTGTGATCGCAACAAACTAACGGATCAACTCGCACCGATCCGCAGGAACCGCTCTTCGCGTTTGGCGCGCAGCTTTTCGCCCGACAACTTGCCCAGCGCGTCAAGCTCTTCGCCAAGCGCAGCGGACAGCGCCTTGGCCATCAATTCGGGCTCGCGGTGTGCGCCGCCAACCGGCTCCTTGACGATCCGGTCAATGACCCCCAGTCCCAGCAGATCCTGCGCGGTGACTTTCATTGCCTCGGCCGCATCCGCCGCCTTTTCGGCAGTGCGCCACAGGATCGAGGCGCAGCCTTCGGGGCTGATCACCGAATAGACCGCATGTTCCAGCATCAGCACGCGCTCGGCGCTGGCCAGCGCCACCGCGCCGCCCGAACCGCCCTCGCCCACGATCACCGCGACCATCGGCACTGGCAACGCCAGACACGCCTCGGTCGAGCGCGCAATCGCTTCGGCCTGGCCGCGTTCCTCGGCCTCAACCCCCGGAAATGCGCCCGAAGTATCGACCAGCGTCACCACCGGCAGGCCGAACCGCCCGGCCATGTCCATCAGCCGGATCGCCTTGCGATAGCCTTCGGGCTTGCCCATGCCGAAGTTGTGGCGGATGCGGCTTTGGGTGTCGTTGCCTTTTTCATGGCCGATCAGCATCACCTTGCGCCCATCCAGCCTGGCAAAGCCGCCGATAATCGCCTGGTCGTCGCCGAAGTAGCGGTCCCCGCCCAAGGGCATGAAATGGCTGAACATGCTGCCGACATAGTCGCAGAAATGCGGGCGCATCGGGTGCCGGGCGACCTGGGTCTTCTGCCACGGGGTCAGCGCGGCATAGGTGCTGGCGAGCAAGTCCGCGCTTTTCATTTCGAGACGGCGGATCTCGGCGGCGAGGTCAACATCGCCCTGGCTGGCGGTCTGCTTAAGCTCGGCAATGCGTGCTTCGAGCGCCGCGACCGGCTTTTCGAACTCAAGGTAGGAAATCATCGTGCCGCGCTAGCCTTCCCGTGACCGAACGGCAAGGGGGTGCCGGGCATTGACCAAGGCGACCAGCCGCGCGGCATCGACATGGGTGTAGATCTGGGTGGTGGCAATATCGGCATGGCCCAGCAGCGTTTGCAGCACCCGCAGGTCTGCCCCGCCCTCCAGCAGATGGGTCGCGAAAGCGTGGCGCAGCACATGCGGGCTGACCTTTTCGGGATCGATCCCGGCGCGTGCCGCCAGCGCGCGGAGCAGCTGGAACAGGCGGATCCGGGTCAGGTGACCGCTCTTGCCGGTCCCCGGAAACAGCAGCTTGCCGCCCTCCCCGCGCAGGGCCAGCCAGCGCGACAAGGCCTCGCGCGCGCGCCCGCTGACCGGAACCAGCCGCTGCTGCCCGCCCTTGCCGGTGACATTGAGGAACGGCGCATCGCGTGGCACCCCATTGAGCGGCAGCGAGACCAGCTCGGTCGCGCGCAGGCCCGAGCCATAAAGCAGCTCGAGCAGCGCCAGCAGCCGCACCGCCTCGCGCTTGTCTCCCACTGCCTCCTCCTCGGCGCGGGCGAACAGCGCCTCAACCTCGCCGTGGCCCAGCAGGCGCGGCAGCGGGCGGCGGGTGCGCGGACGCGGCAGGGCGGGTGAAGGATCGTCCTTGCGCCAGCCTTCATCGACCAGGAAACCGCAGAACTGGCGCAAGGCCGAGCATTTGCGCGCCAGGCTGGAAGGCGCAAGGCTGGCCCAGGCTCCGCCCAATGAGGCAAAGGCTTCGCGGTCGGCGCTGACCAGGTCGCCGATGGCTTCCTCGGCGCCTTCAAGGTCACGCCGGTAGGCTGCCAAAGTGTTCGCCGCCGCCCCGCGTTCGGCGGCGAGCATGGCGAGGAAGGCTTCGATGGCGGCAGAGATTGCCTAACCCCGCGCGACGGCTTCCGCCGCGATCATCCGCGCTTCGGCGGAAAGCCCGACCCGGTTCAGCGCCGAGACGATGTGATAGAGGTTGACGCTGGTCATCTTGTCCCAGCCATCGCCCTGCATGCCAAGGCCGGCCAGCAGCACCACCAGTTCGCGGTTGTTGACGTCGGCGGCCTGGGTGATCAGCCGGGACCACTTGGTCTGGCGGCCCAGATCGATGCCCAGCTTGGCGGCAAAGTCCTTGGCCGCATCGCCCTCAACCCGGGCGAGTCCGGCAAGCCCAGCCAGCAGGAACCGCGATTTGCGGTACCCGTCGCTGGGATCGTTGCCGTAAAAGGTATCGAGCGCCGAGCCATCGACCGGCGCTGCGCGATTGGGCACGGCCAAGGCCAACTGCCCCCAGGCGAGCGAGCCGATATCGGCCTGCGGACCCCATTTGAGCGCGTTCTGATCGAGCCCGGCAGCCAGCATCGAGGCGATCAGATCGGGCGCGTCCTTGGCAAAAGTGCTCGAAACGGGCAGCCGCGCGGCGGCATAGGCGGTCAGCACCTGGCGCGAGTAGCGGGCCTGCGGATCGTCCGCGCCATCCCACAGCGCGAGAATCGCGGCATGGCGATCGCTGGCGCTTTCGGCGATGTAGGCATTGCGCAGCCTATCGGCCGCGTCGGCCCAGGGACCGTTGATATCGTCCTGGGCATAGATCTGGCTGTAAAGATCGACCATCGCCGCGCTGGAGAGGATCCCGGCCCCGGCGGCGCGGTCAGCCCCTCTGGCGCGCAGTTCCAGCTTGGCCATCGGCGCTGTGGCGGCAACGAAGAGGTAGCGCACCGGCAAGTCCTTGGTCAGCGCCTCGGGCGGCTCAATCCCGACTGCCAGCGCCAGGGCATAGCGCCAGGGGTTCATCCCCGCGACCCCGTCCCATTCGATCTTGACCGTGCGCCGCGCCTTGCCCGCGGCCCCGGCATAGCGCTGGGCCAGCAGCACGTCGATCCGCGGCCAGCCGCCCCCGTCTTTGTCGCCTTCGCCGACCAGCTGGTCGAGCTGCGCAAGGCCCGCCGCGCCATCGCCCTGGAACGAAGCGCAGATCGCGCGCAGCACGCGCCAGTCGGTATCCTTGCGATTGCTGCCGATCACCGACGTCACCGGGCAAATCCCGGTAATGTCGGCAGTAAAGGCATAGGCATCCATCGCCGCCTGGGTCAGCGCCGGGGTGTAGTTGCCAGCATCGACATCCTGGACCAGCTGGCGGGCGGCCTCGCCCTCTCCCATCCGCACCAGCAGCGCGGCGCGGCCCGCGGCGAAATCGGCGGGGTTCATCCCGACCGGCGCATCGAGCCGCGAGGCCAGCGCGCGGCGCAGCAGGATATGCCCCCAGCGCGAAACCAGCTGCCCCTTGTTGCCATCGAGCACGGCCATGACCAGCCGCGCATCCTGCCGGACCAGCGACCAGGCGGGCATCCCGCCCTCGTCCTCGGCCAGGATCCCGACCTGCTTCATCGAGCGGCGCGCGGCGGAGGGCATATCGAACTTGGGCTTGAGCCCCAGCAGCTCGTCGAGCTGGTCGGGGCTCATCGACTCGATTTCCTTGAGCGTCGGAATCTTCGCGCCCGAGGGCAGCGTGGCGGGACGGGCCGCACCGGGAGCGCTGGAATTGCCAGGGATCGGCTGGACCACAGGACTGGACCCTGCGCTGGGAACGGCGGGTGTGCCCGGCTTGGGCCTGGGCTTTTCAAAGCCCGGCGGCAACAGCGATTCGGGCGAATTCTGGGCCGCTGCCCAGACCGAAGTCATCGCCAAAGCCAGCCCGGCAGTGGTCAGCAGCGCGCGCTTCATTGGCCGACTTTCGGCAGCATCGCAGGCGCTTCGAGTCTGTCCAGCGGGCGTTCGCCGCCATCCAGCCAGGCCCACAACAGCGTGGCCGCCAGCAGCGCCAGCCCAAGGCCGCCAAACATCCAGCCCTTGCGCACTTCTATCGCCACGCGACCTCTTCCGCCAAAAACTTGCAACCCCGGTTAGCCCAACTATAGGCGAGCCCGCAATGGAGCATCAACTGTCCCCCGCCGAAATCGAGGCATTGGCCCTGCGGATCGACCGCCCGGTCGTGCTGGTGGGGATGATGGGTGTGGGCAAGACCAGCGTCGGCAAGCGGCTTTCGGCGCTGCTGCACATGCCGTTCGTCGATGCCGACGAGGAGATCGAGCGCGCCGCGCAGATGGCGATCCCGGAGATCTTCGAACGCTTCGGCGAAGCCTATTTCCGTGATGGCGAACGCCGGGTGATCGCCCGCCTGCTCGATGGCCCGGCGGAGAGCCGCCCCAAGGTCATCGCCACCGGCGGCGGGGCTTTCGTCAACGAACAGACCCGCGCGCTGGTGCTCGATCAGGGCATCGCGGTCTGGCTCGACAGCGATATCGAGGTGCTGCTCGAACGGGTTGGCCGCAAGGACAATCGCCCGCTGCTCAAACAAGGCGATCCGCGCGAGATCCTGACCCGGCTCAAGGCGGAGCGCGAAAGCGCCTATGCCCAGGCCCCGATCCATGTGAAAAGCGGTCAAGGCCCGCACGGGCGGACTGTCGTCGCAATCCTGGAGGCAATCGACCAATGGCTGTGATCCCTGTCGATGTCGCCGGACGGCCCTATGAAGTGCGGGTCGGCACCGGCTTGGTGGCCAGCCTGGTCGACCAGTGCAGCCCCCGCCTGCGCAAGCGCCGCGTGCCGGTGGTGAC
This sequence comes from Novosphingobium sp., assembly GCA_013822005.1. GTDB lineage: Bacteria > Pseudomonadota > Alphaproteobacteria > Sphingomonadales > Sphingomonadaceae > Novosphingobium. The sequence continues at coordinate 2,967 of PNJT01000001.1, read as the reverse complement.
CGACGCCAATGTCCACGCCCGCTGGGGCGAGACTGTCGAAACCGCGCTCCACGCCGGCGGACACGAAGCGGCCTGGCGGATCCTGCCGGCAGGCGAGGCGAGCAAGAGCTGGGACCAGCTTTCCGCCACGGTCGATTGGCTGCTGGCCGAAGAAGTCGAGCGCGGCGACCATGTGCTGGCGCTCGGCGGCGGGGTGATCGGCGACCTGACCGGGTTCGCCGCCGCAATCCTCAAGCGCGGCTGCCAGTTCATCCAGCTGCCGACCACCCTGCTCGCCCAGGTCGATTCGAGCGTCGGCGGCAAGACCGCGATCAATACGCCCGCGGGCAAGAACCTGGTCGGCGCGTTTCACCAGCCCGCGCTGGTGCTGGCCGACCTTGCCACGCTGGACACTTTGCCCGAACGCGAGCTGAAAGCGGGCTATGCCGAGGTCGTGAAATACGGCCTGCTGGGCGATGCCGACTTTTTCGCCTGGTGCGATGCCCACGGGGCCGAACTGCTGGCCGGAGACGCCGGTGCCCGCGAATATGCCGTGGCGCACTCGGTGGCCGCCAAGGCCCGGATCGTCGCGGCGGACGAGCGCGAGACGCTGGGCCTGCGCGCACTGCTCAACCTGGGGCACACTTTCGGCCACGCGCTGGAAGCGCAGACCGGCTTTTCAGACCGCCTGCTCCACGGCGAAGGTGTTGCGCTGGGCATGGTCCTGGCCGCGCGCTTCTCTGCCGCACGCGGCCTGATGCCCAAAGCCAGCGCCGAACATGTCGCGCGCCATTTCGCCGATGTGGGCATGGCCAGCGAGATTTCATCGCTCGGCCTTAATTGCGATGGCCCTGCGCTGGTCGCACACATGCTCCACGACAAGAAAATGGATGCCGGCGTGCTGCCCTTCGTGCTGATGAAGGGCATCGGCGAGGCCTTCCTGGCCAAGGATGTCGCGCTGAACGAAGTGGCGGCGTTCCTGGATGGTGAGTTGCAAAGCTCCTAACCAAACCCGCTTGTCCTGAACTCCACCCTACCTCCGTTCGTGTCGAGCGAAGTCGAGACACTGCGCGCAGCATCTCGACTTCGCTCGATGCGAACGGAGGTTTGGTTTGAACTGAGCCCCCTCGACTTCGCTCGATGTGAACGGATTTGAGTGTAGCGGGCGTAACTTAGCCAAAGATCGCGATTGACTGCATGCCCACCGCAACCGCCTCGCCGCGGGTGTTCCAGATTGCCATGTCCTGGCTGGAGCAGCCCTTTTCGGCATAGTTGCCTTTGGCCTGCAGCAGGAACCAGCCGCCGTCGGTTTCGGGCAGCGGGGTCAAGAGGTTGATCAGCCAGGTCATCGAGCTGATCGGCGCGGGTCCGGTCAGCGGCATGACGCCCGGCGGCAGGGCATCGGCCAGCAGCACCAGCGCGACCATCGGGTCGAGGCTTTCGGCGTCCTTGATCCGCTCCCACCAGCAGATTTCGGGCACCTTCTCGATGCTCTGCGGCAGGGCGAAGCGGCGTTCGAGGTTGGGGGCGAAGCTGGGACCGGCGCGGTCGGGCAGCGGCACTGCATCGGCCAGCGGCACCACATCGGCGGGCATCGGCACGTCGTGGAGGTGCAGCGTGCTGGCCTCGACCGCGCCCATGAACACGAATGTCGCGGTCAGCCCCACCCCGGCCTCGCCGGTCACTTCGGCGTCGATCCAGGTGGCGTTGCGGCCCTGGCGTAGCAGCCGCGCACGGACCTCGACCTCGCCCGCCAGCGGCCCGACGAAATTGACCGTGGCAGAACGCAGCGGCGGCAGGCCTTCGACCAGTCGCTGCGCCGCGGCCAGCGCCAGCGCGGCAGAAAACCCGCCATAAGTGGTGCGGCCCTGCATCCAGTCGGCAGGCACAGTAGCGGCAAATCCGCGGTCGATCGGCCGCGCGGCGGCTAGCGTTTGGGGAAGGCTCATGCCGCTTTCCATTGACGTAAAGGGAAAGCAGGTCAACACTCAGGTCATGACGCAATTCATCGACCTCTCGATCCCGATCACCGCCAAGGTGGTGTCCGACCCGCCCGTGATGCTGCCGCAGATCCATTATACCGATCATTCGGAGACCTGGGCCCAGATCGCCTTGTTCTTCCCGGGCCTCACCAAGGAAGACCTGCCCGATGGCGAAGGCTGGGCGGTTGAGACGCTGACGCTGTCCACCCACAACGGCACCCATATGGACGCGCCGTGGCACTACCATTCGACCACCGACAGTGGCGAGAGCCCCGCCCCGACGATCGACCAGGCGCCGCTCGACCGCTTCTACCGCCCCGGCGTGAAGCTCGATTTCAGCGCCCTTCCCCACGGCACCGTGGTCAGTGCCGCACAAGTCGAGGCCGAACTGGCGCGGATCGGGCATGAGCTGCAGCCGCTCGACATCGTCCTGATCCAGTCCGGCGCGATCTATGGCACCGACAATTTCACCGACCAGGGTGTCGGCCTTGGCGCGGAAGCCACACTCTATCTGACCGAGCGCGGGGTCGAGGTAGTTGGCACCGATGCCTGGTCGTGGGACGCCCCGTTCAGCCACACCGCCAAGCGCTGGGCCGAAACCCGCGATCCGGCGATCATCTGGGAAGGCCACAAAGCCGGCCGCATCCGCCCATACTGGCAGATCGAAAAGCTGATGAACCTGGCCGCGCTGCCGACCAGCGGCTTCACGCTCAGTTGCTTCCCGGTCAAGATCGAAGGGGCGAGCGCGGGGTGGATCCGGGCGGTGGCGCTGGTGGACTAACGATGACACCATATCCGTTCGTCCCGAGCGGAGTCGAGGGATCGCGGCTGGGCAGTCCCTCGACTTCGCTCGGGACGAACGGATATGGGGGCGGTTCCAAAACACCCCGACTCCTCTGCCCTACCTCCGTTCGTGTCGAGCGAAGTCGAGACACTGCGCGCGGCATCTCGACTTCGCTCGATGCGAACGGCGGTTGGGAGTATTTGGAGTTTACAGGTGCCGGAC